>CAYFRZ010000042.1:0-13913 GCA_964345675.1 uncultured Methanobrevibacter sp.
CTCCCATTGCTGCAAGAGAAACAGTACCTGGTTTGTAAGGCACATCACCTAAAGTAGCACTTACAAGCTTATCTTTAGGAGTTAACTCCCTAATTTCCTTTATTACCCAAGGGAAATTAGCACCTAAAGAACCTTCTTTAGGATTTTTTACATCAACAATGTCTGCTCCACCTTTAATAGATTCAAGAGCTTCTTCACGATTTATAGGACTTATTAATAGAAGCATAAATTTCCTCCAATATTATATTATAATATATTAATATTACTATTTTATTACATATAATATTAATTGTTTTTTAAAAAAAATATACTAAAAAAAGAGTATTTTAAAAATTAATATGGAGAATCATTATGAAAAACATTATCTTTTATAATTCCATGAGCTTTCGGATAAAAACCAGCGTCAGAGGATGATTTTCTCATGTTTTCAATAATTTCATTGGTTGGAATATCAACAGGACAATTTAAGGTACATAATCCACATAATGTACACATATATAACCCTGAATTGTAACATGTCTCATCATCTTCAATAAATTTTGACATTGCAACCCCCCGACCACCTAAATAATTATTAAAACCAAATTCATTTCCAATAGCATTATAAACTGGACAGTGAACAACACAGTTTCCACAACCAATACAATAAAGGCATTCAGGAGTTGCATCACTTCTCCCATTATCAAGTAAAATAACAACCACCCTCTCAGCACCATACATATTTTTTAAGAGTTTTTTCTCAATATCTGCTGTTTTTGATGGTCCTGAAATTACATTTATATAGGATGTTACATAGTTTCCAGTGGCAAATATTGTTTCAAGTTTTACAATAGAAATTGCATCTTCCAATGTAGGTACTATTTTATCAATTCCAGCCACAATTATATGCAAATCTTTTAGTGAAACTATTGAAATATTACCCTCATTATGCACCATCACAAGTGAACCTTCTTCAGAGGATATTGCATTAGCACCACTTATACCTACATTCGCATTTTCTAAACGTTTTAACACATCTTGCCTTACAGTTTCCATGATTTCTCTTGGAACCGGATCAACATTAACATCTAACGATTCATTTACAATTTCAGCAATATTATCAACATTTAAATGTGAAGCAGGGCCAGTTGGATGAACCGGTTTGTTATCAGTTTTTTTAAGTTGTAAAATCCTATCTCCAAGATCAGTTTCAACAATATCAACATGTTTATTAGATAAATGTTCTTTAAGTTTTATTTCACCTAAAGTATTAGATTTAGCTTTTGCAATCGTATTACAGTCATACTCAATGAGCAAATCATCAATAATATTTAAAGCATCTTCCACAGTTTCAGCCATTTTAAAATCAATACCGTTACGTTTAAATGACTCGCAAACCTGATTAATTAATTCCTCATTATTCTCAATTGAATATCTTTTGATTTCACGGCCTCTTGAAATTAATCTTTTAGCAGCTGGTGATTCTTTAAGCGTATTTGATCTATTTTTAACTGTATTAAATGATTTTCTCATTGTTTCAAGTTCACTATTTTTCATCTAAACCACCATATTTAACTAAAAATTCAGTTAAATCAAGTACTTCCAAATCATCATTTTCTAAATTAAGTTTACAGAAAGGACATTGAGTTACCAATGTATTACAACCTGTTTCTTTTGCCTGTGCGATTCTTGATTTTGCCATTTGATTTGCAATTTCCGGATAAGCTGATTTTACACCACCACCAGCACCGCAACATAAACTATTCTCACGAATATTTTTCATCTCAACAAGATTAGCAACAGATTTAATGACATCTCTCGGTTCCTCAAAAACACCGCAATGCCTTCCCAAATGACAAGAATCATGATAATTAACATCCAAATCAATTTTGGATACCTTTAATTTATCTTCTTTAATTAATTCGTCAAGTAATTGTGAAATGTGAATTACATCCAATCCATCATAATCCTCAGTTAGTGTTTTATAACATCCTGCACAAGAAGTGATAATAGTTTCTCCTTTAAAACTTCCATATTTTTTTTAATTTGTTCTTGAGCTTCTTTAAAAAAACCTGTTCTAAGTAAAACTGATCCACAGCATTTTTCATCATTTAAAATATAATAATCAACATTTGCCAATTTCAATAATTTTTCAGTGGCAACTTGAATATCATTTAATTTTTCTCGTGCTGTACATCCCCTAAAATATAACATGACCTATTCCTCTTCATCTTTAAGAGATATTTCATTGCTTAATGCTACTTCTTTAACTATTTTATTTATATTGTCCTCTAATTTATCGATTTTCGAATATAATTTAAAAATTGTGTATACTAAAACTGCAAATACAATTATAATTATAAAATCTAACCCACGAGTTATACCAAATAATTTAGCGAATGTAGTACTAGCATGAGGGAAAATCGAAAATATACTAACAATGATTAAAAAAATAGACCATAAAATAACTGTAAGTAAAGAATCTTTTTCTTTCAAATATCTTAATAAAAGCCAGATAATAGCAATTAATGAGATAATTGGAAATATAATTGAATAAAATAACATTTAATCACCTAAATTGATGTTTAATCATTTGAATTAAAATTTTAAATGCAACAGCCACATTAGTTCCTTTAGCCTGAGTTTCAGGAGTGTAAATTGTTTTTATTTCAACTTCTTCAAATGGAATTTCATTATCGTTAACTTCACGTATGAATTCAGAAGAAATAAGATATCCTCTAGCATTAATATTTATTTTTCTCAAAGCATCAATTGTTATAGCTCTAAAACCAGTTTGTGAATCACTTACATTTACTTTGTAAAATATTCTTGTGAGAATATTCATTATTGCATTAGCCATGTTTCTGGTTAAAGGCATATCTTTTAAAGGTCTAACACCTATTACTGCTTGAGCTCTGCCAGTTATTAATGGTTCCAATACATCTTCCAAATCATTAGCATCATGTTGACCATCAGAATCCATATTAACAATATATTTTGGATTGTATTTTAAAACTGCATCAAAACCTGTCTGCATAGCTACCCCAACACCACGATTAATCATGTGAGAGTAAATGAAAATATTATTAGGATATTTTCTTTGAGATTCTTTAATAACATCCAAAGTATTATCTGAAGAACCATCATTGACAATAACCATATTATATCCTTTTTTTGCAATCACTTCAATTACAGGTTGGATTCTTGTAGATTCATTATATGCTGGAAGAATAATATATGTATCTTTTTTATCTTCCTCTGTAACTTCAAATTCCATTTTACACCTTTATAATGGTCCAGCATTTTCTTTTCCTTCGCGCATTCCAGTTCCAGCTTCTTTTCTCATTGCTTTTCTGTGATACATCATTTTAATTAAATTTTGTGCATGTTCACGTGCTCTGTTTTCTGCGAGTTTCGCAAGTTCTACCGGATCTTCTTCTTCATCTTCATGCACAAATACTTCCAGAATATGTTTATTTGTCATGAGTTGTGCATTAATAAGACCGGTTGATGCTTCATGAGCACACATCTTATCTTTTTTCATTGGTCCTGGCATTCCAAGTGCCATCACAATATCACAGTTTTCTTCTTCAATGAGAATTTTAGCAGTTACCGGTAAGTCTTTTACTCCAGGAACTGTTTGACGAATTATTTTTAAATCATAAGCATTTTTTTTAAGCTCATCGATAGCTGCTCCAGCCATGTCAAAACGAGCAAAAGTAGTATCACAAATTCCAATTCTCATGTAAATTCACCTTAAAAAAAGATATGTTTTTATTAATATAAATGTTTAAGTAATTTAAAAAAAGTATTATAAAAAATTTACAGAAATAATATGTTATGTTATTAAAAAGTAAGATTTGAAAAAATTAGTTTTTAGATAGTAATTTTAAAAATTTATCCTTAGCTTCATCAATTGTTAGTGGATAATCCCCTTCCATATCAAAACCTTCATCTTCAAGTTTTTGGAACAGTTCTGTAACAATTGGAACTTTTAAGTTTGCTTGCTCTAAAATTTCTGGTTTTGCAAAGATCTCTTTTGGAGTGCCTTCACCAATCAGTAAACCATCAACTAAAACGAATACTTTTTGAGCATAAATCGGAACTAAATCCACGTCATGTGTTGAAATAATAATTGTAATTCCTTCTTCATTAAGTTCTCTCAGCAATTTAGATAAAAGAACCACTCCCTGTGGATCAAGACCAGCAGTAGGTTCATCCAAAACCATTATTTCAGGTTTCATTGCAAGAATACCTGCAATAGCCACTCTTTTCTTTTGTCCACCACTTAAATGATGAGGAGCTGTTTTTTCATAGCCTGACATGCCAACACGAACTAAAACTTCTTCAACTCTGTCTTGAACCTCTTCCATAGGCAATCCTAAATTAAGAGGTCCAAATGCAACATCTTCTTCAACTGTTGGAGCAAATATTTGATCATCAGGATTTTGAAATACAATTCCAACCTTTTGCCTGAATTTAAGTAAAGATTTTTTATCATATTTCAGTTCTTCACCATCAATGAAAACTTGCCCTTCATCCGGTCTGTAAATTCCATTTAAATGAAGAAAGAGAGTAGATTTACCTGCACCATTTTTACCTAAAAGAGCAACCATTTCACCTTTCTCAACTTTTAAACTTACTCCTTTAAGTGCTTTGTAATTTGTATTATACGAATATTTAATATTTTTTACTTCCAACATTTTAATCATCCTTTTTTCTTGGTTCGTAAATAGGGAGTTCACCAGAATAACCTCTAGAATCTAAAGAGTAGTGCAATGTTTCACTTTTGTCAAGAGATCTTAGAAATATTATACTTACAAGAGCACCTAAAGACTTAAATGAAGACCAGTAAGAATGATAACCAAGCCTTGTCTCCTGTGCTTTTTGCATTGTATCAATTTCATTTAAAAATATGAAAATAGTATTATACATCAGAAGTGATATCTCAATTAAAATTTTAGGAACTTTTAAAGCTCTTAAACAATTTAAAATCTTTGCAATTGGTGTTGTGAGAGCTAAAAATCCTAAACAAGGCAGACAGCCTAACACTCTCATAAATGTGTAAATACCATAATGCCATGAATCTGTTGTAATCACAATACCCAATACACCAGTTTCATATATAACATCCCCTTTTCCAAAAAAGAAAATTAAAAAGATACATGTTATAACAAGAAATACCATTGGAAGTGATAAAAATTTCAAGTAAGATTTATAATTAATTTTAGCAATCATCAATATGACAATAGACATCATAGCAAAAATTATTACATCAAAATATAAATTATCAAGTGCTAATGTAATAATTAAAAGCATTATTGTTAAAAACAACTTAAAAGAAGGATTTGTTTCTGTTAAAGCATTATGATGTGCAATATAATCCATGTCAAATTTCATAAAATCACTAAATAATATTTAAAAAAAGAAAAAAATAATAAAGAAGAATTAATCTTCTTCACCTTTACCTCTCCAGTAACCAAATGCATATCCAATAATGATTGCACCAATAGCTGCTTGAAGAGCAAACAATAAACTTTCTATTTCACCGCTAGGCGGTTCCCAAATTGATGAAAACCAAGGTTCAAAACCTGATTCTTCAATAGCTTCACCTGCAGCATCATCTGCACCACCAAAGTATCCGTCATCTTCACCATGACCATTATACATTGCCAATGGTGCTACAAACAATACAATACAAACAACTGCTAAAATAATTAATGTAGATGTTTTCATAATAATCACCTTATGCTTCATTAAGAGCTAATGCACCAAGTTTATTTAATAATTTTGGTTTGTATGCTTTTAATCTATCCCAAATAATCACAGTTAAGATTGCTTCACCAATAGCCAATGGCACTTGTGTTACTGCAAAAATAACTAAGAATTTTCCTAATGCTGCACCGAAAGTAGGAGCTGGGAAAGCAAATGCTAATTGGAATGAAGTAGCTACATAGGTTAATAAATCTCCTAAAAATGCTGCAAAGAATATTGCAATGGTAGAAGAAATATTGGCTTTAGTTAATCCTTTGTATGCAATCCATGCAACGAACGGTCCAACAATACCCATAGAGAATATGTTTGCACCTAAAGTGGTTAAACCACCATGAGCAAGCAAAATTGCTTGGAATAAAAGAACAATAGTTGCTAATACTGCAGTTACTGCAGGACCAAATAATGCTGCACCTAATCCATTACCACAAGGGTGAGAACAACTTCCAGTAACAGAAGGTAATTTCAAAGATGATAAAATAAACATGAATGCACCACTTACAGCGAGTAAAGCTTTGGATTCAGGGGTTTCATCAACGATTTTTTTAATTTGATAAATACCAAATGCAACAATGATGAATGATATGACAAACCATACAATACACCATGTTAAAGGTAAATATCCTTCCATAATATGCATAAAATAATTTCCTCCAAATAATCTATCAATATAACTTGACAAAACAGTCAATAAAAACTTAATTATAATTAAAATAAATTAAAGTATTATTGATAATATTAATATATACATTATTCTATATAAATATTATTAAAAAGATTTATTCTAATAAAATAATAAAAGAAGAACTAGTTGGTAATATGAATATAAAAAATAACTTAATTTTAGCACTTGATGTGATGAGTGAAAGTGAAGCTATTGAAATTTGTGATTCAATTAAAGAATACATCGACACCATAAAAATCGGTTATCCATTAGCATTATCTGAAGGTCTTAACATTATCAATAAATTAAAAGAAAAATTTGGATTTAAAGTAATTTGTGACTTTAAAGTAGCAGATATCGATGCAACAAACTCCAAAATATGTGATGAAACATTTAAAGCAGGAGCTGATGCGATAATATGCCATGGTTTTGTTGGAATAGATAGTGTTCAAGCATGTCTTGATATGGCAAATAAACATGAAAAAGAGTTATTTTTACTTACTGAAATGTCACATCCAGGAGCTAAAATGTTTTTACAAAAAAATTCAGATGCAATAGCCAAAATGGGAGTGGATATGGGAATTACAAATTATGTTGCACCGGCAACTAGACTTGACAGACTATCAGACATCAGAAACATTGTCGGAAGTTCTGCATACATCATATCTCCGGGAGTTGGAAAACAGGGTGGAGACGGTAAAAAAACACTTAAATACTCAAATGCAATTATTGTTGGAAGAAGTATTTACGAAGCAGAAAATCCTAAAATTGCATGCAAAAATATAATTGAATCTTTAGAATAAGACTAAACTATTTTAATTAAAAAAACCAAAAGTTAAATTATTCTTATAACATGAAACAAAAATTTTAAATGGGGTGAAATATATGGCAAACGAAGTGACAAAATTAATAATGGAAACAATATTAGGATTAATTACTACTGCATTCGCATTCGTAGCAGGTTTAGCATGGAATGATGCAATCCAAAAATTAATTGCAACTGTTATCGGTACTGGCGATGCACTTCCTAGTTTATTCATTTATGCAATTGTTGTAACTGCTGTTGCAGTTGTTGTTACCGTACTTCTCGCAAGAGTAGCTGGTAAAATGGACATAGAACTCGGAGAATAAAACAAAAAAAAAGAATTTTTATATTCTTTTTATCTTCTTTTTTTTAATTCAATTTTTCAAAAATAATCCCTGCGGTTTCATAAGCTATTTCAAAGGATATGAAGCATAAGAATATCCAAATACTGAATACACCACAAATAGCTAAGATTAGAATAACAACTTTCATTACAAATCTATATTCAAAAAATAGATTTAAAAATTTATTATCAGTAAAATTTGAGATCAATTCGTGGCCAACCTCATCTCCAAGAGCTGCCAAAATACAAATTAATAAGACAACATAACTCAATTCAGGAATTCCTAATACAAGACATATTAAAACAAACAGAAGCAAAGTTATAATATGATGAATCCCATCTACTTTTAGAGCCATCAGGTTACCTAACAAGATAGCAATGAAAATATATGCTGCTTCAGAACTATAAACTGTAGCAAAAGCTGATGCAATAGCACACAAAACTCCAAAAATACTTGCAAATTTTAAATCCTGTTTATCATCAAATAAATCATCAGAATATTTCATGAAAAATCCAGATAATAAAAATAAAATTACTAAAATAATGTATTCCATCTAATCACTATTGATTTTATCTAATGCAGATGCATAAATTAAAGGAAAAATAACTGTAACATCACCAACTACACTAGCTAAATTAGATCCGCATTTTGCTTTTGCCCATGATTTTGCTTCTTCTAGTGGTGCTCCACCTAAACTACCTGCTTCAGGCCTATCCATTGTAATTTGAATAGCAGAATCAAGTCCTCCAGTAATTACATTAGATGCTAATGTATAATGTTTAGTAAGGCCACCACCTAAAAGGATCGCACCAACTTTCTCTGAACTGAATACAATATCGGACAAATAAGGCATATCTCCTGCAGCACTTATTGTAAAGTCATGATCTTGGGAAAAAATCCAAAGTTGTAATCCAATCATTGAATCAATTATCCCCGGAGCGAATATTGGAACATTATTTTTTGCAGCATTTGCAATAAATGAGTTTTCATCTTCAACTAAAAGACCAATTTCATATAATAATTCTTGAATTGAAATAACTTTCTTTTTAGAAGCAATTTTCTCAAATACTTTAATTATTTCAGTTTCGAAAATAGTAAAATCATCAGAACCAACATTAATATCAGCAATACGACCTATTCCTTCTTCATTTAATTCCTCATCATCTTTTCCTTCATGACGATAATGAGCTCCACCAAATGCTTCTACAAGATCATGTGTCAAGTTAGCTCCGCTTGATACAATTAAATTAACATGCCCATTTTTAATCATTTTAGATACAATATTCCTCATACCCCCAGGTATTAAAGGACCTCCAAGACTCATGAATACATTCATATCTTCATCTTGAATCATATCAACTAGAATATTACGTGCACGAGCTACTCTACCAGCACCTAAGACACCTGATGCATCAAAATTATCTATTAAATCAGATACACCCATATTACTTTCTACATTAATTTGGTTAACTTTCATTAAAAATCACGTATAATAATTAATTTGTAATTATTGGGAATTGATCTAAATTAGCAATTATATTAATTAAATCTGTTCTTGTAACAATACCTAGTAAATCCTGATTATTATCTGCAACAATTAATCTAGAAATTGATTTTTTGAGCATTACTTCGATTGCATTAGCTATTTTTAAATCTTCATTAACAATTGTAAGATTTGTAGACATCAATTCACCAACAGTACAATTATCTTTATCTTCAGCAATCGCATGAACAAGCTCAGATAATGTAAATACCCCAATAACTTTACCATTTTTCATTACAGGAGCACCATCAATCGCATTTTTAGCTAATCTTTTTGCAGCTTCTTTTATAGTACAATTCACTTTAAAAGATATAACGTCACGACTTGCAATTTCACCAACGGTTTGCTTAGGAATGCTCCTAATAGTTTTTGTATCAACTAAAAGGATATTATCCATATCATCACGGCCAACAATTGTTCCAAGAATCCCCAAGTTATTTACTGGAGTTGGCCCAATACTTATAGTATCCCCTAAATTTAAGTCTTTAATACTTCCTAAAACTTTAATAGCCGCTTCACATTCACTAGGTTGTGGAACACTAGTAAATTCAATTTTTGCAACAGAAATATCTTCAACCCTAGAACCATTTTTAAAAATAGGCACTTTAGAATCTTTATCAGAAACCGTAATATTTAAGAAGTGGTAAGCTTCAATAGTTGGCTTATAACCACCTCTAGGACCCGGCACTCCCTTAACTAAACCTAAGCTTCTTAATGATTGCATTTGGTTACGAATTGTTCCAGGATTCCTTCCCATAACCTCGGCAATGTTTTCTCCTTTAATAGATATACCATTAGATGATTGATATAAATTTATTAAGGTTTGTAAAATTTCCTTTTGAACAGATGTTAACATATCTAATCCCCATAAAATATTATTAATATGTTAACATATGTCAGATATACTTTATAAATATTAATGATTTATAATGAGTATTAAAAAAGAATAAAAATTAGTTTTAATGTATTAAACAACCTTTTATAGAAAATGAAGGTTTGTAATTATGCATATGTTCCATTCAAGTATCAATTATAAGTCCATCAAGTGTTTGGATATTGTATCAATAAATATAGTTCCATCGACAAATTCAAATATCATAAGAAATCCTCAACAGCTGAACTACAATTAATAGAATAATATTTCCAATTAATAACCAAAGAAATTAAGTTAGGATTTCATTGCAAGGTCCATTATGCTAAAAGCATCCCCTTCTTTCCTAGGTGCAGGACTACCTAACCCAAAAGCAGAACGAACAAATTCCTTGTTCATTCTTTTTGAAACTTCATCAAATATTATTTTATATGCTGTACACTGTGGGTCAACTGCCTTAGGTGTATGATATGCAACAATTGCATTGTAAGGACATCCTCCTTCACAATATTTAACATGTTTACATTTTTTACAGTTTTCATCAACATAATCTCTGAATTCTTGAAGTTTCACCCAAGCGTCAGATGTTTTTAAGTCATCAAAACTAGGATTATCCTCCACATTACCTAAAACGTAATCTGGCATTCCCACAAATCTGTAACATGGATAAATCGAACCATCAAAACCAACAGCAAGTGTTGTTCCTATACAATCTGCAAAGGTACAAAGAGTTCCTCTCCTTCTAAGTGAACTTTTACAGATATGATCCAAATCCATGATAGAAAATTTGTCCAAATCATAGAGGTATTTATCCAACCATTCAACTAAGAGTTTCCCATGTTCCTCTTGTTCAAGTGCCCAGGGATCAGCATTGTCTCCACGTAGTGATGGAAGAGCAGCATGAATTTTTAGATTCATCTTTTCATTTTTAAAGAAATCATATAATTCATCTGAGAAATCTTTTGAATAATCAGTTACAGTTAAAACAAAGTTAATAATTAATCCTTTAGCTTTGGCAGCTTCATATCTGGCCATTGTTTTATCAAAATAACCTTCTCCCCTTTGATAATCATTTATTTCTTTTGGACCATCAATACTTGTACTTACAACAACATTATATTTAACAAATAAGTCAATAAGCTCATCAGTCAATAACCAAATATTGCTTTGAAGAGAAAATCCTTCTAAATTAGGCAGTGCAGATAATTTATCTAAAGCTTCTTTGTAAAAATCATAACCTGCAAGAAGAGGTTCACCACCATGGAATGTGAAGTGAACTTTATCATCTCTAAAATCACCTAACCAATTTATAATTTGATCGATGATTCCAATATCCATGATCTCTTTTTTATTTTCAGAACCCCAACAGTATTTACATTTAGATGGGCAATTTAGAGTAGGAATAATCATTACATGAAATGTCATTTTAACCGTATATTTTATTTAATTCGTTTAATAATTGTTTTTTCTCATCTTCGTCCATGTTTTCATTTACAAAGAAAATATAACCACATTCTTCACATTTCACAGTATCCATTTCTGCATGAGCTCTATGATTATCTAACATTTTCCTATGAGCAACTTTATCTTTTGAACCACAATTTGGACATGGTGCCAATAATTCTTCGAGTTTCATTTTTTCACCTTAATGGTAATTTATTTTTGAAATATATAATAATTTTAGTTTAATAATTTATTTATAAGTTTATAAATCGGGAAACCAACATGTTTAACAAATAATAACACATAGTTAACACCAGGAAATTCGAATTCTTTTTTAACTTTTTCCAGCTCAGCGATAATATCTAGATTTTGAGGACATTTTCTCAAACATTTCCCACATCCATTGCATTTACCTGCATTACCAGTACCTCCCATTATTCCTCCAACATACTGGTAGTAATCAATGAAAGATTGATTAATACGACCTTTATGATTAAACAAGTATTTTTCATTATAAATCTTCATGCATTCAGGAATATTTACTCCTTGCGGACATGGCATGCAATAACCACAAGTTGAACAATTAATCTTTAAAGAATTTCTCATTACTCTTTTAACAAGTTCGACTGTTTCCAAATCTTCAAAAGTCATGGACATGGGAGTAGTCCTATTTGCAATAGCCAAATTTTCATCAAGTTGCTCAAAACTATTCATACCTGATAAAACACAAGTAACGTTGCGATTATTTAAAACCCATTCTAATGCCCATTCTGCATTAGTTTTATTAGGATTAGCTTTTTTAAAAACATTTTCAGCTTCTATAGGCATGTTGCCTGCAAGAATTCCACCTTTTAACGGTTCCATAACAAGAATGCCCATATTTTTCATGGCAGCATATTCAATTCCTTCCACACTAGCTTGAACATTTTCATCAAAGTAATTATATTGAACCATTACAATATCCCAATCATAACTATCCACAACAGCTTGAAACTCCTCTTTAGGACCATGATATGAAAATCCAATATGTCTAATTTTACCATCAGTTTTTGCTTTCTCAATGAATTTAATCAAATCACGTTTTAGTAAACGATTCATATTATTTAAATCCACACCATGTATTAAATAATAATCAATGCAATCAATATTAAGCCGTCTTAATTGTTCATCTAAAAGTGATTCCATGTCCCCATACTTTCTAACATTAATAACTGGTAATTTAGTGCATATTTTAACCTTAGATCTTATATCTTCAGTTAAAATTTCACCTAAAAATGTTTCACTATCACCATATAAATAAGCAGTGTCAATGAAATTAATTCCGTTATCTATTGCATGAAAAATAAGTTTACTAGCTTTATTTCTATCAATTTTACCGTTTTTTAAGGGTAAACGCATAGCACCAAAACCAATTGCTGAAATTTCATCCCCTGTTTTTTTGATTAATCTATACTGCATAAAAAATCTTTAAAAACAAAATTTGGAGTAATTAAACTCCGCTAATAATTTCTTTCATATATTCAATCAAAACATCTTTTGAATCAGGATCATCTAAAGCAAATTCAATTGATGTTTTTAACCATTCTAAACGGTTACCAATATCATAAGTTTTTCCTTCAAAAGTAACACCATAGATTGATTCTAATTTTTGAAGCGCATCTGTCAATTGGATTTCTCCACCAACACCAGGTTCGGTTTCATCAATTTTATCAAAAATATCTGGAGTTAATACGTAACGTCCCATAATAGCTAAATTAGATGGTGCTTGATGAATTAATGGCTTTTCGACAAGTTTAGTGATATTATAAATATCTTTTTCAACTTCATCCCCTTTGATAATACCATATCTTTCCACTTTCTCTCTTGGAACCTCTTCAAGAGAAATTGCAGATGCACCATATTTTTCATAAACATCGATTAATTGTTTTGTACATGGAGTTGGTCCTTTTGTAATAGAATCACCAAGCATTACAGCAAATGCATCATCTCCAACATGTTTTTTAGCACAATAAATCGCATCGCCTAAACCTTTTTGCTCTTTTTGTCTTACATAACAAATATCAGCCAAATCAGTAATATCACGAACTTGTTTTAAACGATCATTTTTACCTGCACTCTGTAAAGTTTGTTCAAGTTCAAATGATTTATCGAAATGATCTTCGATAGATCGTTTATTTCTACCAGTTACAATTAAAATATCATCAATACCTGAAGCTACTGCTTCTTCAATAACATATTGGATAGTAGGTCTATCAAAAACAGGCAACATTTCTTTAGGTTGTGCTTTAGTAGCAGGTAAAAATCTAGTTCCAAAACCTGCTGCTGGAATTACAGCTTTCATAATTTATCACCAAAATAATTTTTTAATTATATATAGGTTTTAATTTAATTATTATAAATAGATTGGGAAAAATAGAAGATTAAAAAATGAATAATAGGCTTTGTAGAAATCCTATTTGATTTTTGCAAAAAATTTTTATTAACTCAATTTT
>CAYFRZ010000043.1:0-13682 GCA_964345675.1 uncultured Methanobrevibacter sp.
ACTATTAATGATAATGTTTAAATCTGAAAAAGATTTCATATTTACGGAATCAAAGCGAGTTACTTTAACAAATTCGTTTCCAGTGGATGCTGTGTTATTGTAAAATTCTGAATTTAATGAAACTTTCGCATTATGAACCGCACCTGCATCACCCGCATTATTGCCAATGAATTTGGAGTTAATTACTTCCACACCACTTAATGCACCGCCTGCAGTTGAAGCAAAATTATATTCAAGTAATGAATTTCCAACGAAACTATTATATGCTGCTCCACCTAAATTTTTTGCAGAATTACGACTGAATGAACAATTAATTACATTTACATCACTTATAGCTCCACCATTATTTGCAAAATTCTGAATATAAATACAATTCCTTGCAAAACCTTCAAACATGGCACCACCATTTTCAGTTGCACTATTGTTAACAAAATAAGAATCTTCAACATCAGAATTATATGTAGCTCCACCAAAATTAGCAAAGTTATTTTCAAAAGTACAATTTATAGCAGAACCTTCGAAAATAGCACCACCATTTCTAGATGCACTATTTTCAATAAAAGTACAATTAATAGCGTTTCCTGATGTAATAGCCGCACCATCTTGTCCAAAATTATTAATAAAATTACAATTAAAAGCAGAACCGCCAACCATAGTTCCAGTATATTCTACGGAATTATTGATAAAATTACAATTAGTTGCATTACCATCAGAAATAGCACTAGCATCATGAGCATAGTTATTAATAAAATTACAATTAAAAGCAGAACCTCCAAACATGGCACCGCCTAAAAATCCTGCAGAATTATTAATAAATGTACAATCCCTTACAGTACAAAGCCCATAAATACCATCATAATTCTCATCATAAACATCACATTTGATAGCTGCACCAGAATCATCATAACGATCACAATTAATTGTTGAAGCGTTGACAAATGTAATATCATTAATTATAACATTATCAGCAGTTATAGAAAAAATACGAGCCGAATTAACTGCATCAATAGTAATGCCTCCACCATAGATAGTTACAGGACGATCAATAATAATTCCTGAAGTAAACTTCGAATCAACATTATTATTAAATGTATAATTATATTTCAAATAAATCTTTGAATTAGAATTACCGTTAATTGCAGTATTTAAATCCGTGAATGTTTTTGAATTAGTAGCTTGTAATTGACTATTTTCATTATTTAAATCAGCACAAAGAATATCATTATTTGTTTCACCTAAACTAACAGCATCATTTGTAACATTGTCTGCAGCACTAACGGTTGAAATAACTAATAAACTTACAAAAAACATTACAAGAATTGTTATTATTTTTTTAGTAAAACAAATTTTCCCCCAAGTCATATTGTGTAATATTATGTTTTATGACAATATATAATACTTGCCATAAACAGCATAATTAAACTAAAAATAACTCTATTCAAAATAAATAAAGGTGAAAATTATATAATCCAATTATTAAAGAATGTAACAAAAATAATTTAATTTCAAATTATGTAAAACAAAAAAATTAATTAATTAAAACTAAATTCATCTATGCAAAAAGTTTCTTTATTTTACAATTGAAGTATTATTCTTCTTTATTAAAAAGTAATTGTTGAGTAGTGGCATACACCATTTATTTTAAAAAAAAATCGAAACAAAAGAATTAATCGGATTCTTCATCCAATTCTTCAGTTTCTTCTACAATATCATTACCGTAATATTTATATCTATAAGACATTTTAAATCCACCAATAACTTCACGTTTAGGTCTTCTTTTAGGTTTTATGTTAGGACCATTCATATCTTTAAATTTCTCTTGATGGGTTTTAACAAGACTTTTATTTTCACGATGATATCTGGTATTTTTATGACGAACATGTGGTGATTTATACATTTTTTTTCTAAGTAATCGTCTGACACTTGTTACACGTCTTATCACAATAATCACTTATCTATTTCTATTACGGTTTTTAGTTGCAGATTTATCTAAAGTAGCTTGAATCTCATCAATTCTTTCAACAACCACTTTAATAGCTTGTTCTCCTTGACGAGTGGGATTAATACCTTGTTCAACAAGTAATGCATCCCTAATATCTCTTAATCTATCAATTGAATCAATTTTCATTATTGTACTATAAAACATAGAATATCCTCCAATTCTAATCATAATTATTGCCTACATAGTAAAAATATTTTATGTTTGAAAATAAAATTATTAATATGTTTACAATTCAAAAAGTTATTTATTTAGCTGGAGGATGCTTTTGGGGTGTTGAAGCATTCATTTCCAGATTAAACGGAGTTAATCAAACTGAAGTTGGATATGCAAATGGTAAAGATTTATCACCAACATACGAAAAGGTGTGTACGGGAAAAACAGGGCATGCGGAAACTGTTAAAGTAACCTATAATCCAAAAATAATAACATTAACAGAAATTTTAGAAAATTATTATAAAATAATTGATCCTTTTAGTAAAAATCGTCAAGGAGAAGATATTGGGACACAGTATCGAACAGGAATTTATTGGCAAGAATATTCACAAAAAAGTATTGTTTTAAAATTCTTAAAAGAAAAACAGAAAGTAGAATCAAGAAGAATTGTTATTGAAGTTTCACCGATTAAATGTTTTTACATAGCTGAAGATTACCATCAAAAATATCTTGAGAAAAACCCTGAGGGTTATTGCCATGTGGATTTAAATTTAATAAATACAAAAGAATTCGATCATTTAACTAAAAAAGAGTATGAAATAACACAACTTTCTATGACAGAACCACCATTTAGCGGTAAATATGATAACTTTTTTGAAGATGGTGTATATGTAGATGTTGTAAATGGAGAAGTTTTATTTTCTTCAGAGGATAAATTTGATTCAAAATGTGGGTGGCCTGCATTTTCAAAACCAATATCAGAAGATGTGATTACAAAAAATAGGGATTTTTCACATGGTGCAACACGTATTGAAATTAGAAGTGCAAAATCAAATTCCCATTTAGGTCATCTCTTTTATGATGGTCCAAAAGGAAGTCCAAGATACTGTATAAACTCATCTGCATTAAGATTCATACCAAAAAATAAAATTGAATAAAGTATTTAATTATAAAAAATAGAATATGATATAATGAAATTAGAAGAAATTAAACATCCAGAGTTGAAAAATCATATTAATATGATTTATATGCATGGTGAAAACCAAAATCAGACTGCAATAGCTAATACTGAAACAAAAATTAAGGAATATCTTCAAAATAAAGAATTTATCATATCTATAGAAGATGAAAAACCAGTGAAAATTCCTTATGCAAATGACGGTAAATATTTAGTTCCTATTTTTACAGATGAAAAAGAATATGTCATAGGAATGGATTATTTTTCTCTAAATGACATGGCTGAAAATAAGGAATATTTAATTGAAAAATTAGATTATTTTAAAAAATTAAAAGAAGATCCTAATTTCTTAGGATATGTTGTAAATATTGCAAGAGTGAGTTATATTATTAACCCTACTCTTTTATAAACTCTTTTTGAATATCTTTAACAACTTCAACGAATCTTTTTGAAACTTCATCATCAGGATCAATTACAGAAATTGCACCTTCTTTATTTGGAGCATCTGAAACTTTTTCTTCAATAGGTAAATCTCCCAAGTAAGTAATTTCCATTTCTTCTGCAAATGCTTCCCCATTACCTTCACCAAATATGTATAATTTTTCATCACAGTGAGGGCATACATAATAAGCCATATTTTCAATAAGGCCAATTTGTTTGATATTCATCATTTCAACCATTTTTACACATTTCAAAACATCTTCTTGAGATACAACATTAGGAGTAGTTACCATAATAACAGCATCTGCATCAGGAATAGTTTGTAAAACGGTTAATGGTTCATCTCCAGTACCCGGCGGGTTATCAATGATTAAGTAATCAAGTGAACCCCAATGAGCATCTGAGATTAATTGTTTAATAGCACCGGTTTTTTGAGGCCCTCTCCAAATAATAGGCCTATCAATTCCATCTAACAAGAATGCCATAGACATTACTTTAAGACCACTTGAAGTTACTACTGGAAACATTGAATGTTTATATTCTTCCTTTTTAGCTTCAATAAATGCTAATTTTTCTTCATCATTTTTGAAGTTTTCTTTTTCCATTCCAGATTCAGTGATTTCTTTAAATGCATTGAATTGATATTCATTGAATGATTCACCATATAAATCCACACCTAACATTTTAGGAATGTTTGGACCGTGAATATCAGCATCCAGAATACCAGTTTTAAAACCTAATTTTTGTAAAGTTTCAGCAATATTTGCTGCTACGGTGGATTTTCCTACTCCTCCTTTCCCACTCATGACAACAATTTTGTGTTTGATTTGACCTAAGTTTTTAGCAAGTCTTAAATCTTGTTCTATCATTTGTTTTTGTTGTTCAGGTGTCATTTGGCCTCCGTGACCATGATGATCGTGTCCATGTCCTGCCATTTTATCATCTCCGAAATTTTATTTAACTAAATTTTTTACTTACTTCTTCAACAGCAAGTATTAATGGGTCTGTAACCATTGAAACTGGTGGGGCATAAGCAAATTCCATATTACTTAAATCAAAACAGGTTAAACCTTCAGTGATAGCCAAAGTCATAGTATCAATTCTTTCAGCCACTCTTTCTTCAGCTATAATTTGACAACCAATAATGGTTCCATTTCCATCACAAATAACTTTAATATCCATTGGTTTAGCATTTGGATAATATCGAGCTCTTGTAAGTGCTTGTACTTTTTGTACAACAGGCCTAATTCTATTCTGTTGTGCAAAACTAGTGGTATATCCAACTGCACCAAATTCTAAATCACCAACCTTTGAAACCATAGAGTTTAAAACTGGATTAAATTTAGATTTTTTACCACAAATGGTACGAGCCAATGTTTTAGATTCACGAACTGCAGTAGTACCTAATTGAGAAATAGTGTTTGATCCTAAAATTAAGTCTTTAGATTCTACACAATCCCCAACAGCATAAACATCCTCTACTGAAGTCTCCATTCTATCATTTACAAGAATTGCCCATCTTCCCAATTCACAGCCCGCCATTTTAGCTAAATCTAATTCAGCCCTAACACCAGTAGCCATTATAACCATGTCTGCATCATATAGGTCTTCATCTCCAAAGCATGCTTTTTCGACTTTTCCATCACCAATTAATTTAGTGATAGGTTTACCCAAAACTACTTGAATTCCTTCCATTTCAAGGTATTCCACTAATATATCAGACATGTCCTTATCAAGAGATCTAGGAACAATTTGAGGTAACATTTCACTTAAAATAACATTCAATCCACATTTTTTAAGTGCAAATGCAATTTCAATACCAATTAAACCTGCACCAGTAACAATTGCACTTTTTGCATCTTTAATTGCTTCTTGAACTTTCATACCATCATCAATGTTGCGGATTCTAAACACACCATCTAAATCAACACCTTGCATTGGAGGAATAAATGGATTACCTCCTGTTGCAAGAACTAATTTATCATAGTCTAAAACAATTTCTTTACCCTCTTTTTGGTAAGTAACAATCTTTTTATCAGAATCAACAGCAGTGACTTCTGCTTCAATAATAACATTAATATTTTTATTTTTATAATCTTCAGGAGTTCTCATTACAATATCATCAAAAGATTCGATTGTACCTGACAGTACATAAGGAATAGCACATGGAGAATATGCTACTTTATTATCTCTTGTAATGACTGTAATTTCAATATCTTCATCAAGTTTACGAATATTTGAAGCTGTAGATATACCTCCAGCCCCACCACCTACAATAATAACTTTCATTTTATCAAAACCACATATGATTTATACATTATAATATATATAAGAAAATAATATAAAAAGATTAAGGTTATAACATGAAAGAAATTAAATTCAATTTAGATGAAAATCCCTTTATTAATTTTTTATCAGCAAGATATGCAATGAGTGCAAGAATAAATGTTGAAAAATTATGGAATTGGTGTAATGAAAATGATAAATCCTTTTTTATCATGAGTCTTGGCTGTTTGATGAATGCTGTAAATTCAGTTCCAGAACTTAAAAGAAGAATAATAAATAAAAAAGTTATGGAACATGATTACCTTGATGGTGTAAGTCCAATAATGGATGAAGGAAATAAAATTTAT
Organism: uncultured Methanobrevibacter sp.; assembly: GCA_964345675.1. Lineage (GTDB taxonomy): Archaea > Methanobacteriota > Methanobacteria > Methanobacteriales > Methanobacteriaceae > Methanocatella. Next base: position 6,188 of record CAYFRZ010000043.1, read on the forward strand.
AGAGAAATGAGAGTTAAAACCCCACAGGAGTTTAATGACATTTTAGAATGGCATGATTATGTAAAAAATCAATCACAAAATATTTTAAGTGGAAAAGAAGAAGGATTTACCATTGAAATGGAAAAAAGAGATTTGGAAAATATTGCAAATTTTTCATGTATTCCTTGGGTTGACTTTGACATGATAACAAACTGTGTTTTATCCGGAAATCAAATCCAACCATTAATTACCTGGGGAAAAGTTAATAAAAATTATGAAATGAGCGTATCTATTACAGTAAGCCATATTTTTGTTAATGGACGTGAATTAGGACATTTTTATGAAAATGCTCAAAAAGAATTTGATAAGAAACATTGAAAAATTATTTATCCAAACCATCACCTAAAACATAACTCACCAATAATTTTTTGAAAATACTTCTTTTTTAAAACAAATTCCCGTTTATTTGCTAATTTATCCGAGTTAGGTTGATTTACTTTTTCATTTAATCTTGCTGCACCCATATCCCCTTCAGTCAATTTATGTGCCTGGCCATTATCAATAGCTTTTTTAATATAATAATAATCTTTAAACAATACATCAAAATCATTGCTTAAATAATACAACTCCAAATCAGTGATAATTTCACCATTATACCAAAATTAAAATAGATTCATATTTGAATAATTCATAAAAAGAAATCAAATTAAAATAATCGATATTTGGAAGTTTAAATTTAGACGCTGGGTATCTTTTGCCACAATGCTTTGTAAAATACTCCAAAAGAGCAATGAAAAAAGTTGATGATTCATTTAAGGAAATTTCATTAATATTTTTACCAATTAACGCCTCAAATGAATCCATATTAATCAGTTATTCCTTATCAAGAGCAGGAATTCCTGTAATTCTTAAACCACCATAATGGGATTTGTATTTAATATTTAATCCAATTAACAATGGAGTAATTTTTTCAATGATACGTGCTTTTTCCAAAATACCACAGTCAATTGTTTTAATTCCAGGTATTTTATCGATAATTTCAGCTGCAATCTGTTTAGCTTCATTATCATCACCTGCAATTAAACAGTCACAGTCAATGTCTTCCGGAATGTTTGCAAGGTGAGAGTTTGAGATATTACAAAATGCACATATTACTTTTGCACCAGTTCCTTTTAATATAGAATCAGTCCTTTCAGCAGCTGATCCTTCCATCAAATCAATGAACCGGAATGGTTTTCCATCAATAGCTGTTTCTAAAGGTACAGTTGCATCCATAACAATTTTATCATTACAGAATTCTTTGATTCCTTCAAGAGTTGGTTTTTGAGCAGCTAATGGGACGGTGATAATCAATACATCGCCTAATTTTGCAGCATCTTCATTTGCCATACCAGTCATGTTCAAGTCATAGTCAGCTAATTCTTCTTTAGCTTTTGCAACTATGTCTAATGCTTTTTCTTCTTTTCTTGAACCAACAATTACTTCTACTCCAGCAATAGCCAGTCTTTCTGCGATTCCAAGGCCTTGTGGTCCAGTTCCACCTATAACACTTACAATCATTTTATCACCTTCTATTTTTTATCATATAGTAATCCGCCAACGAATATTAAATATTCCGGCAGTTTACCATCATGAGCATAAAGTATTTTATATCCAAATAAGTCTTCAATTGTTTTATCTACATTAGCACCTAATCCTTCAAATGCATATCTCATTTTAACAGGCATTTTACAAGGCATTCCAAATTCCCTTGTACATCTCATGCAAAGATTACATTTACCCATATATAATCCTAATGAGTCTTCATTTTCAAGCATATAAATATCATTCATTAATCTACCTTTTATACGCTCAAATCTTTTTAAAACAAATTCCAATTCTTTTTCTTCGAAAGTGTGATCCAATTCTTCTTGTGAAAAATCAATTTTAAAAGCAATAATTTTAAGTTTATTATATGAGTTCCATAATTCATCTACATCAAAATCAAAAGGAGGATAATTCCAGTTATATCCCAATTCTTCTTGTTCTTCAATGCAAAGTTTTGAAAATTTTTCAAAATCAACATAATTTTCAAAGTACTCCCCAACATCAACATCTGCAGTTAGCTTTTTAATCTCTGACATGATTAATTATTTGAATAATAAATATAATAAAAGTTTCTAAATTAATTGAAATAATCCCTATGTTTGTTCAAATAATAATTGATAAATAAGTATCCTATTATAGAACCTACTGCCATTCCAAAAACAATACCCGCATATATTCCAACATCCGCAAGATTAAAACCAAATACAAATAATGCTGCAAATACTATCTCCAATATAAATGACCTTAAAACAGTTATTAATAAAGATAATCCTCCTTCACCCATTGATTGAAAAATATTCCCTGCAAGTACACCGAATGGCATTAATAATAAGAAGAAACATAGAATACGCAATGCTTCAACAAGTCTAGGTGCTAAAACAGTACTATCAGCAGAATATGAGAATATAAATGATAAAGGTTCTGCAAATATGAATAAAATTGCACAAATAATTGCAGATGCAATTAATCCTAATTTAATACCATAATTAAGAGAAATTTTTAAATTTTCATAGTTTTTAGCTCCATAAGCAGCACCACCAACAGTCAAAGATGCAACGCCAATACCAATAACTGGAGATATGCCTAAAGCTATTAATCTCCAAGTTGCAGTATATGCTGCAACTGCTATTGTACCAGATAATAAAGTTAGCCAATAATTCATTAAAATAGAAACAAAAGATATAATGAATTGTTCTAAACTAGCTGGAATACCTACAATCAAAATATCTTTATAAATTGATAAATTAGTTTTATATTCACTCATTTTAACTTCTAAAAAACTATCCCTTTTAACAAACATCCAATATATCATTAATAACATTGGAATTGTACCTGAGATAACTGTAGCTAGCGCAGCGCCAGCAACACCCCAATTAAATGTATAAATAAAAATCGGATCCAAAATCATGTTGATAATCGCTGTAAACATTAATGGATATGATGCACGTTGAATTTCACCTTGTGACCTAAAAATTGCTGCAATCATAGCAGGAATAAATATTGAAAACACTCCTACAACAACAATGCCACCATACGCCATTGCCTCATCAATAACTTCACTAGCACCAATCATCAATAATAATGGTTTTAAAATTATCAAGATGAAAATTGTTGAAATGATTGTTACAATAATACTGAGCATTATAGAATGAATTGCACTATTTCCTGCACTGTGATAATCTTCAGCACCAATATATCTTGCAATTAAACTATTTGAACCTACACCCAAACCATTTGCAAGTCCAACCATTGCTAAAAACAGCGGTGTCATAAATCCAACAGCCGCAAGAGGTCCGGGTCCTAAACCTGAAACCCAAATACCATCAATAATATTATTAAGCATTAAAAATAAGTTACTAATAATGATAGGTAATGCTAACTTATTAATTGCCTTTTTTGGATTAGTTAAAATTAAATTAATATCTTCAGTCTTATTCTTGTTCATAAAATCATCTTATAATATGCTGTCCAGGATGAAGGAAATCATCTAAAAATTCATAACTGCTAATTTCATTAATCTCAATGAATTCATAAGTGTTAATAATATTTTTTTTAAGGTTTTTACCTACTTTAATAAGTCCCATGTGTTCCTGGGTAAAAATATGTTCAATTAATTCTACTGCATTATTAAAATCTCTTTTTTGTGTATGAACAAGAAAATCATCTTGAATATAACAATTTTCACGACCATATTTTTTAACAAAATTTTCACAAGCTTTGTTAAAGAATACCTTCGGCCCCACATTAACTTTAATATTGTTTAATGTTGATGATGCCATTTCAAATAGAATTACACAATTTAAAATTTCATCACTCCAATAATCTGCCTTAAACACATTGAACTCTTCATCATTCAATTTACGTTCAAGTGATTCAGTTGTTTTTTTAAGCTGAGGATGAAGAGTATCCAGAGGAATATCTGGAATATTAAATTTAATGGCTATGATATCACTATTTCTATCATTAAATTCCCCAATTAAATCCATTTTACTTAAATTTCTTGTCAATGGATAAAAATAATCAATTTTATTATCTGAAAATATATAATTCCTAGATGATTGAATAAATTCAGACAATTTATTAAGTCTAAGTGCTGCCCCAACATTACGATTCATATCTGTTGGATCTATAACAATTAAAGGATCATTAAATAATTTAGATGTTCCATAATTTTCTAAATCAATACTATGACCATACTGCCAGTTGATGGCTGATTTTAAAGTATTTTCAAAAGTTCCATAATGAATAATTAATAATTCACATAAATAACCTGCAAACCCACCTACTTTAAATTCTGATCCGTATGTTCCAGTCATTACCATGAAACGTTTTAATAGAAGAACTTCATCTTCCTGATATTTATCTAAATTTTCTTTAACATAACGAGTATGCAATATTGTCCTATCAACTGCAGATTTTAATTGACTTCCATCTTCAATTGCATAACAAGGAACAATATCCACTTCAAAACCTTCAATATTAGTAGTTACATAAGGATGAGATGCAAAATGATGTTCAGGGATGCTTTTAAATTCCCCACAACATTTATGTGCTAAATCAAGGCCAGTTTCTTTTAAATACTTTTTATCAGTATCTAATGGAAATGCAATAAAAATATCAATATCAGATTTGCCTTTAAGAGCCGTGTTTTTAGCAACAGAACCCACCAAATTTACTTTACTATTCAAGTTATTTTCATTACATAAATCTTGTAAAAAATTAATTATTTTTGATGAAACTTCATTAATTTTTTTTGTTTCATCAATTGTTGGTTTTATATCTTTTAATATTAAATTATAATCCATGAAATCACAATTCAAATACTTTTAAATCTTCATAAATAGGTCCTGAAGGAGTTAGAGTAGATTTTTTCAAAGTAATGCTGTTTACGGCCATATCACCAATTTCAACATCACTAAAGTCTTCAATAGTTGATTTAACTTGATTTTTATTTTTAGATGATTTCATACGTCCAATAGTTAAATGTGTTGAGAATTTTTTATCTTTATCAAAACCCAATTTAACAAATTCATCATCAAGTTTATCATGTAGCTCCTTGATGATTGAATCTTCATCAATTCCAATCCAAATCACTTTTATGTGATTATTATTTGGAAAAGCACCGCAGCTTTTAATTTTTATATTAAAAGGTTTAAATTCAGATACAACATTTGCTATTTTATTTTCCAATAATTTTAAACCTTCAGTATCAATCTCACCAAAGAATTTTAAGGTTAAATGAAGATTATTTAATTCAACATACTTTATCCTTGTATCAATTTGTTTAAATTGTTTAATAATTTTATTAATTTTTGGTTTTAAATCATCATCTAAATCTATAGCTAAAAATGCTCGTACCTGTGACATATTATAACCTCATTGTTCAATAATTGTTTCATCAATGGCTATTCCAAAATGACGTGCATTAGTTTCCATATAAACTTTAACTTTGTCTCCTGGTTTAACATCAGCTACTGATAATGGATCATTATTTTCATCAACAATTCTAATAGTTTCTGCATTTTGCAAGAGTGTTCTGATAGTTTTACCTTCATATTCTGCTTCAAGCAATAATAAAGGTCTCCTTTCAATTTTACTTCTACCCACATATGCAGTTCTGGTTTCACCTTCAGTATTTACTATTAATACTTCATCACCAGCAACAAGTTCTGATAAATATCGTGTTTTATTTCCAGGAACCATCACATATGCTTGAACTGGACCTGCATTTACTCTAAATGGTCTTGAAGCAACATATTCACTTTCAAGGGATTCTGAGTGTACTAAAAACATGGATTTTGAATAAGAACCAATTAACATCCCCTCGCCTGGTTTCATCATATCAGTCGTATCAACACATACCCTATCACCAGAGCCTAATGGTTTTACTTTAGTTACAGTAGCTAATTTTAATTCATATTTTACTTGGGATGATTCAATAACATTTTGCGCTATTTTTTTAATATTATTAAAGTCATTAGCTTCAAATAGTACACCATCAGTTCCATGTTCCAATGTTTCAAGTGCAACACGGGCACCATCTACATCACGAACGGCTGCGATAATTTCAACATCAAATTTTTGTAAATCAGCAATAATATTTTCAAGTGGAATAATTGTCCAGTCAGTACCGAGTAGAATAATATAATCTACAATTGAACCTAATTTTACAGCTAATTGCTCATGAGCTTTATCAGTGATTTTTATATAAGCACATACGGTTTTTCCTTCGCTTTTTGCTTTTTTTGCATAGGCAATATCTTTTGAATCTTTAAAATCTTCATTTAATTCAACAAAGCCATCCCCTTCACCATTAATACCCACTAGATAAATATCTGCATCATCAGTATTTGCAATAATCTTTACATTGCCAAGTTTTCTGATTTCTTCAATATCATCAAAATCCAAAACATGATCTATGCCTGATTCTAATGCAGTAGTAATCATTTCTTTTTTATCTTCCCATAATTCATCAGGAGTACTTATCCAAGCGAATTTATTTTGCATTTGATACACCTATTTTAAGAATTTTAAAGCATCATCAACATCCAAATCATTGTGGACAACTTCAGCAATTGCTCTTGTAATTTTTCCAGGATTTTTAGCTTGGAATAAATTACGTCCGAATGCAACACCTGCTCCACCAACATCAAGAGAATCTCTAACCATCTGTAATAATTCTTCATCAGTTTCTACTTTTGGACCGCCCGCAATAACTACTGGTACAATTGCTCCTTCAACAACCTCTTTAAAAGAATCAGGGTCACCAGTGTAATTAGTTTTTACAATATCTACACCAAGTTCGGATCCTACACGTGCAGCATGTTTTACAAATTCTACATCATGTTCGTTTTCTACTTTTTGTCCTCTTGGGTACATCATTGCAAGAAGTGGCATTCCCCAGTAGTCACAAGTTTCAGCAACTTGACCTAATTCTTGCAACATTAAACTTTCAGTGTCGCTTCCAAGATTTACATGAATTGATACAGCATCAGCTCCAAGTTGAATTGCCTTTTCAACGCTAGTTACAGTTACTTTATCATTTGGATCTGGTGCAAGGGAAGTGCTTGCAGACAGATGTACAATTAAACCAATATCTTTACCATAGCCACGATGTCCTTGCTGTACAATACCTTTATGCATCAATATAGCATCGGCTCCTCCTTGAGATATTTCTTCAACAGTTTTGTCCATATCAATTATACCTGGAATTGGACCACTTGATACACCATGATCCATAGGTGCAATAACAGTTCTTCCAGTATTTCTGTTAATGATTCTTTCTAAACGAATCTTTTTACCTATCATTATTTAACCTCTTAAACTTATGAATATTATATCTCTTAATCAAGGTATATAAATATTAATTGTACAAAAATATACTACTTAATGATTGTTTTTAAATAAAATATTAAAATTGATTTAAAAA
>CAYFRZ010000044.1:0-12175 GCA_964345675.1 uncultured Methanobrevibacter sp.
CTTAGTAGATGATATGATTATTTATTTATATATTTATTACCTATTTAGTAGTATGTCATTTTTAAAATTTATTCTTAAGAATCCATTTAGGAGGAAAAATAGTGCAATTCTATCTATTGTTGGAATTGCAATAGGTATTATAGTTATTGTTTCTCTTGGTGGAATTACTGATGGTCTAATCAATAATTTTGAGGACACTATTCATGCAGGGGGTGCTGACTTTTCAATTTCTGGAAAAGAAACTGGTGATTCTGCATATGGAACTAATGCCATTGATGCTAGTTGGACAGAAAAGATAGCTAATGTATCGGGGGTAGATGAAGTTTATCCTATTTTTGTTGTCTTAACTTCAGTTGGGGATGACTCCATGAATACTTTGATTGGTATTGATGCTGAAGGTAGTAATCTTGCAGATATTTCAATTAAAGAAGGTAGGATATTTGAAAATAATGCTTCTGAAGTTATTTTAGGCGAAATCTATGCGGAGGATAATGATTACTCTGTGGGGGATAATATCACCATTAAAGGCGAAGACTTTAAGGTTGTTGGTATTTATGAAACAGGTGATCAAAGTATGGCTGGAGGAGTATTTACATCAATTTCTAAGGTTGGGGAATTGATGGATGATAAAGACTCAGTCTCTAATATTTATGTTAAAGTAGAAAAAGGAGAGGATCCTCAAACTGTTGCTGATAGGATTGATACGAAATATGGCGATAATATTACGACTGTAACATCGGTCATGGAGATGACTCAAATGGCGGACATGTTAAATATGCTTCAAGCATCAACTTGGGCGATTTCACTTTTAGCTATTGTTGTTGGTGGTCTTGGTATTATTAACACAATGTTAATGTCTGTATTTGAAAGAACTTGTGAAATTGGTGTTTTAAAAGCTGTTGGTTGGTCAAATAAAAAAATTCTTACAATGATTGTTGGTGAATCATTAGTAATTACAATTGTCTCTGCAATTATTGGATTTTTAATAGGATTTGTAGCATGTACATTATTGGGTCCACAATTGGGAATAAATCCTTTATTTACTCCAAAAATATTCATTCAGGCATTTGCAATTGCAATTGTTGTTGGAATAATTGGTGGGTTATATCCTGCAATTAAAGCGGTAAAACTTCCACCAACTGAAGCATTGAGATATGAGTGAGATGATTATATGAATGCTGTTGAAATAAAAAATTTGTATAAAAGCTATGAAAATGGTAAAATTAAAGCATTAAATGGAATTAATCTTACAATTAAACAGGGTGAATTTGTATCAATTATTGGTCCATCAGGATCAGGTAAATCAACATTACTAAATATGATTGGTGCATTGGATATTCCGGATTCTGGAAGTATATCTGTTGATGAACAAGAGTTAAAAACATCTAAAAAGTTAAATGAATTCAGATCTGAAAAAATTGGTTTCATTTTCCAGCTGCACAATTTAATTCCAAATATTTCTGTTGTTGAAAATATTGAGATTCCAATGTATGCTCAGAAATTATCATCAAAAGAGATGAGGTCTCGTGCATTAAAATTATTGGATGATGTTGGTCTCAGTGCAAAATCAGGAATTTTGCCAAATAAATTATCTGGTGGTGAACGTCAAAGGGTAGCTATTGCTCGTGCACTAGCAAATAATCCTTCAATAATATTGGCAGACGAACCAACTGGATCACTAGATTCTAAAACAAGTAGTAAAATCCTTAAACAATTAATCGATTTGCATGAAGATAAAAATGTAACTTTGATTATTGTAACTCATGATATGGATGTAGCTAAATTAGCAGATAGGGTTATTGAAGTTTTGGATGGTGAAATAATATCTGCAGGTGATGACTCTTTAATAAATAGTAAAATTGATGTTTAGATGATTCCATGAATCATCCTTAAAGCATCAAGTAATCCATGGCTGTATTCAATACAACCGAATGCAGTCCTCATATCTTTTTTTTCAAGATAATATTTGGAATCATTCCAATAATCTACGGCTCTGTCATAAACTTCTTTTTCTTTTCCTTCAAAAGTAATGCTAACAACCTGATTTAAGTTTCTTTCTAATTTTGCAATATCTTTTGCTATTTTTTCAGGACTTTCAAGTTCAGTCATTTAATTGCCTCCAAACATGTAATATTCTTTGTCCAACTGTAAAATAGGATAAAATTACTAAAATGTAAATGATGTATGTAAAGTAAATGTCTCCAGCGAAGTATCCGATTATTGCTCCAATCATTAAGATAATCATACGAACGGCACGTTCTGCAATTCCAATATTGCAATCAATTCCTTGTGATTCTGCTCTTGCCCTTACATAACTGACGCATATTGCAGAGTGAATAGCTAATATTCCAACAAACCAATCACAATATCCTCCAAATATTATTCCAATATATATTATAGCATCTGCAAATCTGTCCATTGTGGAATCGAGAAATGCACCAAATTTGGAAGACTTGCCATGATATCTTGCAACAGCACCATCAACAACATCTAAAAATCCGGAAATCAGTATGAATATTGTTCCTAAAATCAATAATTTATTTGCAAATCCATAAGCCGCAAAAAGAGCAACAAATGGGGAAATTATTGTTACAATATTTGGATTAATATTTAATCTCTTAGCAATGGGGTTCAATATTCTTGTTAATAATGGTCTCAAACTTTGAAGCATAATTTATATATAAAGATTTTATATAATATATTTGTTAGGTAATTTAAATGAGAATATTGAAAACAAGTATTGATTGTGTTGATGAAAAAATAATAAGTGATGCTATTAATGTATTGGCGGATGGTGGTGTAGTATTATATCCTACTGATACTGTTTATGGTTTGGGAGCCAATATTTTTGACAATAAAGCAGTCAGAAAAGTTTATGATATTAAACAAAGAAGTTTATTGAAACCCTTTTCAATACTTGTTAAGGACATTCCTGCCATTAATTTAGTTGCAAATGTTTCATTAAGTCATAAAAAGATGCTTAATGAATATCTGCCAGGTCCTTATACATTTATTTTAAATAAACGCAGGATTGTTCCAAGAGCAGTTACTAGTGGATTAACTAATGTTGGTGTTAGGGTTCCCGATTGTGATATTGCATGTAATCTTGCTAGAATTTTTCCGATAACTACAACCAGTGCGAATGTTTCTGATGATGAGATGTTATCCAATCCTAAAGAAATTTTAGAACAATTGGATTGTGATATTGATTTAGTAATTGATGTGGGTGATTTGGATTCTAATGTTCCTTCATCTATTGTTGATTTGTCCGGGTTTAAACCGAGAATAATAAGAAAATAGGATATTAATTTTCAATCAATATTATTCTTAACTTATATATTTTATAAAAAACAATACTTTATTATGAAAGTATTAGCTAATTTTGAAGATAATCACAAAATTCCATCAAACTCTGCTCTTGATGTGATGTTAGGTGGAGGGTTTGAAAAAGGAACAATTACTCAGATATTTGGACCTCCCAGCTCTGGTAAAAGCAATATAACTTTGTCAGTAGCGGTTAATGTTGCCAAATCTAATAAAAAAGTAATTTATATTGATACTGAAGGTGGAATTTCAATTGATAGGATTAAACAAATTGCTGGTGTTGATTTTTCAAATGTTGCTAATAATATAATTGTTTTCGAACCAATTAGCTTTTTAGAACAAAATGACACAGTTAGATCAATTGATGTTTTACTTAGAAAAAAACACAATGATGTTGATTTAATAGTTTTGGATTCTGCTGTAGCATTATATCGTGTCGATGATATGAAATCATCAAAATTAAATAAGGAATTGGGTAAACAAATGGGTCTTTTGTCTAAGATTGCAAGACAATATGATGTTGCTGTAATTTTAACAAATCAGATTTATAGTTCTTATGATGATGAAGGAAATAATGATATTAAAGCAGTTGGTGGAACTATTTTGCAGTACTGGAGTAAAGTAATAATTCAACTTGAACGTGGTGATGAAATTAATCAAAGAATTGCCACATTAAAACGTCATAGAAGTATTTCTGAAGGAAAACATGCTGTTTTTTCAATCACTTCAAATGGAATTGTTTAGGTAATTTTATTAATAATTAATTATATATATTTATTTTGGAATTGTTGAGTGATATTTATGAGGACTAATTTTGATATAAAAAACCCAAAGAAAAAGTTTAAAAAAACTGAAAGGGTGCCTCCAAAAGGGTATGATAATGCAAATGACTTTTTTGAAGACATGTATATGGATGAAAACATGATTTGGATGGGTCAAAACACCAATCATTTACATGATGATACTATAGCTAATGCTATGATTGATGCTATTCGTATGAAAACTTATTGTAAATATCCTGCCCCGGAAGGGTTTTCTGAACTCAAAAAATTAGTTTTAGATGATTTAGGTTTTGAAGATAAAGAAATTTTATTAACATCTGGTGCAACCGAATCATTATATTTATGTATGCAAGCTCTTTTAGCGCCTGAAAATAATGTGATTTTATCAGATCCGGGATACTTTATTATTGGGGACTTTGCAAACAGATTTGCGAATGAAGTGAGATATGTTCTTATTTATGATGAAAAATGTAACTATAAATTAACTCCTGATCTTTTAAGAGAAAATATGGATGAAAATACTCGTATGGTTATTTTAATTGATCCATTAAATCCTTTAGGTTCATCATATACTGAAGATGAATTAAAAGAATTTGCAGAAATCGCAAAAGAAAATGATTTATATCTTTTACATGATGTTACTTACAAAGACTTTGCAAGAGAACATTTCCTTGTAGAAAATTATGCTCCTGGTCAAACTTTAACAATTTATAGTTTCTCAAAAATATTTGGAATGGCAGGTTTAAGGATTGGGGGAGTAGTATCCTCAAAGCCAATAATTGATGCTATTAAAAATGCTGTTGTAAATGATTTGGGAGTAAATATTATTTCTCAATATGGTGCTATTGCAGGTCTTAAATCAAAAGATCTTTGGTTTGATGATATGAGACAAACTTGTTTTGAAAATCAAAGATTAATCAAAGAAATGGTTGATACTATTGATGGCATATTTTTACCGGTTTATCCATCTGATGCAAATATGATGGTTATTGATTTGCATGATACTGGAATCAACCCAAAAGATTTGTCAAATTACTTAATTAAAAAAGGACTTTTCACAAGAGAAGGTGAATATACTTCGGATAAATTTGGAGATAGATATTTGCGTATTAGTTTCTCAATTCCAACTGAAGAAATAAAAATATTCTGTGAAGAGTTTCCTAAAGCCATTGAAGCTTTAAGAAAATGATTAATGTAGATTTTAAGGGGTTTAGATATCGCAAACCTCTTCCTAATTTTTATAAAATTGATAATCCTTCAAATCCTAAAAAAGAAATTTCAGATGAATTGTTATTGGAATTAAAGGAATTGGCTAAAAAATATAATTTCACTGGAATTGGATATTCTAAGTTATCTGATGAATTTAAAAAGGATTTTAATATTGACTTTGATAATGTAATTATTTTTAGATTTCTCATTGGGGAAGAGTTAATAAAAATGGAATCTTCTCGTGAGAAATGTAAATTAATGGATATTGAATTTCAAGAGTATGGTGTTAATGTTTATGAATTTGCAGATTTTTTAAGGGAAAACGGATTTCAAGCAGATTTATTACATCCATTAGATGATAACTTAAGTTTAAGAGCAATAGCTATGCAATCTATGGATTGTATAATTACTAGAAGCAACATATGTTTATTTAAAGAAGGGTTGCATAATGGTTTTTTCATGATCCATACATCAATTGATAATTTACCATTCAAAAAGGAAAATGAAATGTTATGGGTTAAAGATTTCTGTTCAACTTGTGGTATTTGCATTGATAGATGTCCTAAAGATGCATTTGACGATAATGAAAAACTATTGAGAAAAGTTTGCACAGCCCATAGGGAAGGTTGTAGTGATTGCATTTTAAGATGTCCTTTCTTTAAAAGAGGTTATGATAAAGTTAAAAGAAGATATGAAAAAATGAAAAAATAGGTGTAAATATGAGTGATAAAATAGCTTTGGTTTCATGTAGTGGATTAAGTCCATTAGGATTAGTTGTAAGGGCAGCAAGTGTGGAACTTGCTTTGGAAAATGAGAATATTGTTGCAGCATGCATTACTGAATATTCAGCACAGCCAAACGATTGTTCTCCAATATTGGATGATGCAAAAATAGTTACAATAACCGGCTGTGGGGATGATTGTGCTTCTGTTATCTTAAAAGAAAAAGAAGTTGATTCATTTAAAAATATTTCAGCAGATTCTGTTGTGAAAGCTTATGATTTAAATCCATTGGATGCAGTTCGTTTAGATGAAGACGGTGAAAAAGCAGTAAGTGTTTTGAAAAAATACATCTTAAAAGAACTTGAAAATATATGAGTATATTTTTATTGTTATTTTAAAAATATTCAGATTTTTTTGTTAATTAATCTATGAATTGGTGTATTATGATAAAAAAAGAAAATATTAATGAATTATTGGATTTACTTAACTATTCAAAACAAGATGAGATTTATTATAAACAATTTAATGAAGTCATGATTAAAGTTGATATAAATAATGAAAAAATAATTTATCCTAATGAGTTGATTGTTAATGATGAAACAACATCAAACTTTAAACATCCTGAAAATTTTGTTGTATTTGAATGTGTTAATAGATTATTATCAAAAGGTTATTCTGCAAAAATATTGAACTAGAACCCAGGTGGAGAGTAGGTAGGGGAGCCTCTGGTGGAAAAGCAGATATATTATTAAAAGATAATGAAGGGCATGAATATTTAATTATTGAATGTAAAACATATGGAAATGAATATAATGTAGCATGGGATAAAACAAAATCAAATGGATATCAATTATTTAGCTATGCTCAACAAATAAAACGAACACAATATTTATGTTTATATACTTCAAATATTGAAGGTGGTAAACTTTCTTATTTTAATAAAATAATTACAATTAAAGATAATGAGAAATATTTAAAAACATTGTCACCTTCTAAAATAAAGAGATTTAGTGCAGCAAATGATGTTGATGAATTATATGATGTTTGGAAATACATTTATAATCTTGAATTTGATGAAGCTGGAATTTTTGAAGATAATATTTCCTTATATGAAATAAATAATACTCGTTCATTAAAAGATTTAAAAACAATTAGTTTTGAAGATTCTCAAAAAAAATACAATGAATTTGCATCAATTTTAAGACAACATAATGTATCTAGCCATGAAAATGCTTTTGATAAATTAGTAAATATTTTTCTAGCAAAAATTGTTGATGAAATACAACATCCTGATTGTTTAGAGTTTAATTGGAAAGGAACTGCGTATGATGATTATTATCAACTACAAGACAGACTTCAAAAATTGTATAAGAATGGAATGCAAAAATTTCTGAATGAAGAAGTTACTTATATTGATAATAAAAAATTAAATGATGCATTTAAGTTATTTAAAAATGATCCTGATGAAACTAAAAATACTGTAATGTCTTATTTCCGTGAACTTAAATTTTACACTAATAATGACTTTGCATTTATTGATGTGCATAATGAAAAATTGTTTAGACAGAATTCTGAAATTTTACTTAAAATTATAAAGATGTTTCAAGATATTAAATTAAAAACTGATGAGCAAAATCAATTCTTAGGAGATTTATTTGAAGGATTTTTAGATGATGGTGTTAAACAAAGTGAAGGACAATTTTTTACTCCATTACCTATTACTCGATTCATAATTTCTTCCTTACCATTAAAAGAAATTATTAATAATTCGGATGAACCTCCGAAAGTTATGGATTATGCTTGTGGTGCAGGTCATTTTTTAAATGAGTATGCGAGTCAGATAAAAGAATATGTGGATGAAAATCAATTGGCAGATTTTTATTCAAATATATATGGGATTGAAAAAGAATATAGATTATCAAAAGTTTCAAAAGTTTCTGCATTTATGTATGGGCAAGATGAAATTAATGTAATTTATGGTGATGCTTTAGCATATAATAAAAATATTAAAGATAATTCTTTTGATATTTTAATTGCCAATCCTCCTTATTCGGTTAAAGGATTTTTAGAAACTTTAACTGAAGATGAGCGGGAAAAATTTGATTTATTGTCTTTAATTAATGGAAATAATTATTTAACAAATAATTCTATTGAAACTTTTTTTGTTGAAAGAGCAAAACAATTATTAAAAGATGATGGTGTAGCAGGCATTATATTGCCTTCTTCAATTTTAACAAATGGTAGTAAATTATATGTTAAAACAAGAGAAATTATTCTTTCAAATTTTGATATTATTAGTATTGTAGAATTGCCGAGTAGAACTTTCGGTGCAACTAGTACAAATACAGTAATCCTATTTTTAAGAAAGAAAAAAAGTAATCCTCTTTTATTAAAACATTTTAAAAATAGAGTAGATAGTTGGTTTGATTGTAAATTTGATAAAGATTTTGTTTTTGAAGATCAACAATTGTTATTTGATTATTTAGACAAACAGAATATTAATTATGATGATTATATTGATTTTTTAAATGGGGAGATAAATGAAAATTTAAAAGAGAATAGCGTATTTAAACAATATATTAATGAATATGGAGATAATAATCATGCAATTATTGAGTTAGAAAGAGATAAATTAACATATTTCATGTTATTAAACAGTCAAAAAAATGATGTGGTTGTTGTAAATGCACCTACTAAAAGTAGTGATGTAAAAGAATTTTTAGGTTATAAATGGTCAAAAAGAAAAGGTAGTGAGGGAATTAAATATATTGGTTCAAATAGTAATGATAATTCATTATCTAATAGGGGAATTGGGCATATTAAAACATTATTGTTCAATCCTAAAAATTTAGATGATGAAGATAAATTGAATGTATTCATTAAGAATAACTTTATGGATACTGAATGTATAAGTAGTTATGATAATATAAGTCATATGAATGTTATTGATATGATTGATTTTTCTAAACCTACTTTTGATAAATCTATTAATTTAACTATTGGTGGAATTGTTGAGTTGAAAAGTAAATATGAAGTTGATTTTTTAGGTAATGTTTGTGATATTAAAATAGGGGGCACTCCTTCAAGAGATAATTCAAATTATTTTTTAGGAGAACATTTATGGGTTTCAATTAAAGAAATGAATGGTCAAGAAATTACTGATACAAAAGAAAAGATAACTGATGATGCTATAAATAATTCTAATGTTAAATTAATTCCAAAAGGAACAACTTTATTAAGTTTTAAATTGAGTATTGGAAAAACTGCAATTGCTGGTGAAGATTTATATACTAATGAAGAAATTGCTGCATTAATTCCAAAAAATAATGAAGAAGTATTGGATAAATATTTATTTTATTTATTCAATACAAATATTTTAGACTCTTCATCAGTTGGGAAAAAAGCATTTGGTAAAAGTTTAAATAGTAATTATTTAAAAAATAATATTCAAATTCCTATACCTCCTATTAAAATTCAAGAGGATATTATTAATAAATGTGCAGAAATTGATGTTAAATATAATAATTCAAGGATGGCTATTGAAGATTATAATACTAAGATTGAAGAAATATTATTGGGGGGGGCAATCATCAAATAGTATTTTTAAATTAAATGATTCTAATTTATTTAAACTTTCAATAGGTAATAGAATTTTAAGTACTGAACTTGATGAAAATGGAACTGTTGATGTTATAAGTGCAAATATTAATGAATCCTTTGGTAAAATTAATAAAGAGATAATTGATGATTATTCTCACCAATACATTCTATGGGGTATTGATGGGGATTGGATGGTAAGAACTACAAATATTGGTGAAAAATTTTATCCAACAGACCACTGTGGATATATAAAAATATTAACTGATGATATAAATCCAAAATATTTGGCTAAAATGATTGAAAATGAGGGACATAATTTAAGATTTTCAAGAACTAATCGTGCGTCTATTGAAAGAGTTTCAAATATTAAAATTTCCTTACCGAATATTGAAGAACAAAATAGAATCATAACACATGTTGTTGATATCGAAAATAAAATTTTTGAGTTAGAAAATAAATTGTTTGAATTTAATCAAGAAAAAGAAAAGATTGTTAAAAATATATTGGAAATTGAGTTTCAAGATTTGTCTTGATAAGTTATTAAATATTTGAAGTAGTGCTTTTTTTTTGATTTAAGAGTGTCCACCAAAAGTAATTTTTTCGATACAATTCTTTCTTTGTTTTTGAATGGAAGTGGTTTTAATCAGTTTCAAAAATTAATTTTAGATTTTTGGCGTACACCATTGAATTGTAGTTTGAATTAAAATAAATAAAAAAGGAGATAATTAATCAGATAAGTAATAATATTCTCCTTTCTCTTTTTGTTCACGGTCTTTGTAACTGTCAAGTTTGTTTACTCTTGGCCTTTTTGTTTCTTTATCTCGTCTAAATGTGATGTTGAGGTTTCCCAAAAATTCGTTCATTGCATTTCTAAGATCTGTTGGTTTTGATGCATGTCCATTTAAACCTGGAGTTCCATTAAATACCATTGCTCTATCTGATATGTAATCAATAAACACAATATCGTGGTCAACAATAAGTGAAGCAGCATTTCTGCTTTCAACCATTTTACGAATAACTCTTGCAGCTATTAATCTTTGTTCTACATCTAAAAATGCAGTAGGTTCATCGAAAAGATAAATTTCAGCATCTTTTGATAATGTTGCAGCAATAGCCAATCTTTGAAGTTCCCCTCCACTTAATCCTTTGACAGGTTTGTCTAACATATCGTCTAGAGTTAGTGGTTTCATAATTTCACTATCGAAGATTTTACTGCCGAAACTTGGAGCATTCATGTATAAAAAGTCACTAACTGTTCCTTCAAAGTTAGAAACAATATACTGTGGCTTGTATGCAATAGTAACTTCTTCATCAACTTCTCCATTAGTTGGTTCTTCAACACCTGCAAGTATTTTAGCAAAAGTGGTTTTACCAATACCGTTTGAACCAAATGCAGTTACAATTTCATCGTAAAATATTTCACCGGCATCTGCAGATAATTTGAATCCTTCATAATCTTTGCTTAAGTCAGAATAACTTGCAAGGGCATCTCCTTCATCTTCTGGAGTAGGTGGTCTAATTGTAAATTCAATAGGGGTTCTTCTAATTCTTACATTTTCTTCTGCTAAAAATCCATTAATATATGCATTAATTCCTAAACGAACTCCTTTTCTTCCAGATACAACTCCATATCCTCCAGGTTGACCGTACAATATATGAATGTTGTCGGATAATGCATCTAAAGTAGCAAGGTCGTGTTCAATAACAAGTACGCTTTTACCTTCATCAGCAAGTGAACGAATTACTTTTACAGCATTTAATCTTTGAGATACATCAAGCCAGGATGTAGGTTCATCGAAGTAATAGAAATCGCCTTCCCTTAAAACTGTTGCAGCTATTGCAACTCTTTGAAGTTCCCCACCACTTAGATTTTCCATTTTCCTATCCAATACATTTTCAAGTTGCAATTCTTTTGTAACATAATCTAATTTATCTCTTTCGTTAACTTGGTTAAGTAACTCTCTAACTTTACCTTTTACAACTTTTGGAAGTTGATCAACCATTTGTGGTTTTAATATGGTGGTGATATTTCCTTCAGATAAATCTTTGAAGTATTTTTGAAGGGATGATCCTTTATAAAATTCAATTACATCATCCCAATTTTCCGGTTTGTTTTCAAAGTTTCCAAAATTTGGAATTAAATTGCCTGATAAAATATTCATGATTGTGGACTTACCAATACCATTTTGCCCTAGAAGACCTAAAACAGTTCCTGCTTCCAATGTTGGAAGTCCAAATAGTTCAAATTGATTTTGGCCAAATCTATGAATTGGTTCTCCTGCAGCTTCTGGTAAGTTGATAATTGTAATAGCATCGAAAGGACATCTATTTGTACAAATACCACATCCTTCACATAATTCTTCAGATATCAACGGTTTTTTAGTATCTTCATCAATTATTATGGTGTCTTCATCCATTCTAACACCTGGACAGTAATTGATACAAAGATAATCACATTTTTTGGGTTGACATCTATCTTTGTCTAAAATTGAAATACGAGTCATTATAATCACATAAAAAATATAATCATTAATAATT
>CAYFRZ010000044.1:12185-13661 GCA_964345675.1 uncultured Methanobrevibacter sp.
TCTCTCAATAATGCGTCAATATCACTATCAGGTTTTATTCTATTTATTAAATTATTGTAAAAATTAGTATTTTTTGTTATGTTGATTATGTAATTTTATGAATTATCTGATACTTATCTAATTTTGGAAATCTTTTCATGCTAGGTTTATTTGATGTTGATAATTAATTTTTTGGATTAACTCTATTTTTTGGAATATGTGTGTTTTTGATAAAGTGCAATGATTTGGGGTAATAATGGTTCAATGCAGTTGAGCTAATGGAGTTTTAAAAAGAATGGATTAATAGGGTTCAGATAGATAAATTTGTAAAGTAATTTGTAGGTCATTAAATTTTCAGGTATACCTCTTATTGTTAAAATTTGCTTTATGATTTCTGTATTCTTTTTGCAGTATATTAATATAATATATGATATTGCACCTGATAATGTGATGGACTGACCATATGATTATCGTGTTTTCCAGGGTTCGTCTCCGATTTGATGATTAATAATTAAAAAAAAGAATTAATTTGATTATTTGGTTGTGTTTTTAATGAAATGACAATTGTAAAACCCTATTTTTCGCGTTTATGTAATATTTTTTTGGCAAACACTTTTCAAAATATTTATAAATTCCAGATTTTAATATAATAATTGATAAAGTATTTTTTATAAAATATCAATATAATTTTAATAAAATATATTTTATGAATATTCTTTATTCATTCATGGAAAGTCCAATGAAAGCAAGTCCAAACGACTCACGAACAGGGGTATATTATAGGAATATATGGCACAATTTTAGGGTTGCTTTTTTTGTTGGTCCTTTTCTTTTGTTTGATCAAATAGCAGGTAAGAAAATATGAAGGTCAAAAAAATAACTTTAATTTTGGCTTTATTCATGGTGTTGGTTTGTTGCCTTGGTGCAGTAAGCGCATCAGAAGATGCAGGAAACTCAACTGTAGCTTCAGTTGATGATAGCATGGATGAAGCCTTGGGGGGGAGGAATAGATTCAACTGATGAATCTATATTAGCAATTGAACAAGTAGATGAAGTGGACGATTCGAACTCTGCATTGTCTGCTGAAGAAAATGATGAAGGTTCTGGTTATGATGTTTTAAAAGCTGGAACAAAAACAGTAGATGTGAATGATTTTAATGAATTAACAACTGCAATAAACAGTACAGTAACAGATTCAGAAAATGATGCTTATATTATTAATTTAAATCCTGGAACATATACAGTTTCAGCTGCTACAACATTTAATGAAGGAACAAAGATTCCTAATATAATGATTAATGGTAATGGTCAATCATTATCTGGTACAAAAAGATTAACATTCAATACTAAAGGAATCATTAATATTAATGATTTAACTATTCCTTCCATGGTTACAAATTCAAATACAAAATTGATATTAAAGAATGTTGTTTTAGGAAATTCAGTGACAAATAATATGGACTTAACTATTGTAGATTCTACATTTAATAAAAAAAT
>CAYFRZ010000045.1:0-13543 GCA_964345675.1 uncultured Methanobrevibacter sp.
GAATCTTTCAAAAATTGGGCAATTTAAATATTGTCAAGCTTTTTTATTAAAAACTAATTCTTAATCATGACATTAATAGACATTATGCTTAAAAGAAGAAGTACAAGAAGATTTGCAGATGAACCGGTCACTAAAGAAGAACTTGATAAAATACTGCAAGCGGCACTTCTTGCTCCGACTAGTATGAATAGAAAGCCATGTAGCTTTATGGTTGTTGAAAGAAGTGAAACTTTAAAACAACTTGCAAATTGTAAGGATCATGGTGCAAATCTCATTGAAAATTCTAATAAAGCCATTGTCGTTCTTGCAGATGAAATGATTTCAGATACCTGGTGTGAAGATTCATCAATTGCGCTAACTTATATGCATTTAATGGCAACCGAATTGGGTCTTGGAAGTTGCTGGGTTCAGGTTCATTTAAGGTCAAAAGACAAAACCTCTTCAGAAGAAGTTGTAAGGGAAATCCTAAAAATCGACTCTCATTATAGGATTGTAGGAATTCTGGCTATTGGTCGCTCTGATGATATTCCAAAGCCACACACTTTAAATGAATTGGATAAAAATAAAATTCATTTTTTAGTATAATATATAAAAAGAGTTGATTTAGGGAGTTTTTATCTTAGACTTTAACTACTTTTAACCCTTTATTAGTTACAATATCTTTATATATAATTCTTCATAAAGTAGAACTTGGATATAACTACTCAATTATTGGAGGATTTTAAAAATGCATGTTAAAGATGTTTTAGACGATTTAGATATTAGGGTCAAATTACCACAACACTGGTATTCAACCGATGTAAGTAATGAATTTGAAGATGCCGAACTTGTCGAAAATGATGAAATAATTAAAATCAAGGTTGAAGGTGAAAAAAATACTAAAGTTATCGTTATTGATGTTGATGATGGAATGAGTGTTGTTAGTCTGCTTCCTGATAAAAAAGTCATTGGTGTTAAATACTTAGAAAACAAGGATGACTTTGAATACATTGGCAAACCATCTGAATTGTATTTTTAAATCTTTCCTTTAATCTCTTTTTTCTTCTTATAATTTAAACATATATTTTCATTATTTAACTTTTTTTATTTAAATAAATGGGTTATTATAGACATTAATGTTACAGAATTATATTTAAACTATTTGCTCCAAATTACCCCTACTAAGTTACAAAATATTTAAATATATATAAATTATATTTTTAATCACAAAAGTTAGGAGGAATTAATTATGGTTGATAAAAAAGCACCTGCAGAAGAATGGCCTCAAATCAGTGGGGATTATATTGTTGGAGATTCAGAAAGTCCGGTAGCTGTTGCAACTCTTGCTTCTCATATTGAAGCTGATTTGTCTGGAGCAGCAATCGCAGGACCATGTAAAACTGAAAACTTAGGTATTGAAAAAGTCGTAGCAAATATTATTTCAAATCCGAATATTAGATTTTTAATTTTGGCCGGTGCTGAAGTTCAAGGTCACATCACTGGTCAAAGTTTTAAAGCACTGCATGAAAATGGGGCAGATCCAGATAAAAAGAAAATTGTTGGAGCAACTGGGGCTATTCCTTTTGTTGAGAATCTTCCTCTTGAAGGGGTTGAAAGATTCCAACAACAATTAGAAATTGTTGATTTGATTGACACAGAAGATATCGGAAAAATTCAATCTAAAATCAATGAATGTGTTGAAAAAGATCCTGGAGCTCTTGAAGAAGACCCAATCGTTATGGAAGTTGATGAGGAAAACCAAAAATTGGTTATTGTTGACGACGATGCTGAAGATTAATTTCTTCAGCTTTTTTTTTAAAATTTTTTGTGATTTTTCACACTCTTGTTTTATCTTTTTTTACAATATTCAAAATTTTTATATTCTCTATTGGCTATATTAGTAATTACACTTTTTGTTAATATCTATGAAATGATATGTAAAATATTAAATTTATATGGTATTATGTTATTAAATGACTAAATTGTTGAACTATTCCACAAATGTGGATTTAAGAAATAGTAGGTGATAATATGAATAATTCCATCAATTGGAGTGAAAAAGTCAAAATTTTAGATGAAAACATTCGCCGTGAAATCGGACTTGAAGAGGAAAGTGATGCAAAACATATTCTCATTAAAGTTCAAACCAAATCCGCCGAAACCATCGAACCAGCGTTCATAGTAGGAGAAGATGAAACATTTCTAGATTTATTTGTTTTATCTCCAAAAGAATCAGGTATTATTTCCACAGCCGTTTTGAAAAACAACATTCAAAGTATTGGGGTTATAGGAGGATTATCTGTTGAAAAAATGCATGTATCAGAAATCCCAGACAAACCGCTAATTGATGATGTAAGTACATTTTATCAATAGGGTTTGGATTTGTTAAACTAAACTCAATAAAAAAGAAAGCACAATTATACTATAAAAAGTATTTTATTAACAAGATTTGGAAGTTTTTCAAGACTTCTATAATCTTTTAATCTCCTATGGATATATGTGTAAGTTTTAATTCCTAAATGTTTTTTTTTATTTAAATTTTCACATATTGAAAATATTGTCAAGTTTAAACTTAAAAATAGAAATGGAGTAGATTTTATAATCTACTAATTTTAATTAAAGATTCAACAGGTATTCCTTCAATTTCAGAAAGGCCTGCTTTATCAATCAATACAGTAACACAAGTTGGTTCTCCACCTAAGTCCTTTACTGTATGAATTACTTCTTTAACTGTTTTTCCGCTGGTGATGACATCATCTACAATAACAACCTTTTTACCTTCAACGGTTCCAAAGTTGGTACTTATTGCACCTTCATCGTCTGTTGAGTCTTGATTTTTTCTGTGTTTGTTTGGATGGAAAATAGCTATTGAAGTGTCAATTCCAGTCATGTCTTCGATGAAATCAGCCATTACTGTTGCAAATGGAACTCCACTTACTGCAATACCTACAATTGTGTCTACTTCCCCATGGGATAATGCCATATCACTTAAAGCACCGGAAACATAGCTTAGACGAGTGGAATTTCCACCAATGCTCTTCCAGTTAATAGCAAAGTCTACGGGAGCATCGTTTTTTTCTTCTGGTTTTTGGAGTGTTAACCATCTAGCAGTATCCATACTTACATTAAGTTCATCAGCTATTTCACCGGTTGTAAAACCATGTTGTCTTAATTCTTGTGCTTTTGCAATTAATTTTTGTTTCATAGCATCACCTAATTATAATTCATCAAAACTAATTGGTTTATGTTCTTTGGAAGATCTATTTGCGGCAATAACCATTTTAAGAGCTTTAAGTCCATCTTCACCAGTAATTTCTGGTTCGGTACCATTCACTACGGAATTTAAGAAGGAAGATAATTCACCTTTTAGAGGTTCTTCATGTTTAATTTCAATGTCTTGAGCAAATTTACCATAAACTTCGATACTCTGTTGGATGTAATCCACAGAGATGATTCCGGCAGTACCTGTAAGTTCTAATTCTCTACGCTTATATGGAGTTAACCAATTCACCTCAATAATTCCAGTAGATTCATTATCAAAGTTGACCATAATCTCCGCATGGTCTTCAAAGTCACAATCATCCAGTATGCTGTTCATAGTACCGTAAACTTGAGTGATTTCTTCTTCAAAGAGATAATTCATAATGTCTAAATCGTGAATAGCTAAATCAATGGATACACCAACATCTTTAATCCTAGGAGGTAATGGACCTACTCTTTTTGCAAATCCAGTTACAATATCTCCTATTACTCCATCATCAATAAGCTCTTTTGCTTTTCTAACTGCAGGATTGAATCTTTCAACATGTCCTGTTGCAAGCAATACTCCTGCTTCTTTAGCAGCAGCAATCATTTCCCTAGCTTCTTCTAATGTAAATGCAATTGGTTTTTCAACTAAAACATGTTTTCCGTGTTTAATCGCTTCCATTACTGCAGCATGGTGGAATGTAGTTGGGACACATATACTTACTGCTTCAATCTCGGGATTTTTAAGTAATTCAGAATATTCTGTGTATCCTTTAGCATTATATTTTTTCTCAATTCTTTTAAGTGCTCTTTCACTCACGTCACTTACAGCAACTAAATTTGCTTCTTCCATTTTGTGATAGACACGAACATGGTTTTCACCCATTGCACCTACACCAATAACTCCCACGTTAACAGTTCTCAAATTAATTCCTCCGTTTAAACATAATCTTTGAAATGTTCTCCAATGCGTCTGCCAAGTTCAAGCGCATCTCTAATAGAACCTTTCTGAGTTTCTTCTTTAAGGATTTCTCCTTGTTTGGTTAATAATATTGAATAAAGTTTAAATTCTTTATTGTTCATACGAGCAATAGATCCTATAGGCCATTGACAACCTACTCCAAGCTCTTCTAAAACCATTTTCTCAGCAAGTACTTCTTGCATGGAAATATAATCATTTAACTTTTGAATGGTTTCTTTTTTATCAGAGTCTTTTCTAGTGATAATTGCAAGTGCACCTTGACCTGCAGGTGGTGTAATATAATCAATTGGAAATATTTCTTTAATATATTTTGTAAGGTTTAATCTTTTAATACCTGCTTCAGCCATAATGGTTGCATCTAAATCACTATTAAGCGCTTTATCAATTCTAGTCTCAATATTTCCTCTGATAGGTTTAAGTTCGAATTCTTTTTTGTAATGATTACAGAATGCTTCTCTTCTAAGGCTGCTTGTTCCAAGTTTGGATCCGGGTCCAAGTTCTGCCCAAGTTTTTGAAGAAATAAGTACTTCATTTGGAGATTCACGTTTAGGAACTGCAACAATCTCTAAATCTTCGTTTAGTTCAGTTGGCAAATCTTTAAAACTGTGAACAGCAAAATCCACTTCTTCTTCTAAAAGGGCAATATCTAGTTCTTTGGTAAACAAACCTTTCGAATCCATATTGTACAATTGAGAAGTAGTAATTTTATCTCCTTTGGTCTTAATAATTTCTAAATCAATAGCTTTGCCAGTTATTTTTTCTAACCAAGCACATACTTGTTTAGTTTGAACTAAAGCTAATTGACTTCCACGTGTTCCAACAATCATTTATTCTCTCCAAATTTTTTAAAATTAATAATGTAATTTAATTTTGTTACATTGTTACTTTTTGCAAGTAATAATTATTAAATGTTTATAATTTTATTAAAATTATTTTTTTAAAAATTAAACTAATCACTCATTATCTTTGTTTTAATTTCAGGTAATCCGACCGATAAATAAACAGAAGATTTTTATTATTTTTTAACGCAATATTATAAATGTCATTGTAATCTTCAATTAATTGACATTTTTTAGACATTTTTTTCTGAATTGAAATACCCAAATCTCCAGTTAAAATAACACTGCTATTTATAGTGTCTAAATATTCACTAACTTTTTCCTCATCGATTTCTTCACATGTTATTCCATAATCTCCACCAACAGCTATCAAGTAGTCATTTAAGTTAGTTATCATGTTAACTGATTCCTCAATGGCTTTAGTATTGATTCCAGGATTAATTTCTTCAATTACAGTAATGTTTTTAATTTGTTTTTTATTTGTTCTTCCGGGAATTCCTTTGTAATTTTTAATTCCATTGATAATTTTATCTTGCGGAATTTCCAAACTTAAAGCAGTTAAAATAACCCCTAAAACATTACTTACATTATGTTTTCCTGGCGCAAATGCAGTTAATGCAATTTCACCAGAAATTTCCCTGCCTTTAACTGTTTTAACATTATTAAAGGCCACATTCATTCTAGTTTCATCAAGTGTGTAACTGACATCAGTTAAATATAAATTTGAATTTTTATCATCTAATGAAAATGTATTGACTTTATCATGTTTTACGTCTTTATAATAGGTATCATATGCTTCTTTCTGACAAACTACTGTCTCACATCTGAAAACTTGTTTTTTAGCTTTACTTGCACTACTTCTACCTTTTGCGATTGGATAATCTTCAACAATATTCAATAATACTCCAACATCTCCGATGCCACTTACGCCCAATGATGATTCAAAAATTGCCGAGTTGTATTTCCTCTTGTGTTCACTTTCAACAATTCCTTCGGCAATTTTACAAATGGGGTTTGCTATTTTATATGCAAGATCAATTGTTTCTTTAATATTTGATGGTGCTATTGAAATATTGCGCTTCAACATGATTTTCCTGCCATTTTCATAAAGTATTGCACCGAGGCTTGATAAAATTAAAGGATTTTCATCAAATAAAATGTCTTTAAGCATAAAAACAGTTGATGTTTTACCTTTAACTCCAGTTACTTCAACTTTTGGAATGTCTTTTCCCCAATCATCTAAAAGTTCACAAATAATTTCGTGGTGTGTTTGAAAAGTGTAATTTAAATTGGGATTGTGTTTGGCGATATCATTAAAACTTAGTGGCATATGAATGGGGTAGATGATATTCATGTCTCCCCTAAAACTTTCAAGATTGCTTAGCTGTATTAAATCTACATTGTAAATACTAAGCATCTTAGCGTCAATGTCATTTAATGTGTTGTAGATATCATATGCAAGTACATTTTTCCCTTTTTTTGCAAGGCTAATTGCAATTTTAACTCCGCCATGGGTTAAATCAATAACAAGATGATTCATTATTGGCACCTTGTATTTTTAGGGATTCCCCCTTCACTTAATTTATCTTTAACTTTTTCATAGAAATATTTGGTTGAAGTACGGATAAAGTAAGCATCTTTGTCTGATTTTTTAAATTTAATTTCTTCTTCATATTCTGCTTCTTCATTGATTTGGCCATCAATAACGAATACTGCAGTTTTACCTTTTTTAAGTAATTTTACAGTTATTTCGCTGCTGTCCGATACTACAAAAGGTCTTGCTCCAAGCTTGTAAGGACAAATTGGAATTATCACGAAACCTGCAACTTTAGGATCAACAATAGGGCCTCCTGCTGACATTGCATATGCTGTTGAACCGCTTGGTGTTGAAATAATTAATCCGTCAGCTCTTACTTCTTCAATTATCTCCCCGTCAACTCGTATTTCAAAATGCATCATTTTTGCAGGTTTATCTGTCATTACAACTACTTCATTCATCACACTATAGTAGTGGTTTTCGTGTGAAACAACAAGTCTGCTTCTTTTTTCTTTATAATAATCTCCTTTCAAAATGGAATTCAATGCTTCAAATGTGTGTGGGGTTTCTATTTCAGTTAAAAATCCTACAGTCCCCATATTGATTCCAAATAATGGAATTTCAGGATTCATTTTTCCCTGTGCTCTGAGTAGTGTTCCATCTCCTCCAAGAATTATCGCCATATCACAATCAAAATCAAAAATCTTTTCCACTAATTGTTTGAAATCAATATTTAAATTAAGGTCTTCAAATGAATCCGCCATCTCAGGATATTTTTCTTGAATTTCCTCAATAATTTTATTTAATTCGGGATTTTCTTTTAATTCAGTTAATTTTTGAGCTAATCTCTCTTCGATTATAACTTCACGGCCGTTTGTTAATAAATAATCGATAATTTTTGCAGCAAATAAAATTGGTCTTGTTTGATCAATTCTAGATACTATTCCTACTTTTCCAATAAAGTCAGTCTGATTGTCATTTAGGATATCAATCATCTGTTTGTGGAGTATTTTATTATTGGCTGCCACAATAATTGTTTTTTCGTAAATGCTTAATATGTTGTTAAGTTTTTGTCCGTATTTATTTGTAATTATGCATCTTGATTCTTCAAGAATTAATTTGGATGCGGCAATATCTATTATTCTGCTTCCTCTAAGGTCTAAAAATGCATCATATCTTCCGCTGGCAACATAGGATAATTCTAATACTACACTTCCTAAAACTCTCATTCGGCGTGCATTATCAACTAATTTGGAAGCTTGTGATGTGCCACTTTTTGTAAATCCTCCAAGTGTCATGTCGCTAATGTTTATAATGTCGCTGGGATGCACTTCTTCATTGTTTAACAAACATCCTTTTCCTTTTTCTGCTTCAAAAAAGTTACCATTGGCGAAATTACTTATAAAACCGAGTTCAACATCATTTAAAGTTGCAACATGTCCCTGATTAACACTTGCGATAGCTATTGAAATTCCAAAAGCAGGTATTTCTTTAACTGCATTGTTGGTTCCATCAATTGGATCGACTAAAAATATGAATTTTGGTGTTTCATCTTCTTTTAAATCAGTACGTCTAAGTTCATCAGTGAGTTTAATGCTTCTTTTAGTCCCACGACCAAGTTTTAACTCCCCTATTTCTTCGCTGATGATGTATGACAAGACTGGTGCATTTTTCAAGATGTTGATCATTTTATCTTCGGCAATTATGTCAATTAATGATGTGGGTGTTCCGTCAGCACCTATTTTTACTTTTTCTCCAGATTCTGGTTTTCCTACATATGGTCTAATTGCTATTGAAACTTCACGGATAATTTTATATGCTAAATCGGTTGCAATTTGTTTGTCTTTTGCATCCATGTTCATCCCTCTATTATTTCATCTTTCAAATAAACTACTGATGCAACTACGGATGCAATTTCACGAACAGTGGTGGTTGAAGATTCAACTATCAAATCTCTTTTCATTTCAACTCCCCGTTTATCCATCATGTAGTTGACCATCATTTTAGCTTCTTCAATAAGTTCGTCTGGGTCTTTATTAATTCCTGTTGTTTCTACAACACAACCTAATTCTTCACCAATAGCTACTGCAACTACAGCAGTTATTTCATCTCCGGGGTTATCTGAGGTTACTTCTGATAAAACACAGTTTACCATAGAGCCTGCTTTGAGTTTAGGTAGTTTATTAATTTGAGCATTGCCTGCAAGCATACTGGATACCTTTATTAAGTTCACATCACCTATTCCAGCATCTGTTAAGGCATTATCAAATGCATTTAATTTACTTGGACCTTCATCTTTTCCAGATACAATAGCTATTTTCATTTTATCACTATTTTTTAGATTTGTTTTTTATATTAAATAAATATTTAAATGATAAAAATATAATTAAATTTAGGTGTACCTAATGATTTTAAATAAATCTTTATCTGTAATTTTATCTGCATGCTTTTTCATGTTGCTTATGATGATTGTATCTTCAATTGTTGTTTTATTTTTTAATGGAGGTTCCATTCCCTACATCGGTATTGCTTTTGTCGTAATTTTTTATTTTATGGCGAGAATGTTCTATAATTATTTAAGAAATGATGAACTTTATAAAAACAACAAAACTCACTTAAGCGATGTACAAGGTGAAGAATATATAATTAAAGGTCCAAGAGACAATAAAAAAATATTCATAATCTTTTGGGTCATAATTGTTTTGATTTTGGCCGCTATCTCTTTATGGTTATATTCATTTAATATGGGTTTAATATAATTTTTTTAAAAAAAATTTTAATCCCTAAAATCATGTCGATTTAACGAATAGTTTATATAAAATGGAAAAGATAGTTTATATTAATCTAGTAATATTCCTTATTATGTAGATTAAAAACCGGTTTTTATTTATGGAGGAAAAATTATATGTCAACAAAAGTTGTAGAGATTAAATCATTAAAAGTTGGAAAATATATTGTTTTAGGCGGAGAAGCTTGTAAGATTATCAGTTATACTACCTCATCTCCTGGTAAGCACGGAGCTGCAAAAGCAAGGATTGAAGCAGTTGGTGTTTTCGATAACCAAAAAAGAAGTTTAGTTAAACCAGTAGATAACAAAGTAGATACTCCTATTATTGATAAAAGATTAGGACAAGTTATTTCTATTCAAGGAAACAATGTTCAATTAATGGACATGGAAAACTATGATACTATTGATTTACCAATGCCTGAAGATTTAAAAGATTCTATCGTTGAAGGCGTTGAAGTAGAGTACATTGTTGCTTTAGGAAACATGAAAATAATGAGAACAAGAGGATCTAACTAGATTCCTTCTCTTATTCATTTTTTCCTTTTAAAGATTGATTATGCTTTTAAATACATACGAACCATGGAAATTCGCATTTTCTAGTGAAAATGAAAATATTAAAGAAAATTCATTTGGGATAATCGGAGTTCCCTTTGATAGTACTACTTCTTATCACTCCGGTGCACGTTTAGGACCAATTGTTGTAAGAGAAGCTTCATTTGGTTTTGAAAAATACAATACTATTTTTAATAAAGAATTAAGCGCTGTTTTTTATGATTTTGGGGATGTTAATGTCATTCCCGGAAATTGTAGAGAAACTTGTCAAATCATTGAAGATACTGTTAATGAATTATTTGACTTGAATATTAAACCAATTATAATCGGTGGAGAACATTCCGCATCAATCGGAGCTATTAAAGCATTATCTGAAAAATATGAAAAATTAACTGTAATACACTTGGATGCTCATAGGGACCTTGCTTTTGATTTCATTGGTGAAAAATTCTCTCATGCGACAGTTATGAGAAGAGCTCATGAAGCAGGTGTAAATTTAGTTCAAATTGGAATTAGATCATCTTCGGCTGAAGAGGAAGAATTTATAAAATCAACTTATAATATTCAAACATTTAAAAATAAAGATGTTCATAAACATATGGATGCAATTGAATATTACTTGACAAACATTGATGGTCCAATTTATATTTCAATAGACATGGATGTAATTGATCCAGCTATTGCTCCTAGTGTTGGAAACCCAACTCCTGGTGGATTATTTATCTCTGAAATTGAAACATTACTTAAAACTTTATCCCATAAAAATGTTGTTGGTTTTGATGTAGTCGAAACTGCATGTGATAGGTTGGGGGATAATACTGCAGTGGTTGCAGCTAAACTGATTTATGATTTTCTAACACTAATTGACTAATTTTAAATTTTTAGTCATTATAATCTTTTTCTACTTTATCTAGGTAATATTTACCTTTATTTGTAATGCTATAAAATCTATATCTTTTATCTTCTTCATTAAGACATTCTACTAATTCTGCTTCTTTTAATGTCTTTAAATATTTGGATACGTGATTGCTGTTATCATCAATATCTTTACTAATTTTAGAAGGGATTTTATCTTCTTTTTCTAGAGATTTTAGAACTTTAAACCTCTTTTTAGAACGCGCTAATAAAGAAATAATGCTCATATCATCTTTTTTATCCATATTTTGAATTTTTATTTTTAGCTATCTAATAGATATCTATATGATATTAGCATGCTAATAGCAATGTTTATATTATGTGGTTAACATAATTGCTATTATAAAATATTAAGGTTATAATTTTTCAATAAACTCTATTTTGCTCTTATGAGAATATTATGGAAAATTGAATAAGTTTGATCTTGGAATTAAATGGTTTAATAAATTCGTTTAGATTTAAATAGGTGATAAAATGTTGGTGCGTAATTTAGATTTTCTATCTATTCCAAAAGAATTTTCAAAAGTAGAAATTGTTATTTATGACAATAAATCAATTGCTTTAGTTTATATTGAACACAAGGGATATTCATTAGTTTTAAAAAATGATGATAATGTTGACTCTGTATTTTTACTTAAGACAGATATTCTCCCAAATAATGTTAATGATCGCTCTGACAGAGAAGATTTCATTAATGTCATTAAAATGCTGTTAAACAAAATTTACAGTAGTGTAGATATAAAAGAATATGAAAAACAACACCAAGAACATGTTTTTTTAAGATTAATGGATATGTTGAATGAGGGAAATGGAATAGAAAAGATTAATGAAGAAAATTCTCAAACATATAAAGACATTGAGAAAGGATTCATGAAACTTGAATTAGATATTATGGATAACAAAATCAATGCTTTAAACAGTTCTGTTTCGGATGTTTCAAATAATTTGGATTCTACTGTTAGAGACATGGAAGAAAAAGCTTGGGGAAATAAAATTAAAAAAACTCTTGAACAAAATAATTGGGGTTAAATTATGGTTAAATGTTAAAATTGTGGAACTGATGTTGTTGGGTCTGATTTCTGTTTCAACTGTGGTGATAAAGTAGAAAAATTTGAGAGTTCTTCTGATGGTTGTCCAAAATGTGGAACTAAGAATGATAAAAACACAACATTTTGTCGTGAATGTGGTTATAAATTAGAAAATGGTGCTTCTGTTTCTTTCAAGCAACAAGAATGGAATGCTAGACGTGATGAAGTTCTTGCAAGATATGATAAACTAGCTGAAGAATTCGGAATTAAGAATGAAGATTATTTTTTAACTAGTATAAAACGTTTTAATATGTTAGAAAAATCCACTAGTAAACATAAAACTATTAATAAATATATTGGAGGTTTTAATCCAGATAATTACATTGGTAATGAAACAATGATTGATGGATTTTTCTTAATTAAAGAAAATAAATTTGTTTTTATGGAAATTGATAACCGTGATTGGCAAAAAGTCAATGCTGGAATAAATAATTTTTATTTTGATAAAATTGTATCAATGAGAGTTACTAAAAGATTAGGTGATAAAAGTAGATATGAAGATATCACTAAAAGAGCTTGGACATCTCCTCATGATATCAGAAAAGACATTGAAAATAAAATACAATCTCTTAAATCAACAAGATTTAAAGACATGATTGTAAATAATGATAGTGCAGACATGTTTGATAGATTATTAATAAAATTAGTTGATAATACTTCTTATGAAATTAGACTTCCTAGTTTTGAATTTGGTCAAAACTTAGTTGATTTATATGAATCTTTAAAAGATAAACCAAAAACTGTTGTTGTTCAAAACCAAGTTTCAAATCCTTCTAAAGCTCAACAATTAAAAGAATTCCAAAAATTACTCGAATCTCGTGTAATTACTCAAGATGAATTTGATAAATTTAAACAAGATTTATTATTTGGATGATGATTTATGGTTAAATGTAATAATTGTGGTATTAATGTTTCAAATGATTTGGAAAATTGTCCAAATTGTGGAAATAATCTTGTTAATACTGATGAAAACCAAATTTCATTGGAGGATATGGATATAAAATGTGAAAATTGTGGATCAGGATTATCTGAAAATGTTTTGTTTTGTCCAACATGTGGCTCTAAGGTAAGTTTTCCAAAAAAAATAATTCAAATAAAAACATGTCCAAATTGTGGGGCTGGAATATGGGAGGATGTTGAGTTTTGCCCAGAATGTGGAACTAATATTCGTACTGGTGTGAAAACAAAACATGAATCTCTTTCTAATTCTTTTGAGAATAAAATTAATTTGGAAAATATTATAAAACCATCTATAATGGCTTTGATTGTATCAGTAATTCTATCTTTAATTGGATTATTAATTGGTTTTTCATGGTTTTCATTTATAATGGCTATTATTTTAACTATAGGATTTCTTGCAGGAACTATTGATAATGAGGTTAATGCAATGATATTTGGTTTATTTGTTGGATTGATATTGGGCATTTTAGAAAATCCATTAGTTGAATTTATTTATGGCAAATTTGTTGCAAGATTTTATGAAGGTTTCATTGGTAGTCATTTAATTATTCTAGTGATTTTAGGAGTTATTGTGGCTTATATTTCAAACATGTTTTTAAAAGAAACTATTGAAGACGTTATATCTAAATTAAAAGCCATGCTTTAATCTTTTTTTCC
>CAYFRZ010000046.1:0-13311 GCA_964345675.1 uncultured Methanobrevibacter sp.
CAAACAAAAAATTTTTCTAGAAATAGAAATTAGTTAAATTTTGCGTCCCATCTTCAAAAATAAAAAAAGAATAAAACATGTTACATGTTTTCTAAAGAGTTTAATGAAAGGTTTATAGTTCGAAATTGAAACTTACTGTTGTAAATTTCATTCCACTGTCTCTGATTTTTTTAGATTTTATTTCAACTTTTCCATATTCTTTTAAAAAAGAATTAATTTCTTTTGAAATGGAGCTGTATTTTCTTCTGTCATAAACCCTGTAATTTCCCATGAATTTTACTGTTTCACTTTTATTTAAGACATTTAATTTATCTAATCTAAAGGATTCATCATTTTTCTCTAAAGTGGAGTTTATTTTATCTACTATTTCTGTTTTGATTTTTTCTTTTTCTTCACTGCTGATCATGATTTCATCTCCGATTTTTCTCTTAGTTTAATTTCTCACAAGAAATGTTCTTCATAACATGTAAGGTTACTTATATTATATATTATTTTTATAATTTATGTGATTGGGTATTGTTTTATTTAATATTTTTTTATTTTTTTAAATTTTAGGATTTAGTCCTTTATATACAAACATTTATTAATGTTAATAAACATAGGTTATCTTAATATTCATATTAACCTAAGGTTAAATTTTAACTATGGTTCTTGTTTTAATTTGCGCAAATCATTTTAATCCAATCATGAATATTATATCCTACAAAAAAGAGAGGATATTTTGAGTAGAGGAAAAAGACCAAAGTGGATGATTGAAATAGCTAAAGAAAGAATGGAAATTCTTTTTAGTCGTGCTGAGATGGAATTAATCAACCATCCGGAACGTTCAAATCGATATGTCGAACTGGCATTGAAATTGTCTACCAAATACAATACCAAAGTTCCTGAAAAATGGAGTAGGAGATATTGTAAAAATTGTAAAAGTTTCCTCTCGCCTGGTCACAATTGCACCGTCCGGCTAGTTAACTCAGAAGTTAACATTTTTTGTGGTGAATGTGATCATGTAATGAAAATTCCATATCATAAGGAAAAAAAGAATAAAAGGAGAGCAAAATATGAGTCAATCAAAAAAAGAAATGATGAATAGAGCTCTTTCCGCTATGACAATTAATATTGGTAAAAATGGCCTTAATGATAATGTTATCGAAGAAATTAAACGCCAACTTGAATCTAATGAAATTGTCAAACTTAAATTTGCAAAAAATATCGCTAGAGATAAAGATAAATTCATAGATGATATTGTCTCTCAAACAAAAGCTAAGATTATTGATGTTAGGGGACATGTCGCTGTAATTTATAAAAAAAAGCCTTAAACATTATAAATTTAGAGTTACGGGCCCTATTTTTTAGGTCTTAAATTTACAGTGGATTAAGCTACAATTATTTAAAAAATATTGGAGAATTAATATGACTACTGTATTTGATGTACCTGCAGATTTATTAATTAAAAAAGTCGCAGATGAATTTAAAAATAATGATAAGATCAATTCCCCTGCATGGTCCAATTTTGTTAAAACTGGTGTTCACAAAGAAAGAAAACCAGAAAACGTAGATTGGTGGTATGTAAGGACTGCTTCCATTATCAGAAGAGTATATATGGATGGTCCAGTGGGAGTTATGAGTTTAAGAACTTTCTACGGTGGCAAAAAAGACCGTGGTGTACGTCCTGAAGTATTTAGAAAAGGTAGTGGATCTATTGTTAGAACCGCATTACACCAATTAGAAGATGCAGGACTTGTTGAAAAAGTTGAAGGTGGAAGAGTTGTCACTCCAGCAGGAAGATCATTCTTGGATAAAATTTCTGCTGAAATCATTAAAGATGTTCCTGGTCTTGAAAAATACTAATTATATTTTGGAGAGTTTGATATGAGCGATTTAGATGAAATTCGTCAAAAAAGAATGGCTGAATTACAAGCTCAACAAGCTGCTATGCAGAATCAAGCACAACAACAAGCTATGGCTCAAGCACAACAGCAAGAAGCAGAAGCAAAATTTGAATCTCAGAAAAAACAAATTATTGCTCAAATTATGACTTCTGAAGCTCGTAATAGGTTGTCTAATCTTAAATTAACCAAACCTGAACTTGTTAATCAAATTGAACTTCAATTGATTCAATCAGCTCAGTCTGGAAGTTTAAGAGGAAAAGTAACTGATGAACAACTCAAAGTTCTTTTAAGACAAATTGCTGGTCAAAAAAGAGAAATTAAAATTACAAGGAAATAATATTGATGAAAGCTGGTGTATTATATAGTGGGGGTAAAGATTCATCTTTTGTAGCAGTAATGCTTAAGAGATTGGGTCTTGACGTAGAGCTATGCACTGCAAACTTTGGTGTTTACGATTCATACATTCCAGCAAGCAAATCTGCTGAAGCATTAGATTTTAAACATAATGTTTTAAAAATGGATTATGACATTTTGGATAAAACTTGTGACATGATTATGGATGATGGATTTCCAAATGATGGAATCAAATTTATTCATGCTCAAACTGTCGAAAAGCTTGCAGATGATTTTGATATTATTGCAGATGGGACAAGAAGGGATGATAGGACTCCAAAATTAAATATCAATCAAATTAAAAGTCTTGAAGATCGCAAGAATGTTCAATACATTAATCTTGATAGTTTCGGACATAAATCTGTTAAATTTATAACTTCAAATCTATTTGAAATTTCTCATGAAAGGTCAAATAAGGATAATAATTCTGATTTTGAAGTTGAAATAAGAACTTTGATTGATGAAAAAGGGGGAAATTCATTGGATGTGTTTCCTGAACATTATCAAACTCGTGTTATCGGATATAAAAAATAATTATTATACGTATTACAGGTGAGAAAATGAGTAGAAATAAACCATTAGCTAAAAAATTAAGAATGGCAAAAGCAAACAAACAAAATAGGAGAATTCCAATCTGGGCTTATGCTAAAACTAACCGTAAACTTAGATACAGACCAAAACCTAGACATTGGAGAAGAAACAGTCTTAAATTATAATGAGGGGTTATTATGGAAAGAGTTTACACAATTCCACTTAGAAATGTTAAAGAAATTAAAAGAACTATCAGAGCTCCTAGAGCTATCAGGGAAGTTAAAAATTTCTTAACCAAACACATGAAAGCTGAAGAAGTCAAAATTGATGAATCTATCAATCATGCTATTTGGGAAAGAGGTATCCAAAAAATACCTTCTAAAATCACTGTAAAAGCAGTTAAAGATGATGATGGTGTTGTAACAGCTACTTTAGCAGAATAGCTGTGTTTACTACCATGCTATTGAGTAATTTGAGGTAACAATATGTTAAAAAGAGTAGATATCGTAGGAAATCCAAACATTGGTGTTTTTATCCTAGCAACTGATGACTTTGCTATTGTTCCCTATAATCTTTTAGATGAAAAAGCTGATATTATTAAGGAAGCATTAGACGTTGATGTTATTAAATCATCTGTTTCTGGATGTAGTCTTATAGGATCTTTAGCTGTGGCTAATTCAAAAGGAATGGTTGTTTCACCACATGTCTTAGATAGGGAAATTAAACAGTTTGAAGATTTAGGTATTGATGTTGCTACTGTGCCGGGTCAATATACTGCATTAGGTAATATCGTTGCAGCAAATGACAAAGGCGCTATTGTAAGTCCATTTTTATCCGAAGAAGCAATTGATGTTATTGGAGAAACTTTAGATGTAACTGTTGAAGCTACTTCCATGGTTGGAAGTGACATTATTGGATCTATGATTCAAGTTACAAATAAAGGGTTTTTAATAAGTTCTAAAGCTGTTCAATCTGAAGTTAGTTTTGCTCAAGAAGTATTTGGTGTAGAAGGGGATATTGGTACTGTTGGAAGAGGTATTTCTTTGGTTGGAGCTTGTTCCATTGCTAATTCAAAAGGAGCAATTGTTGCTAAGGATAGTACCGGTCCTGAAATGGCTAGAGTTGAAGAAGCATTAGGCTTTTTAGATGATGATTTTTAATTAATATATCTTGAGGGATTTTAATATGATAACAAAAATTTACAGAGTTAAAGGTACTTTTGTAATGGGCGATGAATATCATAAATTTACTAAAGAATTCAAAGCTACTTGTGAAGCAGATATCGAAGAAAAAATCTACGAACGTTTCGGAAGTAAACACAGAATTAACAGGAATCAAATTTCTATTGCAGAAATTGTAGAAATTTCTCCTGATGATGTTGTTGACCCAATTGTAAAAGAAATTTTATAGACACTTTGAAGGTGTTACTATGGAAGATCAGCAAAAATTAAACAGTCTTCTTAACGAAATTAATGTATACAGACAACAAGCTGACTTAATTCAACAACAAATTGAATTAATCAAAACTTCTATGGCTGAAGTAGATGCATTATTCTCTACTTTGGATGATATTGAAGGTAAAGATTCAGTTGAAGCTTTTGTGCCTGTTGGTGCTGGTTCATTTGTTAAAGGAGAACTTAAAAGTACTGATGAAATTATCGTAAGTATTGGGGCAGGACTTGCTGTTAAAAAAGATGCTGATGGCGCTCGTGAAATTTTAAACGGGCAAAAAGAAGACTTAACTGATAGCTTAGATAAAATGTTAGCTAATTTACAACAATGCACTGATATTGTTGGAAGTCTTCAAGCTCAAGCTGAACAAATTGCAGCAGCAGCTCAAGGAAAAATGACCCAAATGGGATAGTTTTTCCACATTTATTTTTTATTTTTTTTAAAACTTTTTATTTAAATTAATTATTTTTTCTATTTTTCTTCACTTATTGACCAAAATTCTTATTTTTTTAAATATTATAAGAAATATAAATACTAATAATTAAATTTTTTAACTAACTAAAAGGGTTGGATTAATTTTGTTTGAATCATTAAAAAAGAAATTTTCACGTACAAGTGAAAAATTGGAAGAAGAACTTATTGAAGAAGCAGAAAAAGAAGACAATCTTCAAGAGGAACCTGGTAATAAATTCTCTTTTTTTTCATTTGGCAGAAAAAAAGAAGAAAAGGCAGAGGAATCTAATTTACTTTCTGAATCTAAAGAAATTGTTGAAGAACCTACTAAAGAAGCCGAAAAGGAAATTGAAGAAAGTCCTAAAGAAACTTTGGAAGAAAAACAGGGTTTACTATCTAGGCTTAGAGGTGCATCTGCTAAAGATGATGAAAAATCTGCTGAAAAAAAAGTTTCTGAAGATGTTAAAGAAGAAAAACATACTTTGATTGATGGATTAAATGGATCATCCGATAATAAAGATCAGGAAGAATCAGTTGGCAATGAAACTCCTGAAAATTCAGACGATGTGATTCAGGAAAATGAAGGGAAAAAATCTCACTTTTGGAGTAGAAATAAAGATAAAACAGAAAATGGTGCTGTTGAAGGTGAATCTACTGGTGGAATATTCTCTTTTGTTCGTGAAAAAACTATCCAGGAAAAACATTTGGAAGATATATTATTTGAACTTGAAATGGAACTTTTACAAGGGGATGTTGCAATGGAAGTGGCTACTGAAGTTGTGGATAGTGTAAAAAAAGACCTTGTAGGCAAAAAAATCAAAAGAAGTAATGATATTACTGAATACACATTTTTAGCTTTAAAAAATGCAGTATCTGAAATTATTAGTGTCCCGGGTAAATCCATGACTGAAATGATTGAAGATAAAAAAACAGAAGGCGAACCGTTAGTTGTAATGTTTGTCGGAATCAATGGTACTGGAAAAACAACTACTATTGGTAAACTGGCTAACTATTACATGAAAAAAGGTTATACTCCAGTAATAGCTGCTTCAGACACTTTCAGAGCTGGAGCTATTGAACAAGTAACATATCATGCTGATAATGTTGGTGTTAAAATCATTAAACATAAAAAAGGATCAGACCCTGCCGCTGTTGCATATGATGCTGTTGAACATGCTCGTGCACAGAGCAAAGAATTAGTTTTAATCGATACTGCTGGTAGAATGCAAACCAATACTAATCTTATGGATGAAATGAAAAAGATTAAAAGAGTTTCAAAACCTGATTTGGTGATATTTGTAGGTGATGCGTTAACTGGTAATGATGCAACAGAACAAGCTAAAAAATTCAATGAAGCTATTGATATTGATGGTGTGATTTTAACTAAGGCTGATGCAGATAGTAAAGGCGGTGCTTCACTTTCCATTGGTTATGTAATCAAAAAACCAATCATGTTCCTAGGTATGGGTCAAGGTTATGATGATATTAAGGAATATGATTCTGAATGGATGTTAAATCAATTATTTAGTGATGATGGGGCTGAAATTGAAGAGGAATAATAATGTTGTTGGATTGTGATGTTAATTTTATGGATATGAATTCAACAATATTATTTGATGAGGGTGATTCAAATTAATTATAAATATTTAGGGATTTTTCTCATTGCTTTAACTGCACTGATGATGATTTCTTGTGTTAGTGCAAATAATAATGGCACTCAACAAGAATGTATTGAGGATGGCATTTCACAAGGTGATGGTGAAGATGCAGTTGTTTTGCATGAAGAATCGGTTGTAAAAAATGCATCGTTTAGCAAAGTTAGTAATACGAATTATCTAACTGATTCGAATTTTACAGTAACTTTAAAAGATGAAAATAATGCAGCGATTGTTAATAAAACTGTTTATTTTGCTGTTGATGATGGTGTAGTGATAAATGCAACAACTGATGATTATGGCAGTGCAAGATTATTATTGTTAAACATTTCAAAAGGAACACATACAATCAACTATGCATTTAATGAAACTGGATTCAATCCAATCAAGTCTTCAACAAAAATTCTTCTTATTACAACAACAGCTTCAAAAATAAAAGCTTCTACTTACAAATCATATGTCGGATTTAAAAAATCATATACTTATGCTCAACACCTTAGTTTTAAAAATACTTATAAGGTTACATTAACTGTTGATGGAATTCCTTTGCCAAATAGGAATGTTAAATTTACAATTAATGGAAGGTCTTACAATAAAAAGACAGATTCAAAAGGAGTAGCTAGTCTCCCGTTAGGCTTAAAAGCAGGTAAATACTCAATTAAATTTTCTTATGCAGGTGAAAAGAATATTAAAAAAACCAGTGGCAGTTCAGTTGTATATGTGATTAAAGGGATGCCTAAAAAAATAAGTAAATCTAATTCAGTGACTTATAAAAGTAAAATTTCTTCCCCTTTTAAAATAAAACTAACTAATGCGAGAGGAACATTACTTAAAAATAAAAAAGTAACTTTTTCCATTGGCGGTAAAACATATACCCGATATACTGATGGAAATGGTATTGCAACCATATATCTTAAATTAAGTTGCGGATCTCACAGTTTAAAAGTTTCTTCACCTAAAACTTCTTATTATAATTCCGTTTCAAAAAAGTATTATATTAATGTAAAATCTAATAATGCTCGCAATAACGGATTTTGGATGTTTAGCTCTGATATGAAAAAAGCAAATCTTGCATCACTTAAAAACGTTGGAACAAAACATATTTTCCTTTATGCAAAAGCAATTGATGTATGGGGGCAGTCTAGTGTTGAAAACTTTATCAAAAGTGCATCTGGCTATGGTATTAAAGTTCATCTTTGGATGAAGGTGTTCAATGATAATAATGATAAATGGATTAATCCTGTTAAAAATGGTAAAATAGATTATGATTTAATAAAATCAAAAATAGACCTTGCTAAAAAATATGCGAAAGTAAAAGGAGTTTCAGGAGTACATTTTGATTATTTAAGGTATCCTGGTAATGCTTATAAATATTCAAATGGTATAAATGCCATTAATTATTTTACAAAAACTGCAACTAATGAAATTCATGAAATTAATTCAAAATTAGTTGTTTCTGCTGCTGTAATACCTGAACCATCGGATATGAAATATTATTATGGTCAGGATATTAAAACAATGGGCAAATACTTGGATGTAATTATTCCTATGATTTATAAAGGTAATTATAATGCCGGATCTTCTTGGATTCAAAAGATAACAAATACCTTTGTTAAACAATCTGAACATGCTAAAATATGGTCAGGAATCCAAACTTATCATTCTGACAGTAATCCTACAAAATTAACTTCTTCTGCTTTACTTAAAGATGCAAATGCAGCGGCTGCTGGTGGAGCATATGG
Organism: uncultured Methanobrevibacter sp.; assembly: GCA_964345675.1. Lineage (GTDB taxonomy): Archaea > Methanobacteriota > Methanobacteria > Methanobacteriales > Methanobacteriaceae > Methanocatella. Next base: position 8,113 of record CAYFRZ010000046.1, read on the forward strand.
TGTAATATTATTTAGGTATGGTTTGACTAATTTAATTAATTTTAATAAGATTTGGAGGTAAATAATTATTATTTACCATTTTCTTTTTGAAAGTGCATTCAATCTCTTTTTTTCTATATTTTTATGTTCACTGGACTGGTATTGTCTTTTTTGGCGTTCAGTTGTTGTTTCATTATTTCTCATTATTGTTACAAGATTAATTGTGTTTCCTTCAACTGCCATAACTACTCGAATCTCTTTATAGTCTTTATTTGGCGGTGCTTTATATACTGCTGCATAAGTGCTGCTGTCTATATGTTCGTATTTGATAGGTTCTTCTTCCATTAAACAATCAACAACATATTTCCTGGATATTCCATTATCCTGTAATCTTTTAACGAAATGGCGATTTTCAAAACACCAATTTATTGATGTCATATCACCTATTAAAAATTTGTCAAATGCATTCATTACAATTTGTTATGTGTAAAGTTTATTAAATAGATTTTTACAAAAATAATAAGTATGTCTGAACAACCGCAATGGGATTCGTCTATATCGTTTATTTTTGCGATGATTGGGGCGGCAGTAGGTCTTGGTAATATCTGGCGTTTCAGTTATGTGCTTTATTCTAATGGTGGGGGGTCATTTTTCATCCCTTATCTTATTGCAATAGCTATTATGGGAATTCCTTTTTTAATTTTAGAGTATGGTGTGGGATTCTCATTTAAGGAATCCTTTTCGAAGATTATGAGAAAAATCAGACCTGAATTCGAGATTATTGCTTGGATTTTGGTATTATTTGTATTTGTTGTTACTATTTACTATTTGGTAATTTTAGGATGGGATTTGGTATATCTGTTTAGTAGCTTTACATTTAATTGGGGAACTGATACAGTGTCTTACTTTGCAAATACTGTTGGTGGAAACTCTGATTTGACTAATGCAAGCTTTTTATTAATTCCTACCACAATTTGTGTGTTATTATTGTGGGTTATTTTATGGTTTATATCTCATATGGATGTTGATAGGGGTATTGGCCGTGTATCTAAAATCCTTATTCCTGCATTATTTGTAATCATGGGCGTCTTGATTGTTTACGCACTAACCCTTCCGGGATCAATGATTGGAATAAATACTCTTATATGTCCTAATTGGAATAGTCTTTTAAATATAAATATTTGGCTGGCAGCATTTGCACAAATTATTTTCTCATTAAGTATGGGTCAGGCAATTGCAATTACATATGCAAGCTATTTGCCTAAAAACTCTAAATTAATTGATAATGTATTAATTGTTGTGTTTGCAAACTCCGCTTTTGAAGTTTGTACTGCATTTGGAATATTTTCAATTTTAGGTTACATGTCTTTTACAAATGGAATTCCAGTAACTGAATTGATTACAGAAGGCACTGGTTTAGTGTTTGTTGTTTTTCCAATGATTTTTAATATTATGGGTCCAGTCGGACGTATATTGGCGCCAATGTTGTTTTTAGCAATTTTATTTGCAGGTATTACTTCAGCTTTAGGATTTTTCGAACCGATTTTAAGTTCAACTGCAACAAAACTCGGTTGGTCTCGTAAAAAGGCAGCCACTATACTGTCAATTATTGGTTGTGCATTTTCAATTCTTCTAACAACAGGAATTAGTAGTTATCTTGTTGGAATTATTGATTCATTTGTAAATCAATTTGGTATTTTGCTATTGATTGGTGTGCAATGTATAATATTCGCATGGTTTTATGGTGTAGAACATTTTGTGCCGGTTTTAAATGAATATTCTTCGTTTAGTGTTGGTAAAAAATGGATGTTTGTAATTAAATATTTGCTTCCATGTGTTTTAATTCTCATGTGGATTATAGGAATCATACAATTGTTTACAACTGCAGAGCTATTTGAAATAGTAATCGATTTAATAATCATCGTTTCAGTTTTAGGTTCTGCTATTTTCCTATCAAAAATTAAACCAAGTGAGGAATGATTTTTCTCACTTGAATTCTTAATTTTCACTTTAATTATTTGAGTATTTGTGAAATTTATTATTGAATTATCATGTCTATTTTTTATTTAATACATTCTATATTGCAAATTCAATAGTTAATTTCACTTTATCTACATTAACTTATTTAATTTCATAAGTTTTGTATGCATCATAAGCACCATACAGGTGGTATAGTGTTGAAATTGCACTTCCTATTGCATTATTTAAAACATAATAAATCACTATATGAAGTAAAATCATTCCAATAAGAAGTTTAATTCCTCTTTTTTCTTTACCATTTAATATTTGACCTAATCCTGGAAGTAGGAATGATACCATTGCATTTAAACGTCTGTCTCTCACCATTCTATCACAATCCTAATAATATTAATATAAAAATTGCAGCATCTGTTAGAAGATGACTTAAATATGGCACAAATAAATTTTTAGTTTTGATGTATCCGTAAAACTCAAATATCGATCCAAGTCCTTGAAGCAGGATTACTGAAATTAAGGGGGTTTCGAAATCATAGTGTAAAAGTCCAAAGAACATCAAAACAATAAATGTAGGGATAATAATTGATAATTTACGATTATTTGTATTTTTATAAAATAATCTCATTAAAAATACAAATGGAATGAATTTAACCAATTCTTCACCCATCATTGAAAACACAAGTGAAACTAAGGATTCTGCATTAACTGTAATTCCACTACTTGTTGCACTGATACTTAAAAATGCATCTATAACTTCACCCATAATAATTGCATAAACTAAATATCCAATAAAAAGAAGTATTGCAAGTTTAATCTCACTTTTTGTTGGTTTATGGAATATTAGAGATAAATCCCAATTGGAATAATACATTAACGGCACAAATAGAATAGCACAGAACATAAAACTTGCAAAAAATTCAGACATATCTTCAAAAAGGACATAAACTAAAAATGAAATCAACACACTGGACAATAATACAATCCAAGCACTTTTTGGAAGCTTGGGGTTGTGATTATAATAAGGGATGTCACATTCTTTATTTTCAAAATTAAAATATTCAACCATCATATCACTTAAATTAATTAGTTAATTATAATTTTGCAATGAAGTTATATTTTAATTGCATTGGTTAACATTTTTCAATAACTTTATTATATCAAGATAACATAATATTAAATCACTCTTATGGGGGTAGTATTTTGAATAAAAAAATTTTAGGTGTATTATTAGTTTTAATAGCTACTGTTGCTATTGGTTCTGTAGTTTATGCTTCTGAAACAGTAACAATAGATGGATTCGATTTCAATGTCCCTGATGGTTTTACTGAAGATGAAAGCCATGAAACAGTTAATGTTGAAAAAGAAATAGGTGGAATCAAATACGTAAACAATGGTAAATTATTCCAAAATAGTGAAGGGGATGTTGTAAACATCCTGGTTGCAGATTATGGTGACTATGAAGTAACAGATGAGATTGCAGCTGGTGTTGCTGATGAACCTAAAACCATTGGCGGCATTGATGGCTACATACAACAGAATGGCACTTTTACGTCATTTGATTATGCAAAAGATGGTAAATTAGTGGTAATCACCACTAATAATGAAGATGCAATTGAAGGATTTATTATAGAATAATTTTAATTTATTATTCTATTTTTATTTTTTTAAAACATAATTATCTGTAGTATTGGGGTGATTATTTGGATAAAAAGAAATTAATAATTGTTGCAGCTATTGTTGTTATTATTGCTGTTGTGATAGGTTTCATGCTTACATCATCAAATAGTCAAAAGGATAATAGTAAAATAACTATCATGGGCAATGGATCTATTCATGAAAATGGCACTATTGGAATTAAATTGACAAATGGTGAAGACACTGCTTTAAAAAATAAAACAATCCATGTTTATGTTAAAGACTCAAAAGGAAAAATTATAGTTAATAAGACTGCTAAGACATATGTAAATGGGGTTGTTGGAGTCAAATTAACAAATGTGAGTGCTGGAGAATACGATATAAATGTAACATTTGAAGGTGATGAGAACTACACTTCAAGTAGCGTATCTCAAAAATTAAAAATCATCGCAGGAGAAAGCAGTGATGATCCAACATATCCGGTTGACGATACTGTAGATGCTGATGCAACTAATACTCAATCAAATCAGCCTTCATCTCAAAGCCAACCTTCTTATTCACCAAGTAGAAATGGTGGTGGCAGTAGCAGTGGCACTGATGATGATTCAGGGGCTGACTATGATGAAAATGGTCATGAATTATCACCTACTATAGATGAGGATGGAAATGAAGTTTCAGAGTAAACTTCATTTAATTTCTTTTTTTCAAATCCATTAGCTTAGCATTTTTATAATCTTTATCTACATTATTTAAATAAGGGATATTATGAGTTTCAATAAAAAAACAATAATAATATTTTTAATATTAATTGGTGCTTTCCTAATAGTTGGAGGGGTTTGTGCAGAAGATTCAAATGGATTTAAAGCGACAAACTTTGCTAAAAAGCTAAGTAAACAAAAAACACTAACTGTTAAAATTTACAACTTTAAACCTGGTGTTTTTTGGGCTCCAAAAGCAATAAAACTTAAAAATGGGGATGCAATTGCAGGTTATGTTGAATATAAAGGAAACATGCAATTTAGTAGAGGAACTGGTGTAACTTCATGGTATATTGGGTCTGGTCTTGATGGAGACATAGAACCACACCACACAAAACTCATGAAAGCAAAATTCTTCTTTAAAAACAAAAAAGGAAACGTAAAAACGAAAACAGTTAAAGGAAATGGTGGAGGACACATCTCTACTTCACTAATAAAAGGATACGTTCCGTATAAAGCTCAAGTTACTTATAAAACATATTAGGTGATAAAATGAGTGATAAAGAAAAAGTCATTGAAGCATTTAGAAGTTCAGCTGAACCCTTAAATGCAAAAAAAGTCAGTGAAATATCTGGTATTGAGAAAAAAGAAGTGGATAAAATAATGAAAGAATTAAAAAAGGATGAAACAATTGTTTCACCTAAAAGATGTTATTGGACTCTCAATGAGTGAATAACATTTTTATTATTTTTTGTAAAACTTTAAGAACAATATTGAAAGTTATTGTTCAGCAATATTTATTGAAAATGCTAATTTATGAGGGTAATATTTAATCCTAGATTAGTTGGATAATTATTTTTTTATTTAAATTTCAGCTGTATGATTAACATTTATTGGAATTATGCTAATT
>CAYFRZ010000047.1:0-13238 GCA_964345675.1 uncultured Methanobrevibacter sp.
CAAAGAAAAAATCGTATAGAAAAAATCACTTTTGGCAGATTCTTAAAAAAAATTGATTAAATTAAAAATTTAATCATTGAATTTTCCGAGGAATTCTTGCATTCTTTTATTATTGGATGAAAATACTTCTTCAGGAGAACCTTCTTCAACGATTACTCCATTTTCCATAAAAATAATTGAATCGGAAACCTTACGGGCAAAATTCATTTCGTGTGTAACAATAACCATTGTCATTTTATCAGCGGCCAATTGTTTGATTACAGCTAAAATCTCTCCGGTTAATTCGGGATCAAGTGCTGAAGTTGGTTCATCAAAGAATAAAATGTCCGGATTCATTGCAAGTGCTCTTGCAATTGAAACTCTTTGTTGCTGACCACCAGATAGCTCACAAGGGTATGCATCTTCCTTATCTTCAAGACCCATTTTTTTAAGTAATTGTCGGGCATGATTATAAACATCTGTTTTATTTCTTTTCTGGACTCTTAAAGGAGCATTTGTAATATTTTTCATAACAGAATGATGGGGGAACAGATTGAAATCTTGGAAAACTAAACCAAATGTCCCATCAAATTTAATAATACCACTATCTTCCTGTTCAAGATTTGTGATACATCTAAGTAATGTTGATTTACCTGACCCTGATGGGCCGATAATGGACAATACTTCACCTTGCTCCACATTAAGGGAAATATCCTTTAAAACAACATTATCTCCGAAACTTTTTTTAAGATTTTTTATTTCAAGTAAACTCATTATACCCCTCTAATCATAATAATCTAATCTATTTTCCAAGTGTTCCATTACAAATGCAACTATTACATTGAATATGTAGTAGAATATACCTGCAACGAGTAATGCAGCAATTGATGCATCTGCAGCTGCAATTTGTTTTGCGACAGTAAACATTTCCGGAATTGCAATAACAAATGATAGAGAAGTATCTTTTACAAGAGTAATTACTTCATTAGTTATTGAAGGAAGAACTATTTTAAATACTTGCGGTAATACAATTATGAAAAATGCTTCAAATTTATTGTATCCTAATACTTGTGCAGCTTCATATTGTCCTTTTGGAATAGCTTCAATTCCACCCCTATAAATTTCAGCAAAATACGCTGCATAGTTAATTGTAAATGCAATAATAACTGCTATAAATCTATAATCTGCAGATAAGCTTATACCGAACACATAATATGGTGCAAAAAATACAATAATTAATTGTAGCATTAATGGTGTACCTCTCATAATTGAGATATAAATTTTCATTAACCATCTTAATGGTGCAAATTTACTCATTCTTCCTCCGGCTACGATTAAACCAAGAGGAAGAGAGAATAATAATGTAAGTAAAAATATCTCAACTGAAGTAACCATACCTCCGAGCAATTGTCCAATTATGTTACTTAATATCATTTATTAAATTCTCCCTTCAAACTAATTAATTTATGGTTGGATTAAAGCATCTTCAGAGATACCATATTTTTGTGCGATTTTAATGACAGTACCGTCTTTAAACATATCGTCTAATGTTGATTGTACTTTGTCTTTTAAATCACTGTTTCCTTGTTTAAATCCAATACCATATTTTTCACTGGTAATAGAATCTTTTAAAACTTGGAAATCGTTAGTAGCATTTTTGTTTTTAATATTGTATTCTGCAACACCAATATCCATTGCAATTGCATCACAAGCACCGGATTCTAAATCCATGAATGCAGTGTTGTAATCAGCAACTTCAGTTAAAGTTCCGAAAGTATCAGCTAAAGTTTTGTTATCTCCTTGAAGAGCAGCTAAAGCTGAGGAATCTTTTTGGGTTTCAACTATTTTACCTTTTAAATCATCAGCAGTACTGATTCCAGAGTTGGATTTAACAACGAAAACTTGTTTGTTGTCAAAGTAAGGGTTAGACCAAGTGTAGTCGTTTTCTCTTCCGTCAATAGTGAATCCATTCCAGATACAATCAATAGAACCAGAGTCTAATTCTGCATCTTTAGCATCCCAATCTATTGGTTGGGCTTTGAATGTCCAATTGTTTCTTTCACAAACTTCTTTTGCTAAATCTAAGTCGAAACCAGTGTAGTTTCCACTATCGTCTTTGTATCCATATGGTGGGAACTCAGCATCAAAACCAACAATGAAAGTATTATCATCATTTGATGAATCATTTCCCCCCAAAAAGTCAAATAAACCTGCACTTACAGTAGAACACATCATTAAAGATATAACTACTAAAGCTAAAATAAAACCTATCTTTTTATTCATTAAAAACACCAGTATTTTTATATAGAATAGAGAAATTCTAATCTACAAATAAATTTTTGTTTTTGATATATTTATGTATTTATATTCAATTTTGAAAAAAAGTAGAGATTTATTGATAAAAACTATCAATATAATTGGCATTTAAATTAAAAAATTAAAATTAGTATATTTTAATGTGCACCATTTACACTTCTTAAGACAGGAATTTTATCAAAAATCCACAATATAAACCAAGAACTTCCAATTATTACAGCCATCATCACCGGTAACCATATTATCGGATTCAATGTGAAAAATACAGTATATTCATATTTAAGAAAAAATAATGGATTATAATGTGCTAAATAAATACCATAACTGAATGTACTTATTGAAAATATAATTTTAAACATAAATGAATCTTTAAAGAACAAATAAATTTTATTTTTAATTGATTCGGGTTTTGCAGTACTTGCCAATGCAAAGTATCTTATAAACATGAATAATCCTGCAGATTGAATTACAGTAACAATAGTTTCATATTTATAATAAATTAACTTATTTTTCAAAAAACACATTGTAAGTGTGTAATCCATATTGATGAATGTAAATATTAAAAATACAACCAATGAAATAATCAATAGCTTTGAATATGATAATCTGAATTTTTTATTAGATAAATAATAACCTAATACAAAATACCCAATATATCCTGCAAAATAGCTTAATTCAAGTTGATGGAAAGGATATTTGCCAATAGTATTTAAAAACATTATAATTCCCCAGATTACCAAAAAGTATTCTACACCTTTCATTTCATACTCTTTAATAAACGAATTTATAACTGGGATGAATAGGTAAACGCCAAGAAGCATCCAAACAAACCAAAAGTTAGAATCAAAATACATTTTTATAAAATTAGGCACTGTTGCAGCTTGACCTTCAAATAAAATTTTACTTATCGGAAATATCATTGCCCAAAATAAAAATGGAACTAAAACTCTAACATATCTTCGCTTTAAGAAATTTTCAAGTTCATACTCTCTATTTAACAATAATGCACCACTTATCATTAAAAATAATGGAACACCAAGAACCCCAAAATCAATGAACGGCGCAACAAAGTGCATGTTGAAACTATCATTAGCAGCATTTTGAAAAAACGCTCTTGTAACATGAGCTAAAACAACTAAAATGATAGCCAATGCTCTAATAAAATCTAAATAAAAAATTCTTTTCTTTCCATTAACTATTTTATACATATGCTTCACTCAATTTTTATAAATCCATTCATAAGTCCTTTTACAATTGTTTTTATCGGTGTGTTTGAAGAAATCATCAACTCTTTTTTTGTATATCTCTTCCATGATACAATTGTTATCCAAATAATATTTAATTTTATTAACTATATCTTCTTCACTTTTAATCACTTCACCAAAACCCATGGATTCATAATTGAAATAACTGTTTTTAGAGTCAAAATGATAATCATTTGCATATTGATAAAATATTAAAGGTTTTTTAATATTTGCAAAATCAAAGAAAATTGAAGAATAATCTGTAATTAATAACGCTGATTCATTGAATATTTCCTGATATTTTTTAACATGGTCAATAGTAACATAATCATTTTTGTCAAATAGATAAATGAATTTGTATAGGTTCAGATGAGGTTTAAATATAATTTCATAACCTTTTTTCTTTGCATATTCTATAAATTCTTCATTGTTGATTAATGAGTTCCATCTTTTGAAGTATTCAGAATTAATCAAATCTTCTTCATTTTTAATGTAGTTTCTCCAAGTTGGCATTATAACAATCTGTTTTCTGGTATTGTCATTATTTAAATTATCATAACGTGTGAAACCTAATGTTTGAATAATGTCTTCATCGTAATTATATCCCACATCTAAAAATGATTTGCTTTCCAAATCAGATGTTGTTGAAATTAATGATAAATTCCTATTAAATTTATGCAACCATGAAGATATGTTATCTTTTGTAACCCCATGCTGTAAGAAGTAAACATCCGGATAAAAACCTGCAAACATTGCAATATTCTTATTAAAAAATGGATTGTATAATGATACAGCAGGTTGGGATGTGACAACCTTTTTTGAAAATAAAAATAATATTCTATGTTTAAATGATCCAAAAGCAATGACATTTTTAAAACTTTTAGACAATCTTTTAAAGTCAGAAGTTTTTTTATCCAATATGAAATATTTATCCACATCATCTTCTTGATTAAGAGCATATTTAAATAGATGTTCTGCATTATCATCTGCAAAGTCAGGCCTATCCATAAACATCCAAATCTTTTTATCTTTCCAAAATGGATATAAAATCATTATCAATGTTCTATAAAATATGCCTCCCCTATAATATTGCGGTCTTTCTTTAATCATTTGTAAAATGGCTCTTAGGTCAAATTTGTACTTACTTTTTGTATTAAGAGGCATGGAATAAAATGCATTATTCTTAAGTAAAACTAAAATATTGTCTTTAATTAAATAATGTGAGAATTTAGATAAATGGGAATATTTTCTTGCAGAAATCTCATTATTCCAAATTACATATTCTGAATCTTCATGATATATGGTTCTAAATGAAATACTTTCTATTTCTTTCCCGTTAAGGGGAATTTTAAAGTCAAAATTGTAACTGAATATCCATGGATTGGATAAAAACTTAACTGTTTTACGATCAGTTGTTGGATACTCCACAAATTTACCTTTATAATACTTCACATCACCATTTTTATCTTTTAAAAGTGCTTCAACAGTAATATTATCAGAATAACAAATGCTTTTTAGATAACCTGACAAGTTTAAAACACCTTTTCTTATCTCAATCACGTCAAAGTATAATCCATGATTGTGCAAGTTAAACATTGAAAAGTTTTTTGTTTTAAAAAATACTTTATGTTGACTATAATCGATTGTGAACGATTTGTTTTTAATAAATAATAAAAATGAAATTACAAAATTGTCTAGGAAGTTGTTGGATGCAATTGCTTTTTTAGAAATATTTTTTAAAATTATATCCATTAAATTCCAAAATTCATTTAATTTATTCAAATCAGTGCTAATTTGATTCAATTCTTCAATTTTAACGATATATTCTAATTCTTTTGCAATTATATGTTGTAAAAACTCAGGATTTTTATTTAATTTATTCTCAGCATATTTTATTAAATTATATAATGAATTTAATTTCCCCACTACATTTTCATAATTAATATTTTCACTAAATCTGCTTTCTGTATTATGATGGCAGAAAATATCATTGATAAATCCAAATTTTTTATCATCAATTAATATTTTGGAAGTTACTATGATTCCATTTTCATCAATAATTTTATCTTCAAAATCATAATTATTTCCACGAATAAAAGAAGCATGAATAGGCAAATGGAAATAAAAATTAAATTCTTCATTATTTATTTTATTAATATCAATTATCTTGTCATCACATGAAGGTGTTTTATACATGATTTTATTGTAAATTGGATCAAACAAGGGCATTGAAACTAAATTAATATCTTCATTATTGTTAAATAACTCATTAACTATGTTTAAGCAGGATTTGTCAAATGTATCTCCTGCTTTCATAAAATTAATAAAATCACCGCTTGCATGTTTAAGTGCCAGATTTCTGGAATTTGAGTTATCTTCATTTTCCAAAACTAAAATATTATTCGGATATTCATTTATATATTCATCGATATCTAAAATATCATTATTCTCTTTAAGAATTATTAATTGTATATTTTCTCTAAAATCCAATTCTTGTGAAATAATTGATTCAATTGAGTTTTTATATCCTGAAAAATTGGAAATAATGATTGAAAATTTGAAATTAGTCACCATAGTAATCTCCATAATTAATGCTTGATTAACCATTCATATATTCTTTTAGAGTTGTTTTTATCATGAAATTTGAAAAATTCAGCGGATCTTTGTTTGTATTCATCTTCAAGAGTGGAATCATTTTCCATATAAAATTTAATCTTATTAATTAACTCGTCTTCTGTTTTTATGATTTCACCAAATCCCATTGTTTCATAATCGAAATATCCTTTTTCATAATGGAAATTTTCAAAGTCCTGTGTTTGATAGTAGATTAATGGTTTCTGCAAGTATGCAAAATCAAAGGCAACTGAAGAATAATCTGTAATCATAACTGAGGATTCGCTAATTAATACACTGTATGATTCAGTTGATATTCTAAATTCATCAGGAATATCAAATAACTCTATATATTTCCATAACTCAGGGTGAGGTCTGAAAACAAGTGAATATCCGTATTCATTTGCTAGTTTAATTAATCTTTCATTATTTAAAAGATTATTGATATTCTTGAAATATTCAGAATTGACTAATAATTGTGGGCTGTCAAAATCACGTCTCCATGTAGGAATAAATACTATCTGTTTATTGGCATTGTTCACTAAATTATCGTATCTTGGAAGACCTAATAATTGTATTCTTTCGGTGTCAAAATTATAATTGCCATGTGCAATTGATTCCCATTCAGCTTCAGCACTTGTGACAAACAAAGATAAGTTATAAATATACTTTCTAATCCAGCTTGATACATCATGCAATATTATTCCATGCTGGATGAAACATTCGTCATGTAATAATGCACCATTGTATAAAAACTGGTTGCCTCTTAGAAACGGGTTTAAAACAAATTTATTTACCTGTGATGAAATTAATTTGTCTGAAAATGTGAATAATATTTTATGTCTTGCAGATCCAAAAGCAACAACATTTCTACATTCTTTATTTAATCGTTTATAATCTGGGGAATTTTTATTTATGATAAAATACTTGTTTACATCATCTTTTTGCTTTAAACAATATTTAAATAAATATTCTGCATTATCATCTCCTGACTCTTTCCTATCTCCAATAAGCCAAATTTTTTTATTTTTCATATATGGCAATAATGTTAAGTATATCAGCTTATAGATAATTGATTTAACTTTATTTTTCGCACCACTTTGATATATTTTTTTAATTGAACTTAATTCAAATTTTAAAACCTTTTTTAAGGAATAATGCATTACTAAAAATGAATTTGAAGTAAATAATACAATTCTTGAATCTTTTATAAAATAATGGCTAAATATAGATAAACTAGCAAATTTTCTAAATTTAATATTTGGTGTTACGCTAATTTTACTTTCTTTTTCTGAATAGGTATATCTAAATGATATCTTACATTCTTCACAATCGGAAAGTGCAATATTCGCATCAAAATTATAACTATATACCCATGGAATGGATAAAAACTTTTTAACTCTACGATCAGTTGTACTGTAATTTATGAACTTGACTGGAATGATTTCAGTTCTGCCTTCTGTTTCTTTTATAGCTTCAATAGTTATATTATCATATTCACAGTAGCTGGTAATACTTCCTGAGAAATTAATATAATCTCCCTTAACTTCAATAATATCTAACCAAAGATTCTGTCTTGTCAATACATTTAAAACATGATTATTGGAATAAACTATAACTTCATTTCCTTCTGTACTAATATGGAAATCCTTATTTTTCAGATATACTAAGAAGTTCTGCACATGTTGGTTAATGAAGATATTTCCTTTAATATTGCTTAAATTAATATGATTTAGAATTTTATTTAAATAATTGTATACTTCAGAAGTAGTTGTATTGTCAGTTAAAATATCGTTAATATCTTCAATTTCAACAATACTTGCAAGTTCAATAGCTATTTTATATTGAATGTAATTTGGAAGATAACCTAATTGTTCATTAGAGAAAGTTGAAATAGCATCATGGTAATATTTAAATTGAGTTAAAATATCCTCTTTTTTATTATTTTTATTAATTAAATAATTGGAACTTAGTTTTTCAACTTTTGGATTTATAACAAACCCAATTTTTGAATCAATTAGCAATTCATCAACAAATAGTGAATCAAATTTTTCATCAAGATTTTCATCAAAATTAACATTTATGCTCATTTTTTTAATAAAAAATGAACTTAAAATAGAATTAATAACTTCCGGGTATTGGGATATATCAATAATCTGATTTGAATCTATGGAATCATAGTTAATTAAAAATTTTCCCCTACCTTCATCTACACGGATACTGGCAATATCTAATGAACTGATTCTGTTAAAAAAAGAATTTATTTCTGCTAATGTATTATCAGATAATAAATCTCCACTATTTAAAAAGTTAATGTACTTTCCTTTAGAATATCTTAAACCTAAATTAAGTGATTTGCTTATATATTTTTCATCATTTTCTATGATAAAAAAGTTTTTAGGATATGTTTTCTGATAGTTTAAAGCAATTTTGTGATTTTTATCTGTTCCATCGTTGATAAACAGTATTTCAATTTTTTTAAAATCATATTTTTGATTAATGATTGATCTGATTGAATCTTCAATACAATTTTCTATATTATATAATACAATTGTAAAATCATACTGTAAATCATTAGTTTTGTCTATAATATTCATAAAAATTCCTCATTACAATAATACACTATCATGTTTATTTTTTACATTATTTAAAAATTATGAATATTGGGCTCTTTCAAAAACTTGTGTGATTTAAATATCTGCAAGTTTTTTATTAAAAACATTTTTTTAATATTTGGAGTTATTTTTATAATTTAAAGCTAATTAATCCATTATTCTGAAAAATTTAAATGAATAGATTAATCAAAAAATTAGTTATCACACAAGTTTTTGAAAGTGACGAATATTGGGAAATATTGATTAATAATTGTTATTTTTTTAAAAAATAGATAATTGTCGTGTTTAATATATTATTTTTATATCAATTCGGATAATGTTGCATGTATCCTATTAAAAAAATAGAAAAAATAATGTTTAAACTTCAAAATTATGAATATCCATCATTTAATTCAAAAGAAACCTGGTTAGTGGATTCCTTTAAAAATAAAGTTCCATTGAATTTTGCATGGGCAGTGTAATTTCCATTTTCAAGACCTAAAATTTGGATTTGACCAATACCAAGTTTATCAGTGGTTGCATTATAATTATGAGCCCATCCGGAGTCATCTAAAATTTTCAAGTCAATAACTTGATCTGGAATCCCATTCCTGTATAAATCTTTAAGTTGAACTGTAATTATGTCTCCATTTTTTATGGTGTTTTGGGCGATTATTTCAACTTTTGTTTCTTGAGTATTTAAAGAGATGTATGCAAAAGCTACAATAGCTATTATAAGAATTATGCTAACTGCAATTGCAATTTTTTTTGAATCCATTTATTGTCTCCCTATTTATTTTGGACTAACAGCACATCGATTTCTGAAAGTTTAAGCACTTTTTCAGCTACACTTCCAATTACAAATTGATGAATTCCACTTTTTCCTGAAGCAGAAATTACAATTAACTCAGCACCTTCTTCTTCAGCAGTTCTTGTAATTGTTTCAGCAGGAAAACCGCATTTTACAATAGTTTTAATATTATATTTTTTAGGAAATTTATTTTTCATCTTCTCAACGGCATCTTTTGCCTCTTCAAAAAATGTTTCATTCATTTGTTTTATGTCTTTTCTTCTTTGAAAAGCACTGGTTGATAATTTAGGTGCAACAGATAAAATTATTATTTCACCATCATCACTTATCAATTTAGTTACTCTATCAATTTCCTGATCTGCATATCCTGATCCGTCAGTTGGTAATAAAATTTTTTTATACATTTTAATCCCTTAAAATTATCATTGATATTATTTACTATTATATATTACTAATTATATATATTATCATCAATAAATTTGATTATTTTTGATATAAAAATATTACTTCTTAAATAACTGAAAACTTTTTCATAATAATTGTATTTTTTGCCATTTAATAGATATTTTATGAATCTGTATTTTTTTTAAGTATCTATGAAATTTGTTTTGCTGATTTTTTTGGGAAATAATTTTTTAATAGGTTATCATCGTATATTATTGTATTTTCTTTATATTTAGTTTATATTACTCTTAATGATATATTTTGTCATAAAATAAGAATTATAACAAATTTCATCGAAGTGAATTTTCAAATGTAAAAAAATTGAAATCAGAATAATCCTATAAAATTTTACAGATTATATGATAAATACTAAATTAATAATCATTCCTGATATTATCATAACATCTTTTGGAATTATTTTTGTCATGAAATTTAAAGAAATAATTAACTTTTTTCTTATAAAAATCTTCCATTTTACAATCATTATTAATATAATCTACTATACATTTTATAAGTTCATCTTCTTGCTTAATAACTTTTCCAAAACCCATAGTTTCATAATCAAAGTAGTTTTTTTCTGAATTATAATGAAAATCATTTCCATAATGATAGTATAATATAGGTTTTTTTAGATATGCAAAATCAAAAGCAATTGATGAATAATCTGTTATTAGAATTGCTGATTCATTAAAAAGTTCTTGATATTTTTTTGTGTTATCAAAATGAACATAATCATTTTTATCAAAATAGTCCAGATATTTAGCAAATTCAGGATGAGGTTTGAATAAAATATCATAACCATTTTCTTTTGCATAATCTATTAATTTCTCATTATTTATTAATGAGTTAAATTTATTAAAATATTCTGATTCAATATATTCTTCTTTATTTTTTATGTCTTTTCTCCAAGTAGGCATTATAATAATTTGTTTTTTATATTTTTTATTATCTAAATTATCATATCTTGGAAAACCAGTTAATTTAAATATTTGTTTATCATAATTATATAAATCACTAATTAATGAATTATATTCAAATGTTGAAGCAGTCATCATCATTTTTATATTTCTATCATATTTTACTAACCATTCAGATATATCATGTAATGTAATTCCATGTTGTAAAAAATAAAAATCTACATTAGAAATTCCTGCTGTTTGAGGATAATCCCTATTAAATGGGTTTAAGTAAAATTCTGATCCTTGTGAAGATATAATTTTATCTGCAAATGTATAATAAAATCGATGTTTTATAGAACCGAATGATAAAATATTCCCACATTCTTTTTGTAGTCTTTTATAATCTGGACTATTTTTATTTATTGAGAAAAATTTTTTAATTTTATCATTTTGTTTTAATGCAAATTTAAAAAAATGCTCTCCATTATCATCTCCAGATTCTTTTCTATCCATAATAATCCAAATTTCTTTATGTCTCATAATTGGATATAATAATAAATTAATAACTCTAAAAAACAAAGCTTGTTTAAAAAAAGAAGTTCTATTCTTAAAAAGATTAATTAAACTTTTCAATTCGTATTTAAACATTTTAAGGTATGAATATTTCATTATATTAAATTTACCATTAAACATTATAATTCGGTTATCTTTTACATAATAAGGACTAAAATATGAAATATTACAAAATTGTCTAAATTCAATTTTACAATTTATTTTTGTTGAATTTTTATATTTAACAATTAATTTAATATTTGAAATTTCATTTTTATCTTTAATAGGTATTTTAATATCAAAATTATAGATATTCTCCCATTTTAATCCCATTAACGATTTTGATAAACGAGTTGGGTAATTAAATGATGTTGAATCAAATAACTCTGTTTCCCCATGTTTATATTTTTTAACTCCTACAATTGATATATATTCTTTAGGGATAATACTTTCAAAATACCCTGAAAAGTATAAATTATCATTTCTAAGTGTTACAAAATCAAGAATAATAGTTCTTAAAGACATGTCTTCAAGTATATAATTATCTTTTGATAATAATTGCACGTTATTCTCATTAGTGATGATAGTAAAAGAGCTGTTTAAATTTTTATTTTTTAAATATAAATCATTATTTTTTGTTGCAATTAAGAAAGATGAATAATAATGATTATTACAAATTTTTGTTATCTCATCATTAGTGAAATGATCTAAAACGAATTTTATTTTATCAAAAAAATATTTAAGTTCACTTTCAGATAAAATTAACGTGTTTATTTTTTTTAATAATGAAATTAAATTTTCTAAAATAATGTATTTAATAAAAGTTAAAATATTATTATTTTCTTTCTGTGAATAATCAATTAATTCACATATAAAATAATTCATTTGATTTATATAAAATTCTTTATTTTGAATAGTTTCCTTTTCAATTTTATTTCGTTTTCTAAATTTATAATAAATTCCACTATCTATTAATCGATATTTATTTGTCTTTAAAAGGAGTTTACATATATATACAATATCATATTTATCAAAAATCCTATCATCGAATTTTAAATCATATATTAATTCTTTTTTAATAAACATTTGTCCAATAAACCTTATAAAAAGATTAGGACTTTTCTTAATATCAATAAGCCCTATTTTATCATTTTTTGGATTATTATTTTCATTTTCAGACATTGGGAGACAAATAATGTCTTCAGAATATTTTTCAATTGATTTATTAATCTCAACAAATGTGTTTTTATCTAAATAATCATTAGAATATAGGAAATTTACATATTTGCCTGTAGCATATTTAAGCCCAAGATTACGCCCTTTTGCGATTGAAGTTGAATTTTGGGATAATAATAGGATATTGTTTGAAAATTTTTTTTCATACTCTTTAACAATGCTAACTGATTGATTATAACTACCACAATCAATTAAAATAATTTGTATATTATTAAAATTAAAAGTTTGATTTAAAAGGGATTCAATTATTTTTTTAATATTTAAATCATTATGAAAAGCAATAATAATAGAAAATTTTTTGGAATTTAAACTAATATTATCACTATTCTTTTTCATTATCATTAAACAACCTTATATTTTATTGAGTATATGTAAAAAATATATAAACTGATATGTATCTTGAATCCTTATTATTTAAACATTATTTATTAACTAATTAATTATTGAAGTTTTTAATAATAAAATACATGCTTAAATATAAAATGTACTCTATTGAAGAAGAACAAATTAATTAAAATAATTCTTTTTCAAACCAGTTTACAGTTTTAGT
>CAYFRZ010000048.1:0-12789 GCA_964345675.1 uncultured Methanobrevibacter sp.
ATTAAAGACATGAAATAAAAATAAATATGAACAATATACTAAAAAAGTAGAAAATGAATTAACGATTAAATAAAAAATAGAGGTAGATTTCAAGTGTAAAAATTATCCACCACAATACATTTTATTATAATATTCCTGGTACTGGCCACTTTTAACCTGATTAGTCCAATATTGATTATCTAAGTACCATTGTATTGTTTCTTTAATTCCAATTTCAAATGTATATTTAGGGGACCAACCCAACTCATCTTGTATTTTAGTTGAATCAATAGCATAACGCCTATCATGACCCAATCTATCCTTTACAAATTCAATTAAAGATTCATCAGTGTTTAATTGATTTAAAATTAATTTAACGATTTCAATATTTTGTTTTTCGTTATTCCCCCCAATGTTATAAACTTCACCCAGTTTACCTTCATGCAATACTAAATCAATAGCTTGGCAGTGGTCATGAACATGTAACCAGTCCCTAATATTTTTACCATCACCATAAATTGGTAATTTTTTATTCTCCAAAGTATTTGAAATCATTAACGGGATTAATTTTTCAGGAAATTGATAAGGTCCATAATTATTAGAACAGCGAGTAATGTTTATTGGTAAATCAAATGTTTCGCCATAAGCACGAGTAATTAAATCTCCACCAGCTTTTGAAGCAGAATAAGGGCTATTTGGTTGTAAAGGTGTTTTTTCTGTAAAATATCCAGTTTTTCCAAGAGTACCATAAACTTCATCCGTTGAAATTTGAATGTACTTTTCTACACCATATTCTTTAGCAGCATTTAGTAAAACTTGTGTTCCTAAAACATTGGATTTAATAAAAATTTCAGGATCAGTTATACTTCTATCAACATGACTTTCAGCAGCAAAATTAATAATATAATCACATTGTTTAACTAACTCATCAACAACACTTTTATCTCTAATGTCCCCTTTAACAAAAGAATAATTATCATTATTTTCAATATCTTTCAAATTTTCAAGGTTTCCACAATAGGTTAAAGCATCTAAATTAATAATTTCATATTCTGAGTATTTATTAACCATATATCTAACAAAATTACTTCCAATAAATCCTGCTCCACCTGTAACAAGTATTTTTGACATATAATCACTCATATTTAATTTGGGATTCTTTAAAACTTAACCATTTTTTATCCTTATCAGACAAGACAATTTCATCAATACCATCCAATGGCCAATCAATAGCTATATCTTCATCATCCCATTTAATTCCACTTTCATCTTCACCATGATAGAATTCTGTACATTTATATACAAATTCAGCTTCATCTGACAATACTAAAAATCCATGAGCAAATTTTGGTGGAATGAATAATTGTTTTTTATTTTTATCAGATAATACCTCACCAAACCATTTACCATAAGTAGGAGAATTAGCTCTTAAATCTACTCCAACATCAAATACTTCTCCCTTGATGACACGAACTAATTTTCCCTGAGGATATTTAACTTGTAGATGTAAACCTCTTAAAACTCCTTTTGTTGATTTTGATTGATTATCTTGAACGAAAGTTAAATCATGCCCAGATTCTTTAAAATCTTTTTCATGATAGGTTTCCATAAAATATCCCCTATTATCTTCAAAGACAGTAGGTTCTACAACAAACATTCCTTCAATACCAGTTTCTATAAACTTAAACTTTCCCATATAATCACTTTTTAGCTAAATTAAATAGATATTGTCCATAATCAGTTTTTTTAAGTTCTTCTGCAGTCATCAATAATTGTTCTTTATCAATATATCCTTTAAGATAAGCAATTTCCTCAATACAAGCAATATACAAACCTTGTCTTTTTTGGATAGTTTCAATGAAATTTGCTGCTTCTAAAAGCCCTTCATGAGTTCCAGTATCAAGCCAAGCCATACCCCTTCCTAAAAGTTCAACTTTAAGTTTGCCACGTTTTAAATACTCTTCATTAACAGAAGTAATCTCAACTTCACCCCTGCTAGAAGGTTTAACATTTTTAGCAATTTCTATAACATCATTATCATAAAAATAAAGACCTGGTACAATATAATTTGATTTAGGATTCTCTGGTTTTTCTTCAACAGAAAGCACATTCCATTCATCATCAAATTCAACAACTCCAAAAGCTTCTGGATTATTTGTGTAATAACCAAATATTACTGCACCTTCATCTAATTGAGTTGTTCTTTCAAGAATTTCAGTAAATCTATGACCATGGAATATATTATCACCTAAAATTAAAGCAACATTGTCATCTCCAATGAAATCTTCACCTATTATAAATGCTTCTGCAAGACCATTAGGGTTTTCTTGAATAGCATATACGAATTTAATTCCTAAACTTGATCCATCACCTAAAAGATCTTTATACATTGGTAAATCTCTAGGAGTTGAAATAATCAATATTTCTTTAATTCCTGCGAGCATTAAAACAGAAATAGGATAATAAATCATTGGTTTATCATATAATGGCAATAATTGTTTTGAAACTGCTTTTGTAATAGGGTAAAGACGAGTTCCAGAACCACCTGCAAGCACTATACCTTTCATAATAATCACTATAATAAAAGTATGTTCTATTATACTTAATATACTATCTCAAATTTTAAAAATTCATTTTCAATAGATGCTTCACAAAAAGTATCAATAATATCTTTGTCCACATAATCCGGATTAATCAATTGAATTTCACATTTCATTACACATAAACAATCATATAATGCATCCAAATTTTTACCATAATACTCCGGTAAATTTAATATCCTCATTAGATACTCATGCCCTTCTCTTTTAATAGATTTACCATCAATTTGCATATCATACCTCAGTAAATGTATTGTAATGATCATCAGTATAATATACTTTATAATCACCTGTGTTGTAAACTATCCTTTCAGCACCACGAGAAGTCCCATTAGCATTTATATCACATTCAATATATTTAGAATCACTATCTGGAAGTACATGTTGCCTGTTAGTAAATGTATCTCCGCCAATACTTTTTCCTGGAGCATATTTTTTAAGTGGTCCACCATGCCAACCAAGATTTTGAGCTTCTTTTTTAGTTATATAATTACTTGGAAGTTTATGAAACTCTTTAATATAAGCTGAAACTTGATTTACTGTGCAATATTGACCATTTTCAACTACAACAACATTGCTTGAATCGTCATTAAAATGTAGAAAATCAAAAAGCCCCGCACTTAAAGCAGATATGCTGAATAAAGCAACAATTAATGCAAATATTAAAATCAGCTTTTTATTCATTTAATCAACTCAATATATTCCTTAATAGCTTCTTTATAACTTCTAAGAGGAACAAAACCATTTTTAATCCAATTTTTATTTTCCAATACAGAATAATTTGGACGTGGTGCAGGACGAGCAAATTCAGATGCTGTTACTGGAATTACTTTAACATCAATATTAGCCACATCGAAGATGTATCTTGCAAATTCACACCATGAACAACTTCCAGAATTAGTTAAATGATAAATACCATAAAATTCCGTTTCTATTAGTTCAGAAATACCTTTAGCTAAATCCAAAGTATAAGTTGGTGTTCCAACTTCATCATACACAACAGTGATTTCATTGTGGTTTTTTGCAAGTTCAATCATTGTTTTCGGGAAATTTTTACCATTAATACCATATAACCATGCAGTCCTCACAATAAAATATTTATCAAGGGTTTCGATAATAGCATCTTCCCCTTCAAGTTTACTTTTACCATAAACACTTATTGGACCAATTTCATCCTCCTCAATCCATGGCTTATCATTTTTACCATTGAAAATATAATCTGTACTTATGTGAACAAGAGGACAATCAATTTCCTTACACGCACAAGCCAAATTCCTAACTCCTTCACCATTAACAGCATAAGCAATATCTTGATTTTCCTCGCAACCATCCACATCAGTATAAGCTGCTGAATTTATAACGATGTCAGGTCGTTTATTTAAAATAAACTCCATTGTATGTTTTTTATCAGTAATATCTAATGTTTTAGAAGTTGTGAGTATTAACTCATGATTATTCTTTAAAACTTCTTGTAAGTCATATCCCAACATTCCATTAGAACCAGTTATTAAAATCTTCATATTACCACTTAAACCTTTTAATAATAGTTTTAACAAATATTATATTTATATTTAAAAGACAGAGTTAATATTATGAAAATATGCATTATAGGTCAAGGTTATATTGGACTTCCAACAGCCGCACTTTTTTCAAAAAATCATTGTAAAGTAGTTGGAGTAGATATTTCTGAAAAAATAATTAATAATTTAAACAAAGGAATTGTTCATATTGAGGAACCCGGAATTGGAGACCTAATTAAAAATGCTGTGTTAAAAAAATCATATTTAGCTAGTTTAACTCCACAAAAAGCTGATGCATTTATTATTACTGTTCCAACACCTTACATTGTTGAAAATTACAGTTGTGATTTAAGTTATGTTATTGATGCATGTCACTCAATAATACCATATTTAGAAAAAGGAAATACAGTTATTATTGAATCTACAATTGCTCCAATGTCAACTGATAAACAAATAAAACCAATATTTGAAAAAGCAGGTTTTACCATAGGAAAAGATTTATATCTTGCACATTGTCCCGAAAGAGTTCTTCCAGGTAGAATTATGTACGAATTAGTAAACAATGATCGGATAATTGGTGGAGTTACACAAGAATGCGCTAAAAAGGCAGGTGAAGTTTATGGAGAATTTGTTAAAGGAAAATTAATTTTAACTGAAGCAAAAACAGCCGAACTATCAAAATGTATGGAAAATACATTTAGAGATGTAAATATTGCACTTGCAAATGAACTTACTAAAATTTGTGCAGAAATTGGTGTTAATGCACTCGATGTTATTGAAATGGCAAATAAACATCCTCGAGTTAACTTACACTCCCCAGGTCCTGGTGTTGGAGGACATTGCCTCGCAATTGATCCTTATTTTATTTATTCAAAGGCTCCTGAAACTGCAAAAATTATTAAATTAGCTAGAGATACAAATAATTCCATGCCAGATTTTGTATGTGAAAATGTTAGAAAAATCATAAAAAAAGGAAAAATAAGTGTTTTAGGTGTTTCTTACAAAGGAAATACTGATGATGATAGGGAAAGTCCTGCTTATAAAATAATAACTAAATTAAGCAAGGATTATGAAATTTTAATTCACGACCCTCACATTAAAAATCCAAATTATGTGAATTTTGATGAAGCAGTGCAAGACAGTGATTTGATTTTAGTACTTTGTGACCATGATGAATTTAAAGATTTGAATTATGATTTAATAAAAAGTAGTATGAAAAATCCAATAATATTTGATACAAAAAATATAATAAAAGAAGTTCCATCTGAAATTAAATTATATAATTATGGAAACCTACATGAATTAAACTAAAAATTAATAGATTGATCTCGTTGAATTGGATTTCCTTTCCAAGCTTTAAGACTACTCCACTCGGCATGAGGTGCTTTCCAGAACATATCATCCCCATCCAAACCTAAAGGTAAGAATATTGAACAACATGAATAAAGAGTACCTGTATTAGTATTCTCATCAGAAACATCAGTTTGTGAACCATTTAAACCTATAATTAACCACCCACTCGAATTAAAATTATTATAAGATTCAAATTGAGTTTTTAAAACTTTAGTAAGGGCAGATCTTACTTGAGCAGGATTAATATTTCTTGGCAATATTTTAAGTAAGGCAGCTTGAGACATTAAATGGAAAACACCACATCGATAGGATAAGAATTTCCCAATTAATGGATAAGTTCCTTCAGGTGAAATAACTCTTTCAAGTTGAGATGCTAATCTTGAAGATCTCATTAATTGAACATCTAAAAATTCACCATCTTCTAAACCGTATTTTCTCATAACACCCAAGATATCATTAAGCATAGGATGAATAAATAAACTATTATAATAACCTAATTCAAAATCTTCGCCATCAGAGTACATTGCATCACCAATGTATAATTCATCTCTAAATTTACGAACACCATAAACTAAACGTTCTTTATCACATTCCCCAGTGAATTCTAAAAGAGCGGCTTCAATCATAGAAGTATATAATAACCAATGATTTTCATAAGGAGCAATGATCCTTGTACTTTTAAGATCCCCAATTATCCTAGCTTGAACTTTAATAGGTAAATTAAGCCAAATTTGATTTTTAGCCCTGAGTAATCCTTGAGCAAATAAAGCAACATCAACTAAAGATTGTTTAGGTTCTACAATAAAAATATAATCATTACTTTTTGGATTAATTGCATTAGAAATAGATTTTAATGTTAAATAAATATATTTCTCACGAATTTTACCTTCTTCAGAATTATCCACACCAAGTTCTAACCAAGGAGCGATTCCATTAAATATTCTTACAAAAGCATTAAAATAAGCAGATTGATGGTATTCATCAGAAATTGATTCAATAGGCATGTTTTTTCTAAGAGAATCTCTTGCTAAATTATTCAATACAGGAAAAGCAATTTTTTGTAAAGTTGAAATCCAAAAAATCCTATCTTCCCAAATAGGAGGTTTTTCATCAATAATAGGAGTTTCTTTTTTCTTAAATCTTTTAAAAATTGAGTTACTCATATTGTATAATTTTGTTAAACATATTATATAAATATATTAAAATTAAATTTCTGAAAATAAAGCAATCATTATATATTTTATAATAAATATAATATTTATCATTAATAAGAGGTTTATAATATGCCAACAATGTCAGAAAAAATATTAGCTAGAGCTTCTGGAAAAGAAAATGTAGAAGCTGGAGACATAGTTATAGCAAATATCGATGTAGCGATGACTCATGATTTAACTGGGCCTCTTTCAGTGGAATCTTTTAAAAAAATTGGAGCAAAAAATGTTTGGGATCCATCAAAAATTGTTATTCCCTTTGATCATCAAGTTCCAGCAGATTCTATCGACTCAGCTAATAATCATATAATAATGAGAAAATTTGTTAAAGAATATAATATTAAAAATTTTTATGATGTTAATGCAGGAGTTTGCCACCAAATTTTGCCAGAAAAAGGTCATGTGGTACCTGGAGAAGTTATTGTAGGTGCAGACTCTCATACATGTACTCACGGTGGATTGGGAGCATTTTCAACAGGTATTGGATCAACTGATATGGCAATGGTTTTTGCTGAAGGCAATTTGTGGTTAAAAGTACCTGAAACAAATAGATTTAACATAACAGGAAATTTAAAAGAAAATGTCCGTGCAAAAGATGTTATTTTATATATTATTGGTAAAATAGGTGCTGATGGATCAACTTACAAAGCTTGTGAATTTGCTGGTGAAACAATATCCAATATGAGTGTTTCAGATAGGATGGTTTTATGCAATATGGCAATTGAAATGGGTGGAAAAACTGGATTAGTAGAACCTGACCAAAAAACCATTGATTATGTTGAAAAACGTTCAAACAAGCCATATAAAATATTTAAAACTGATTTAGATTCTTCTTCACTTAACATGATTGATATTGATGTAAGTAATTTAGAACCTCAAATCGCTTGTCCTCACAATGTAGACAATGTAAAACCAATAAGTGAAGTGGATCAAGAAATTGACCAAGTATTTTTAGGTTCTTGTACCAATGGTAGATTAAGTGACTTAAGAGATGCTGCTAAAATATTAAAAGGTAATAAAGTAGCTAAAGATACCAGAATGTTAGTTATTCCAGCATCAAGAGAAATTTACATGAAGGCATTAGATGAAGGGTTAATTAAAATATTTATTGAAGCTGGTGCGCTTGTATCAGCCCCATGTTGTGGTCCATGCCTTGGAGGGCATACTGGAATCATTGGTCCAGGTGAAGTAAGTCTTTCAACATCAAATAGGAACTTTAAAGGAAGACAAGGAAGTCCTGATGGAAAAGTATTTTTATCTTCTGCCACTATTGCTGCAGCTTCAGCAATTGAAGGAAAAATTGTAGCTCCGGAGTGATTAATATGAAAGGAACAGCATGGAAATTTGGAAACGATATTGATACAGATATTATTGTTCCAGGAAGATATTTAATTTATACAGATGAAGAAAGGTTATCTGCTCATTGTATGGAAGGTTTAGATCCTGATTTTAACAATAAATGCAAAAAAGGTGACTTTATTGTTGCAGGAACTAACTTTGGATGTGGATCTTCAAGAGAACATGCTCCAATAGCACTTAAAGGTTCTGGAGTATCAGCAGTGATAGCTGAATCTTTTGCAAGAATTTTTTATAGAAATGCCACAAATGTCGGAATTCCACTATTAGAAGCACCAGGAATTAGTAAAATTATAGAAGATGGGGAAAAAATTGAAATTGACATGGAAAATGCAACTATAAAATCTCAAAATGGAGAAATACTCACATTTAAAAAATTACCTCCATTCATGTTAGAAATATTAGAACAAGGTGGTTTAATTGAATACCTCAAAAACAAAAAATAAATATCAAATTGCTGTTATTCCAGGTGATGGAATAGGTAATGAAGTAATGAAAGCCACAATATATGTTTTAGATGCTTTAGACATCGATTTTGATTATGTTTACGGCGAAGCTGGTGATGAATGCCTTGAAAAAAACGGTACCGCATTACCTAAAGAAACTTTAGATATTATTAGAGAATCTGATGCTTGTTTATTTGGTGCTGCAGGTGAAACTGCAGCTGATGTAATCGTTAAAATACGTCAAGAAATGAAAATGTTTGCTAACTTAAGACCTATAAAATCATATCCTAACACCAAATCTTTGTCTGATGATATAGATTTCATGATAGTACGTGAAAATACGGAAGGATTATACATTGCAGGTGAAGAAAGTTATACTGAAAGTGGTGCAGTAGCTAGACGTATTATTACACGCAAAGCAGAAGAACGTATTATTGACTATGCATTTAAATATGCGAAAGAAAATAATAAGAATAAAGTAACTGGTGTTCACAAAGCCAATGTATTAAAAAAAAGTGACGGCTTATTTAGAGAAATATTCTATGAAGTTGCCAAAAAATATCCTGAAATTGCAACCGAGGACTATTATGTAGATGCAACAGCAATGTATCTTATTACAAAACCAGAAAGCTTTGATGTTATTGTAACCACCAATCTTTTTGGAGATATACTCTCTGATGAAGGGGCAGGTCTTGTTGGAGGCCTTGGTTTAATCCCATCTGCAAATATTGGTGAAAATGCAGCATTATTTGAACCAGTTCATGGTTCAGCACCAGACATTGCAGGTCAGGGAAAAGCTAATCCAATAGCTATGATGCTTTCATCTATCATGATGCTAAGATATCTTGGCGAAAATGAAGAGGCTAATAAACTTGATAATGCAATATTAAAAGTACTTAATGATGCAAATATTTTAACTTGTGATTTAGGTGGTTCTGCAACCACTATGGAACTAGCTGAGGAAGTTAAAAATAATTTATAAAAAAATGGAGATAAATTTGTATGGATTTTAAAAAATTAACAAAAATACAATTTGCAGCACTTTTTATTATATTTACTATGGTATTAAGTGGAGTTGCAGGATTCCTTCTCATATTATTCAGTGGAAATATATAAAAAATTATAGAGGTTAGATAAAATGGCAAAATATGAAATAGCAGCAGTAGTTGCAGAATTTAATTATGATATTACACAAATGATGTTAGAACTCGCAAAAGCAGAAGCAAAAAATAGAGGATGCGAAATTACAAAAGTAATTGCTGTTCCTGGTGTGTTTGATATGCCTCTCGTAATTAAAAAATTATTAAAATCAGAAAAATACGATGCTATAGTAACATTAGGTGCTGTAATCGAAGGTGCAACCGATCACGATCAAATTGTAGCACAACATGCTTCCCGTAAAATTGCTGATTTAGCATTAGAATACGATACACCAGTAGCACTTGGTATTACTGGACCTGGAATGACCAGATTAGATGCACACAGACGTGTTAAAAACGCAAAAAGTGCAGTTGAAGCAGCTATTAAAATGTGTGATAGATTAAGGGAATTAGACGAATAGATGATTACATGGAAATATTAAAACCTGATGAATTAAAAAAAAGATTTAACGATCCATGGATTGCTCCATATAAAAAAGTACTAACTATGGTGGACGGAGACAAAGTAGAGCTTGTTGAATACCACCCATGCATTTCTGGTTCACATTGGTTGTTAAATCAATACAGAAGTAATTCGGAGTTAATCGATTCAGCTTACCGTGATGGTAATAAACATGTTTATAAATGCCATGTTGGAAAAGCACCATTAGACCTTAAAGCGAGTTTCAATGCAGCAGGAATTGATGAAATTGTTGTTAATGGTGATGAAGTTAAAATAACTCATAGTGGACTTGCGGGTGCTGGTGTTGGAGCTGGAATGTGTAGAGGAATGGGTGAAGGTGTTAAATACATTGAGCTTATTCAAGTTGGAGGAGGCTCAAAGGCGGGAAAAGCTACTGTTGTTACCCCAAAACTTAAGAAAGTAGTAATCGGTATTGACGATACTGATGTTAAAGATGCTGGAGCTACCTGGACTATGGCACATAATTTAGGTGTTGAGCTTGAAAATGAAGGTTTTGAATATTTAGATCATATTATTGTCCAATTATATCCTCATAATCCGCATAAAACTCAAAATTGTGTATCAATTGCTTTAACATTTGCTGTGGAAGAATCTAAAAAAGAAGATTTAATAAATAGAGTTATTGAAATTCTTAAAAGAGATACATTATCTGATAAAACAGCAATTGCTATATTAGAAGGTTTAGATATTCCAAAACGGTTAAGGGAATATTCAATTGCTACAAAGTCTGGAATGATGGATGTTGAAACAGCAGAATCAATTGCAAAAGAATTAAATATTCCATTAATTGCTGTTACAGGCGAACAAGGAAAAGTTGGTGCACTTGCTGCTTTAGGTCTTTACGATGATGTTGAAGAAGCTGTGAAAGCATATGATAAATAAATCTAGAAGAAATTATTCTTTTTAGATTTATTATACTATTTTTTAAAAATTAAATTTTAAGAAAAAACCTTGATTTTCACTAGAAAATTGTTTAATTGAAGTGGAATTTGTATCCATAAATACTATTTTTACAATATGACCATCATATTTAAAGGATTTTGTTAAATTATTTTTATAGCTAAAAGAGGTTAGGTAACTTCCGTCTACAGAAATATCATAAGTTTCATTATATTTAAAAGTACCATATGACTTTACAACAGACTCATTATCTAAAAGTATTTCATATGTAGATGATTGTTTTTCCTTTGATGTGATAAAATACTTTTCTTTAATTGTAGTATTATTGTATTCATAAGTATGAGTAATTAAAGAACCATCAAAAACATATTTAAAACGACTATTTTGAATTACATCACCATCTTCAACATCTAATAACTTTTTAACTTCAATAGGTAACCTTAAAACATCAGGTTCTCCAGACCTAGTTTCATTTATTTTATAGGTATTCTCGCCTAATTGAATAGTATCATTAACACCAACACCCAATGTCATCATAGCATCATAAGGTATACGTATTTGACTAGATTCATTTTCAATTGCAGCATCAATAGTATATGGTCCTCTAACAGAAATGGCATCCCTTGGAGAATCATCAGCATAAATTATTAGATTTCTAGAGTTAGGTTCAATTGATAATACACCATGATCAAAGTGTGCTGCACCAAGAAATGTTGAAATCATCAAAAGTAATATAATAATGGAAATAATCATTGGAAAATGAATTTTAACAAAAGATTTTATCAAATTACGTCCCGGTGTCTTTTTAAACATTACGATTGATTTGATAATTACTTTAAAAATATAAAAAATTGCAATTAAGAGACCAATGATTGAAATTATAACTCCAATTGCTAATGGAACAAATTTTACAAAAAATATTGTAAATAAACCAAGAATTACTAAAGATAAACCAACGATTGACATTCTAATATAATATCCGATGTCATCAATCATTGTAACCCTTCCATACTTATTAGCACGACCGATAATGGTTCTTACAACTTCATTAGCCATTAAATTTAAATCAGAAAGTGGGGACATATCATGTTCAATAGCACCAATATCAACTTCCATAATTGAAATTCCTAAAACATCAGCATCAATAACAATACCAACATCCACACCATAATCACTTTCAAAATTAATTTTTTTTAAGATTTCTTTACGTGCTGCAAATTGACCACTTAATGGTTGTTCAAATGAAATTTCTGGGAAGAAAAAGTTAAGTAATGGTTTAGCAGTTAATTCAGTGACACGTCCACTTGCTCGAGAGAATTTAGTTTTAGTAATATCAGTTTTACCTTCCAAAATAGGTTTAATCATTGATTCAACTTTACTAGATGTTAAATTATAAATATCTGCATCAATAAATGCAATAATATCACATTCAGCATCCCTATATCCAGTTTTTAAAGCCTCACCTTTCCCTTTATTAACCTCATGATTAATTACAATAGCTCCAGCTTTTAAAGCTTCAGCTTCAGTATTATCAGAAGATCCATCGTTAACAACGATGATTTCATCAACAAAGGATACTTTCTTAACCACATTTACAACCTTAGCTACAGTATCTTCTTCATTATATGCTGGAATGATAACTGAAACTTTTTTATATTTATTAGGTTTTTGAGTTTTTATACCCGCAAGCAAAAAAGAAAGAATTACAAAAAACCAATACATTAAAATTCCCCATTACAAATTACTATTGTTATTAGTTTTATTTTTTATAACATATAAATAGTTAATAGAAAGATTAAAT
>CAYFRZ010000049.1:0-12770 GCA_964345675.1 uncultured Methanobrevibacter sp.
TGTCTAGTTCTCTAGAATTATTTCATTAATTACTAAATTTTTATTTTTAGTTTTGCTAAAAATTATATAAAATTCAGAAGTATTTGTATTGAAAGTTTAATCCCTCTTATTTTTTTCTCGGGATTATATTTAGTGATATATGAATTGTTCAAGAATTAGTATTATTAAACTATATTAAATTATTCCATTGAATAATTTGAGTAATTTTTATAGTTAAAAAAATAATATAACTATATATAATTACATTATATTATGATTCAAAATGAATTGTAATATCTGCCGATGGATGGCATAGCCAGATGAAAAAGGAGGTATATTTTATGGCAAACATTTATGTAAAATTTGACACACCTGAAGAATTAGCTAAACAAGCTGAAGAAGCATTAGAAACCGCGTACACTACTGGTAAAGTAGCAAAAGGAACTAACGAAGTAACTAAATTTATCGAAAGAGGAGATGCAGCATTAGTTGTTATCGCAGAAGATGTAGATCCTGCTGAAATTGTTGCACACATTCCTGTATTAGCTGATGAAAAAGAAATTCCTTACGTTTACTTACCTACTAAAGAACAAGTTGGTGTAGCTGCTGGATTAACTGTTGGAACCGCTTCTGCATGTATTGTAGATGCTGGTGATGCTGAAGCTGCTGTTGCTGAAATCGTAGAAAAAGTTGCTGAATTAAAAGATTAGATTCTTTTAATTGAATTACGGTGATTTACATGGAAGAAGGAACTCCTGCTGAAGTCATTAAAGTCTTAAAAAGAACTGGTATGACTGGTGAGGTAATGCAAATTAAATGCAGAATCCTCGATGGTAGAGATAAAGGAAGAATTTTAACAAGAAACATTATGGGTCCTGTAAGGGAAGGCGACATTTTAATGTTACTTGATACAATTAGAGAAGCTAAGGAAATTAGAACTCCTTAAGAAGGTGTAAGAACATGAGAACTTGTTCATTCTGTGGTAAAGAAATTGAAGAGGGTACAGGTAAAATGTACGTCAAAAGAGATGGCTCAATTTATTTCTTTTGTAGCAGTAAATGTGAAAAAAATATGATTAAACTCGGAAGAGTTCCAAGGAAAGTTAACTGGGTTAAAGAATGATTCAAAAAAGTTTTGTTATGATGAAACCCGACGCTGTTCAAAGACGTCTTATGGGTAAAATTTTGTCTCGTTTTGAGCAAAAAGGTCTCAAAATCGTTGCTTGTAAATTAATTCAAATTGATGAAGAATTAGCAAAAACTCATTATGGAGAACATGCAGAAAAACCATTCTTCCCAGGTTTAGTTGAATATATTACTTCTTCACCATCTTTAGCTATGGTAATTGAAGGAGAAGAAGCTATTACTACTATTAGAAAATTAGTTGGTGCAACTAATCCTTTAGAAGCAGATCTTGGAACTATCAGAGGAGACTTTGCTATGGATACTGGAAGAAACATTATCCATGCATCAGATGCCCCTGAATCTGCTGAAAGAGAAATTGCTCTTTTCTTTAATGAAAATGAAATTTGCGATTATCATATTGTTGATAACGATTTAATTTATGAATAAATTTAGATTTTAAAAATTTATTGTCAAAGAAGATATTATGAAAATCAGATCCCCAATTGTATCAGTTTTAGGACATGTAGACCATGGAAAAACCACATTGTTAGATTATATTAGAGGAAGTACCATTGCGGATAAAGAAGCAGGTGGTATTACTCAACATATTGGTGCTACTGAAATTCCAAATGATACCATTGAAGAAATCTGTGGAAATTTTATATCAAAATTAACTATCAAAGATTTAATCCCAGGTTTATTCTTTATCGATACTCCTGGACACGCAGCATTTACTAGTTTAAGAAAACGTGGTGGTGCATTAGCAGATTTGGCAATTTTAATTGTTGATATTAATGATGGATTTAAACCACAAACTTATGAAGCTTTAAATATTCTTAAAATGTATAAAACTCCATTCATTGTTGTTACTAACAAAATTGATAGAATTTTTGGTTGGGAGACACATGAAGGTGCTTCTTTTACTGAATCTTTTAATCAACAAGCTCAAAGTGTTAAGCAAGAGTTAGACCTTAAACTTTATGAACTTGTTGGTACTTTGCATAAAGAGGGTTTCCAATCTGAAAGATTTGATAGAATTAGTAATTTTGCTTCACAAATTAGTATTATTCCTATTAGTGCTAAATCTGGTGAAGGTATTATTGAAGTATTAGCAATGTTGCTTGGACTCGCTCAAGAATATTTAACTGAACAATTAGAAATTAATGAAGATGCTCCTGCTAAGGGTACAATATTGGAAATTAAGGAAGAAGTAGGATTAGGTCTTACAGTTGATAGCATTATTTATGATGGTGTTTTACGAACTAATGATGAAATTGCTTTAATTAATTCTTCAAATGAAGTTGTAACTACTAAAGTTAGGTCTATTTTAAGACCACTTCCACTTGAAGAAATGAGAGATTCAAAAAAGAAATTCAGAAAATTAGATGAAGTTGTTGCAGCAGCAGGTATTAAGATTGCTGCACCTAATTTAGATGATGTTGTTTCTGGTTCACCACTTAGAGTATTAAGTGATGATGAGAATGTTGAAGAAGAACTCTTAAAAGAAATTGAAGATATTACTATTAATACTGAAGATGAGGGTCTTTTAGTTAAAGCAGATACATTAGGTTCTCTTGAAGCTGTAGTTAAGTTATTAAGAGATTTGGATATTCCTATTCGTGAAGCGGACATTGGTGATGTAAGTCGTAGGGACATTATTAATTCTAATATTGCATTAACTGAAAATGAAGCACATGGTGCTATAATTGCTTTTAATGTGGATGTTCATCCTAACTCTTTAGATGATTTAAACAACTCTGAAGTTAAACTTTTTAAAGGAGATGTTATATATCAAATCATTGAAGACTATCAGGAATGGACTGAAGAAATTGAAAGAAATAAAAAGAAAGCATTTTATGATGCTATTGTTAAACCTGCAAAATTCATTGCATTGCCTAAATTAGTTTTCCGTCAAAGTAAACCTGCAATCATTGGAATTGAATCACTTAGTGGTACAGTTAAACAAGGTCAAACATTAATCAATAAGAATGGTGAATATGTTGGTGTAATAGCCAGTATGGAAGATAAAGGTGAAACATTGCCAACCATTCCTAGAGGTCAAAGGGTTGCTATGGCTATTAAAGATGCTATTGTTGGAAAACATTTCGATGAAGGGGATGAATTGTTCGTTGATGTTTCTGAAAAACATTATAAATTCATTGAAAGAGAATTCAAGGATAAATTAACTGAAGATGAATTCGAAACTCTTTATGAGTTATTAGAAATTAAACGTAAGAAAGATCCTGATTGGGGTAAATTTGGTCTTTTTGAATAATAAATTATTATTACATATAAAAAAATTAAGGAGGAAAATACCATGGCATTCAAAGTTGTTGTATCTCAAGGTGCTGAAACTCATCAAATTGAAGTGGATGAAACTAAAGCTTTCAATGGTTTGACTATCGGTGAAGAATTTGATGGTGGACTTGTCGGTTTGGATGGTTACACTTTAAAAGTTACTGGTGGTAGTGATAAAAATGGTTTCACCATGAAAAAAGATGTTTCCGGTACTAGAAGAATCAAAAGTTTATTAACTGGCGGTATAGGTTATCATCCTAAAGCTGATGGTGTTAAAAGAAGAAAAACTGTTAGAGGAAACACTATTGCTGAAGATATTGTACAAATCAACACTGTAGTTACTCAAGCTGGAAGTAAATCAATAGTTGATATTATTGGTGTTAGTGAAGAAGAGGAATAGTTATTCTATTTTTCTTATTTTACTTTTAAGTCGAATTAAAATTATAAAAAAAGGTGGTTATCTGTGAACGTACAATCAGATGTTAACATAGGTTTAGTTGGTCACGTGGATCATGGTAAAACCACTCTTACAAAAGCATTATCAGGAATTTGGACTGATACTCATAGTGAGGAAACAAAAAGAGGTATTTCTATTCGTTTAGGGTATGCTGATATCGAATTTAGAAAATGTCCGAAATGTGGTGAACCTGAATGTTATACTACTGATGATAAATGCTCAATTTGTGGGAGTGAAACTGAATTAATTAGAAAAGTATCCTTTGTTGATGCTCCGGGTCACGAAACTCTTATGGCGACTATGTTATCTGGTGCTGCAATTATGGATGGTGCAGTATTAGTTATTGCTGCAAATGAAACCTGTCCACAACCACAAACTAAAGAACATCTTATGGCACTTGATGTTATTGGTGTAAAAGATGTTATTGTAGTTCAAAATAAAATTGATATTGTTTCAAAAGAAAGAGCTATTGAAAGTTACAATGAAATTAAGGAATTTGTTAAAGGTACTTGTGCTGAAAATGCTTTAATAATACCTGTTTCTGCTCAACAAGGACCTAATATAGATATATTAATTGAAACAATGCTTAAACAAATCCAACCTCCTGAAAGGAATGTTGATGATACTGCATTAATGCATGTAGCAAGGTCATTTGATATTAATAAACCTGGTTCTGGTGCTAATAAAATTAAAGGTGGAGTCATTGGAGGTACTTTAATTCAAGGTAAACTCAAACTTGGTGACACTATTGAAATTAGACCGGGTCCTACTAATGATGGTAAAAGGATGAATTTAATATCAGATATTATTGGTCTTGAAGCTAATGGTGAACAAGTTGATGAAATTGGTCCTGGCGGGCTTGTTGGTATTGCAACTAAATTGGATCCATCTTTAACTAAATCAGATTCATTATCTGGTACAGTTGCTGGTGAAGAGGGTACTTTACCTGATGTATTAGATAGTTTTAAAATGGATGCTAATTTACTTGATCGTGTTGTTGGTACTAAAGAAGAACGTGATGTTGCTCCGATTAAACTTAAAGAACCTTTAATGATTAATTGTGGTACTACAACTACAATCGGTGTTGTTACTTCTACTAAGAAAAATGATGTTGAAGTAATGCTTAAATTACCTGTATGTGCAAGTCCAGGTGATAGGGTAGCTTTAAGTCGTAGAGTTGGAGCTCGTTGGAGATTAATTGGTTACGGTATTATTAAATAGAGGGAAAATAATGAACTCTAAAGAAGTTGTAATTGATACCAATTTTTTTATGGTTCCTTTTCAGTTCAATGTTGATATCATCACTGAACTTGAAAAATTATTACCTTCTTATGATTTAACTACTCCAAGCTTTGTTATCAATGAATTGAAGGGTTTAAAACGAAATAAAAATGCGAAAGTAAGGTTAAATGCAAATTTAGCTTTAAAATTGGCTAATTCTTCAAAAGTTGAAATAAAGGATATTTCATTACTTGAAAATGAAACTGTGGATGATGCGTTACTTAGAGTTTCAGAAGTTTTAGCTACGAATGATATTGAATTGAAAAATCGTGCAAAGGATAAATGCATAACCGTTGTATATTTAAGACAAAAAAAATATATTGCTATTGAAGGTAAAATATAATATTAATTAAACTTATTAATAAAATGAGGGATTATTTTGTATTATAGAACAAAAATTAAGGGCACTGTAAGAATTCCACCTTACAAATTTGAAAGTCCTATTAATGAAGTCGCTATTGAGACTTTAAACGAACAATATGGTGGTCGTTTAGATAAAAAATTAGGTTTACTCATTTGTGTTAATGATATTCTTGAAATTGGTGATGGTAAACTCATTATTGGTGATGGAGCTACATACCATAATGTTGTTTTTGAAGCAATTTTCTTTAAACCAGAACAACATGAGATTTTTGATGGTGAAGTAATTGATATTGTTGATTATGGAGCTTTTGTGAGAATTGGACCTATGGATGGTTTAATACATGTTTCTCAAGTAACTGATGATTATATCACTTATGATGCTAAAAGAGGAGCATTACTTGCTAAAGAATCTAATAAAGTTTTAGAAGAAGGAGACTTAGTTAGGGCTAGAGCAGTTAGTGTTTCTATTAAAGATGAATCAAATAATAACATTGAAAATAGTAGGAATTCTAAAATTCCTCTCACAATGAGACAAACTAATTTAGGCAGATTTGAATGGATTGAAGAAGCTAAACAAAAGAATAAGAAGGTTAAAGAATGAAAGCTTGTACTGTTTGTAAGATGATTTCAAATAAAGATCACTGTCCAAATTGTGGAAATCCAACTTCTGACAATTGGAGTGGTCTTTTAATTATAACTAATCCTGAAGAATCTAGTGTAGCTCGTGAATTAAACATTACTGTTGCGGGTGAATACTGCTTAAGAGTAAGATAGAGGTTTTATTGTGTTACGTTTAGATGCAGAAAATG
Source organism: uncultured Methanobrevibacter sp. (assembly GCA_964345675.1). GTDB lineage: Archaea > Methanobacteriota > Methanobacteria > Methanobacteriales > Methanobacteriaceae > Methanocatella. The sequence goes on from CAYFRZ010000049.1 coordinate 6,312, forward strand.
AAGATATAATATCTGAGCTTAAAAGGCCTTTAGGCAAATTATATCCTAACTTCGAAGATGCAATTGATGAAATTAAATCTTCCGAGTTTTTAATTTCTGTTGGTGATGCAACATTTGGTAATCTTACTAAATATGAATTATACCCAAATATTGGTATAATAGATAATGTAATTCAAAGAAAAAATCATACTCATGAAATTATACGTGCAGAACACATTTTAAAAGCTAAAAATCCTGCTGGAACTATTACTGATGATCTATGGGAAACCATAGGACACGCTCTTGAATTATCTAACTCTGGCGAATGTTATGTAATTGAAGTAGCAGGGGAAGAAGATCTTGCAGTTCTTCCTTGCATCATAATGGCAAATCCAGAAACTACCATTTTATATGGTCAGCCAAATGAAGGTTTAGTACTTTTAAAAGTTTCTGATTTAAAAAATAAAGCTCAAAAGCTTATTGACGGATTTATTAAAGAATAAATAAATGAGGTTTTATTATGGAAATCGAATTCATTGAAGAAAAAGAAAATAAATTATTTAACAGAAAAGAAATTAAATTTTACGTTGATTATGATGGAGAAGCAACTCCTAAAATATTAGATATTAAATCTAAATTAGTTGCTTTATTAAACACTAAAAAAGATTTAATTGTAGTCGATAATGTACAACCTCACTACGGTGAACCTAAAGCATTAGGATATGCTAAAGTTTATGCAACTGTAGATGACTTAAAATACATTGAAACTAATCATGTATTAGCTAAAAACGAAGAACCTGAAGAACCTGCAGAAGAAGCAGAAGATGAAGAATAGGTGATTTTAATGGTAAAAAAATCTGATCTTTACAAAGTAGATGGCGACAAAATTGAAAGAAAAAACCCAATTTGTCCTCGTTGTGGCGAAGGTGTATTCATGGCTGATCACGGTGACAGATTCGCTTGTGGTAAATGCGGATACACTGAAATGAAAAAATAAGATTTTTATAATCTTTATTTCTTTTTTTATTTATTTTTATTACAATTTATTTTAATCATTTTTAGAAGGGATTCTTTTGGATAATATTAGAAATGGTCGTTTTAAAACTGGAATGACTGATGAAGCTGCTATTTATACTTCATCACTTGAAGCAGATAAACTTCTTTTTGAAGCGGATATTAAAACTAATTTTGCTCACACTTCAATGTTAAAGCATGAAGGAATTATTGATGAAGAAATCGCAGATAAAATTTTATGTGCTCTTGATTCTCTTAAAGAAGAAGGTTATGATGCATTAGTATTTGACCCTTCTGTTGAAGATGTTCATATGGCTATCGAGAATTATGTTACCTTTAAAATCGGTCCTGAAGCCGGTTTTATGCACACTGCTAAATCACGTAATGATCAAGTAGCTTGTGATGTTAGATTAGTTTTAAGGGAAGAAATTATTAATATTCAAATTGGCATTTTAGAATTTATGGAAGGTCTTGTTGAAATGGCAGGTGAACATTTGGAAGATGTTTTCATTGGTTTTACTCATTTACAACATGCTCAACCAATTACTATTGCTCATCATTTAATGGCCCATGTACAGGCTCTTAAAAGAGATTATGAACGGTTAGATGATACTTACAAACGTGTTAATTTAAACCCATTAGGTTCTGCTGCAATGGCAACCACTAGTTTTCCAATTAATAGGCAATTAACAACTGATTTGCTTGGATTTGATGCATATTTGGAAAATTCAATGGATGGGGTTTCTGCAAGGGATTTCATTGCTGAAAGTGTTTTTGATTTAGTATCATTATGTACTACATTATCTAAAATCTGTGAAGAGTTAGTTTTATGGAGTACATATGAATTTGGTGTTATTGAAATGGCGGATGAATACTCATCAACTTCTTCTATTATGCCTCAAAAGAAAAATCCTGATGTGGCTGAACTTGCAAGAGGTAAATGTGCAATAGTTAATGGTGAATTAGTCACTATTTTAACTATTCTTAAAGCTATTCCATATACTTACAATAGAGATTTGCAAGAAATAACTCCTCACTTATGGAATTCACTAAAAGTTACTCAAGATACTTTATCTATTGTAACTAAAATGTTATTGTCTGTTGAATTTAAAACTGAAAGATGTAGTGAACTTGCAGGTAAAAATTTTGCAACTGCAACTGATTTAGCAGATATTATGGTTCGTGAAAAACAAGTTCCATTCAGAACTGCTCATAAAATTGTTGGGAGAATTGTTAATGAAGCAACTGCCAATAATATGGCGGAAGAAGATATTACTTCTAAATTCATTGATGGTATTGCAGTTGAATTGGAATTTGAAGAATTAAACTTACCTGATAATTTAATTCAAAAAGCTTTAAATCCTGTTGAAAACGTGAGAATTAGATCTGTTCCTGGTGGACCAGCACCTGAAATGGTCGAAATTGCACGTGGAAATATTAAAGAATTTTTAAATGTTGAATTTGAAAGACATGGAATTTAATAAAATTCCTATATTTTTTTAAAAAAATAGTTATTTAGGTAAGCCTAAATATTTATATACTTCTATTTAGAATATATTATATGCAGATGTAATCTTTGATTATTGAAGCATGATTATAATGAATAGAGATTTAATGGAGTACTTATTAATAACCTAAGTAAAGCTCAGCCTCTATTTTATATCTCTATCCTTTAATCATCTTGATTCTATTCTTTTTTTGATTTCAAGTAGTTTTCATGGATTTCTTCAGCTAGTTCGTCATTACCTTCAATGATAGGTCCGGTATAATCACAGTCATAACAAACCCATTGGGACCAATTTTGTGGTATAATCCATTCTACTTTTCTAGATCCGCATCTAGGACAAATTTTATGCATCATATTATCAAACCTTATAAAAACTCCATATTAAATCTAATGCCTCTCCAGGTTCTAATGCACCTGAACGTGTTTCTCTAAGGATTCTTTGTATTGAAAATTTTTTCATATGTGGAAATTTTTTGTGAACTTCATAAAGAAGTGGACAACCGAATCCTTTGAATGTACTTAAATTATATTTTTTAATCAATGATTTTATCTCTTGTTTGCTGGTACTTAAACTTGCTGGAAGATTCAATCGATATAATGAATCTTCTAGTAAATTTATACATTGACTGCCGGTTGCAAGCATATCACCAAAGATGATTATGGGTATTTCTTTTGATTTTGCATATTCTTTTACGAGTTCTCCAGTGTTTTTAGAACATCTTCCACATGGATGAACTTTGCCTGTAAAAGATTCATTAATAACATCTGAATAATCAGTTTTGAGATATTCATGTGAAATATTTAACTCATCACATATCTTTTTGATATTTCGTTTAAATTGTTTTGGAAGTATGATGGTTCCAGGATCAACTGTAACAGCAATAGGATTGAATCCGAGTTTTTTAGCTAAAATTAATGAAAAACTACTATCAACACCACCGGATAATGCAACAACTGCTTCATGTTTGTCTGATTTTTTAAATTCATTTTCACTTAAATAATTCTCGAAATTAAAACTGTAAATACTTGATATCTTATCGTCAATAATTTTTTCCAGGTTTTTTAAGCCAACTAAATCTGAATTTAAGTTGAAAATAGTCTTTTTTGATAAGTCTAATTTGTATTTTTTATTTAAAAAGTCACCATATGATTCAACATGAATGCTTTCAAGACCTAACTTTTCTCTGAGTTTACCAACAACCCAACCACCTTTTCCAATAATGGCTGATTTATCCGGCCTGTCTTCAGTGATAATCCATAATTCATTGGTATTTTCATTAAAATGAATTTCTTCAATATAAATATTCACCTTATCATGACCGATGTATTCTCTTATGGTGTTAACTTCATTTAAAATAAATTCTTTTGTATACATTATTTCACATTTTTAAATATTAATTAGATTATTTAATTAGTTTTCTACAATAAAGATGTGTTTTTTTTATGCAGCATATTTTGAGATTATTTGTTGTTATGCTATTTTTTAAATCAATCTATAATTAATTTTTATTTTTCCATTTTTTACAAAATTTTATATATTGTTTTGTTAATATTTAATATTAATAAAGTATATTTAATATTTTTTAAATATTGTTGTATTGAAAATATTAAATTTTACTTTATATTATGCTGAGGTAGTTTGACTATATTGGTGTAATTTTATAAATTTTAAATGTTAGGATGGGATTTTAAATTGAAAATTAATAAATTTTTGTTATTAGTTTTAATATTTAGTATTTTATTATCTTGTATTGGTCTTGTTTCTGCTTCTAATAGTATTGATGATAATTTGACTCATAGTGCAAGTATTGATGATGCCGGTGTTGGAATTAATAATGATGAATCTTATTCTTTTAATGTCTTTTCTGAAAATTTGAAATCAACAAATGAGAACATTGTTATTAATCAGAGGAATTATAAGATGTATTTTGATGAAGGTAATGTTTTGAAAAAGGATTATGGTGGTAATGTCATTACATTTAGTGGTAAATTCACAGATAAAGGTATTATAACTATTGATTCACCTGATACTAAGATTACTGGTCGAAATGCATTGTTTAACAATACTGTTTTTAACATTAATGCTGATGGTGTGATGCTGACTAATCTGAATTTTGTTTTGGATAAGGAGTTTAGCGATAATGAAGGTGCATGTGTATTGATTAATGGCAATAATGTCACTATTTATAATATTGATATTGATTATACTGTACCTAAAAATGTTACTGGATTCGGAATTTATTCAAATGGACTTGATGAAGGGTTGTCTGATGTCAAATTAGTAAATAATACTGTTAAACTTCAAGGTAATGCTTTAAATGATGGTTATAATTATGGTGTTGTTTTGACCAATACTCGTGATGCTATTGTTTCAGGCAATATCATTGATTGTCAGCTTCCTTTGAGAGCTGTTAATTGGATGGCTGAAATTTATGGTGGTATCAGTATGGATTCGGTTGCTGGACTGGCTGCAGACTCATGCAAAGGTTTAAGACTCTCAAATAATTACGTTCGTTGTGTTGTCAATGGTGTTGCTCAGGGAGAACCGACACTGGATGCAGTACTGATTTATGCATGCCACAATTCAATAATAGAGAATAATACAATTATTGAGAATGATTATATTACTCAAAAAGGTAATGTTAATTATTTATATGGGCTGGATTTATATTTGTCTAGTAATGTTGTGATTTATGGTAATAATATTCATATCCGTACAAGTGGTGGTAAAGAGGCACATGGTACTGCTTACCCTATTCAAGTAACTGGACAAGCAGAAAATATTCAGATTGCTTTTAATAACATTAGTAGTTATAGTAATGGTCCGAATATTGGAATTTATTCTCAAAATTATTATGGTGTGACTCAGATTGATATTATTAGCAATTTCATTAATATCACTGGTTTTGCAAGTAAACACAATTGGGCTTTGGTTGCAGGAATTGAAGTTCAGGATTCCGATGATAGGATAATGAATAATACTATTATTGTCGGTACTGTAAATGAGTTTGAGAAAGGTTTTAATGTTTATGGTATTAGTTATTCTCAAATCACTGTTGGAGATCATAAATATAATATTCAGTATAATAATGTTTCAACTAATAGTGATTATGCCGTTGCATTGAAAGATGGTAGTGGATCAACTGTTGTCAGTTCTATTGTTGCGAATAATATTTTGAATGGTCGTAAGTATGGTGGTAATCGTGCTGTTACTATTAGTTGAGGAACTGGAAATCTTATTGTAAATAATACTGACGGTTCTAAAGCAATTCGTAAGATGAGTGCTGATGAATATTCTGATGGATTAAAAAGTTATTTCAACAATCCTTTCAAGGGAACTGGCATTGGATTAGGATGGATAAATGCCGGAGACAATTCTTTAAATCATAACAGTAATGGTGGGAATTCATTGAATATTAGTAGGAATAATAAGCGTATTATTGGTAATAATCCAAGTAAAACTGATTCCCAATCCCGAAATGGTGATTTGAATTCTACATATTATTCTTATGGTTCTTCAGGCATTGCAATTGCAAGTGCTTCATCATCAGGTGGTGATTCATCTGGTGTTGATAATCAGCAATCATATGAAATAACTAAAAAAATTGATGATGATGTATTCAATGTTCAAACAATTGTCATGATTGTTGTTGTTTTGATTTTTTTAATTGTTGGATATAAAAGAAAAAAACATAATTAATAAATAAACAAGTGTTTACTTTTATAACACTTGCTCTTTTTTTTTAAGTAGAGGGGGGACACGACCCCACCAATTTTGATTATTTTTTTTACTTAGGCTCTTTCAAAAACTTGTGTGATTTGAATTTTACTAGTTTTTGAGTTTTAAAATTTTTTTTTATTGATATTTTTTCTTATTTTTTAATTTAAAAGTAGTAAAATTGATATATTAAGTGGAGCTAATATATTAATATGACTAAATACAAAATAAAAGCTCCATA
>CAYFRZ010000050.1:0-12728 GCA_964345675.1 uncultured Methanobrevibacter sp.
AGGGCCCGTAGCCTAGCTGGATAGGGCGTCGGACTTCTAATCCGAAGACCCCGGGTTCAAATCCCGGCGGGTCCGCTCTTTATATACTCTTTTTTTTAAAATAATTTTTTAAAGTTAATTTATAAATTTTGGGCTTGTAGCCTAGTCTGGAAGGGCGTAAGACTCCTAATCTTAAGATCGAGGGTTCAAATCCCTCCAAGTCCGTATTTCTAAAAATTATCCAAAGTGACTATTTTACGTTTATCTTGTTTTTTTATTTTATCAAAAGAAATCTGACCATATTTACCCCCACCGCCCGGAATAATATCTATTTCATCATTTCTAAATGATTTAATAGCGGAGGCAATATTTAAATCTATTTTTTCAATATCCTCTAAATTAACATTAATTAAAACATCAATTTCAGTTCCAAAATTATCAATTAGTTTCTGCCATTTATTTTGAACTGTTTTTGTGGTAACTCCTTTATTATAAATAGCAGAAATTATTTCAGCTAATGGCATTAAATGAACATATTTTGGTCTAAAATCCGGGTGTTTAGGCTTATCATAATCCGCAATTTCAGAAATTCTAAAGTCAACGCCTTTTTTAATTGTTCCGCCGCAGCTACATTTCATTTTATTCTCACGAGCAATTGCAGGATTAATTAATTTATGGCATTTAGTACATGCAGTCATGTGATACTTTCCTAAGTTCGGCACCAAACCATAATTAGCTTTAATCTTGTTATGTTTAAATGCATTTTTTATTGAAGAGTATGAAATATCTTCCAGTTCTATTTGATTAAATTCCCTACCCAATCTATGAGGCCACGGCGAATGTGCATCAGAATTTGTGAGAAAAGGAAAATCTTTAAGTTCAGAAATTCTATCCGCCATATAAGAATCAGCAGACAATCCCAATTCTACAAAATCAACTTTTTTCTCATAACAATCATAAATACTATTATGAGATTTATACATTCCCGTCCAAGGAGTAAATGCATGAGCAGGACCAATTAAACAATCATACTCACGAACTAACTCCAAAAGTTCCACACCAGATAAATTTGTTTTTGGTCGCCCATCTACTCCTTTATTCGCAGATGGAAGTTTATTTGACAGTTCCCGAGCGATATCCATGTCCGGAATAATAATTAAATGATGAATCCTATTTTTTCCTTCAACTTCAGTTGTTAAAACAAAATTCATATCCTCACAATTGTAAATACCATCACCCAAATAATTAGTGCTTTCATCAATGATATCCAACCAATTAGGATGAAATGCATCTCCAGTTCCTAAAAGACTTAAACCTTTTAATTTAGATTTAATCGCCATATTTTTTATCATCATATCTTTTGATGATGCCATTGAAAAACAACTGTGAACATGAAAATCAACATTAACTAACATGATTAAATGTTAGAAAATAAAATATATTTATTTTTCTAATAAGTTAAGTTTAAAAAAAAGTTCAGTAATTAAAAAAAAAGTAGTACACAAGTACTTAAAAAATAATAAAAAATATATTGAATTTTATCCAATATATCTTAAATCATCGGCATTTCCAGTATTAGCCTTATTGATTAAATCTTGTTCCATTTGTTGAGCTTTAGCAATCATTTGTCTGGTTTCTTCAGCTCTTTCATCTAATTTATCAGTATTAATTTCAAAGTTAAGTAATAATGATAATTTTTTCAAAATAACTTCAGCAGATTCAGCATCAATAAAATATCCTGGAGTTTCACCCATAAGACAAGCACCTTGGATTCCTTGACGAACCCCCAAACCTAAAAATAATCCGGAAGCGCCAACAATACCACCATCATTAGATCTAATTTCAATTTCAGCTTCTTTTAATACTTCAATAGTGGATTCATCAGTAGCCGCACCATAAACTTTGGGATTTTCAACAGGTTGAGGTATAGCCATACCACCAAGAGTGAACATTCTAGTTATCCCATGATCTTTAACAAAATCTAAAATATCTTTACAGATTAGATACTGGCCTTCAGGAGATAAAGATTGAGTATTGCCAACAAGAATAATTAAATCTAAATTATCTTCACCAACATCTTTTAAATAATATAACTCATTGAGCATATTACATATAATCCCATCCTCTTTAATAAGAACTTGAGGTGGAAAAGATGGAGAATAAATTTCAGCAAATTTAGTTGCCCCTAATTCATCAATCATATGATCTGCAGCTAATTTACCAACATGTCCAAGACCTGGTAATGCTTCAATGAAAATAGGATTTTCCAGTTCTATTTTTTCTAAAATATTTATTTCAGCAGCATTCATGTACATTACCCCTTCATTGATTCTCTTTTCAAAATACGACGATATTTTCCATATTTATCCTCAACAGAAAATTTAGGAGGATAAATAACTTTAAGTTTCCCACCACATTTTGGGCAGGAATCTTTTAAAGTATAAATTCCACATTCAGGACATTTATTCATTTTCATATTCATAAGAATCTAATTATTATCTAACTCTCTTAGAAAAGAACCATTACCTTCAGATTCTTCAATAACTGCAATACATCTATCTGCTGCAGCTTTAAGAGCTTTTTCAGCTAAGATATAATCAGTAGATTTTACAGTAATCCTATACCTAGGCGCACCAACACATTGGACTTTAATTTCTTCCTCTTCCTCACCATTATTTTCAGCAGCTTTAAGTGCATCAATAATAATTTCAACACCATTCGGTACGAAAGTTTCAATATCAACATAACCACTAATATGAACTTCAGGAGGAGTAATATTTTTCTGAGCTACTTCAGCAATAGCATCAGCCCAATCTTGAGAAATGCCTTCTTCAGTAAGGGATTCTGCACCTTCTTCAGAAGCAGTTTCAAAAGCACCATAAACATCACCAAAGATATCCATGAGTTCATAACCTACTTCATCATAAGCATCATTTAAAGACTTACCTAATGATTTTGCAGATAATTCTAAGAATTTTTCAGCTTTTTGCTCTATTTTCCAATGTTGGATTTTTTTAGTTCTTTGGTCTTCACGAATTCTTTTTAAAGAAGCATCAACATGCCCCTTTTTAGGATTAACTCTGAGAACACGACAAACAATTTTTTGATTTTCTCTTACATGATCCCTGATGTTTTTAACCCATCCAGAAGACACTTCCGAAATATGAATAAAAGCTTCTTTGCCCTGATATTCTTCTAATTTAGCAAATGCCCCATAATTAAGAACTTTATAAACAGTACCAACAATAAGTTCCCTTTCATCAGGCCATTCTTGACTTTTTCTTACCATATTCTCACCAACATTAATAAAAATTATAAAAAATAGTAAAAACAAGTTTAAACTAGAAAATCTAGTTTAAAACTTTTTCTATGTGTGCAGTGATTTTAGCTTTAGCACCGCGAGATTTGACAAGAGTTTTACCACAAATAATACATTTCACATCAGATGCTGCACGATCAAAGATTACTTGTTCATTGTCACAATCTAAACATTTTACTTTTAAAAAGTTTCCTCTACCTTTACTAACCATGTTAATCACCTATTTAGCTACAAATTCCGGTTTTCCTGTTCTAAAAGATTGTTTAATGTGAGATTTACCACATTCTTTACATTTAAGTCTTAAGTCTAACTTTTTAACAGGTTTATTTCCAGCAGGTAAAGGTCTTGGGTAACCTCTGTAACCAGCAGTTACACGTCTGAATTGTCTTTGTCCCCAGGTTAATTCACTAGCTTTTCTTTTTTTAGCAGTATGAACCTCGTGCACAGTGTGTCTTTTACAGTGCGGACAGTATGTTCTTTTTTCTTTTGGTATTTTCATATTTTCACCGTAATTAATAAATCATTGTAAACCTATCTATGAATTTATCTAAATCTAATATCAGTATTAAAAAACTAGAGATTAAGACTGTATTGTAACGCATCAAGTTTACACACAGCAAAAATCCAAATTATATAAACTATAATTTTTTATTATCACAAATAGATACGATTAATATATCTATTTATTAAGTTATTTAAAGGTATGGAAAATTAGTTAGATTTTAACTTGTCGACCTTTTCTATTTTTGAAAAATATTTTTGCATTAACCAACGGCAAAGTCACCAAGTCTTGAGGCCTAAATGGACCATAAATTTTTTCATCAACACCAACAATAGGATTAATTTCATCAAAAACTAGCATAGTAACAATTTCCATGTCTTTTGCCAATTTTTTAGATTCAAAATCATAAAATTCATCTTGTTCATTAAGAACATCAATATTGTCATCGATATTCTCCTTAGGGACTTTTTTCACTTGAGGTTTAGGATTTGGTGTTACTTTTGATTCAACTTTATATTTTGATATTTCTTCTTTAATTGGTTTTGCTCTACTAATTTCATCTAAACGATTTAAAACTTCGTCTTTAGATTCAATACTGTCATCAGACATTAAAGTACCGGATTTAGATTTAACTTCTTTAGGTTTTGGTACTAATGTATTAGTTTGATTTTCATTAGGTTCAACATCACCATCAGATAATTTTTCTAAAGAAATATTTCCCCTATGGTTTTTTAATGTATCAAGTAGAGAAAAATAAAATTTTTCTTCCTCAGGAGTTAAATTAAGAGGAGTAGTATCAACTAAATCAAATTTAGGCTTACCAGTGAAAAGATGATAAGACCTATGAATATTTACAACAGCTGCATCAGTAATTTTATGCTCTCTTCTCTCACAAATTTCTGTTGCGATAATTTGAGCTTCTTTGAGCATCCCATGAATATTAGAAAATGGATCCCTAATTGCTTTTTGCCTCAACTCATCCAAATACTCATGAATACTTGCATAAAAATCTTCTTCTACACGAGCTAAAGTACCATTATTACGCTCTTTTTTTTGAATTTTACGCAATTCCTGATAAAACTGATCCACTTAATACCATCTCTAAAGTTGTCTTTTAAAAAATAAAAAAAAGGATTGAACAAATGAACAATTATTCATCTGTTTCTAATCTAGGAGCAAGCAAGAAACTGAGTTTACCGTCACCAGTAACCATATTAAGAGTTAAACTTAATGGCATATCAGTACCTAAACTAATTTCAGCTTCCTCTGAAAATTTATCTGCTTTAAGCATTTCTCTAATCTTATCTAATGAGAATAAAGATTTTGCATGTTCTTGAATATTTTCTCCATGGAGATATTTAATACTTGCATCACCAAATTCACCGTCAGCAGATGCTATAAAGTAATCTTCATCAACTTGTAAAGCGATTTTATCTGAGAAAATATCGATATCATTAATACAATCTTTTAAGATTGAGAAACGTACTTTAAATGTTGTTGGATGTTCAATTTGAGGTGGAACAGGATTATCATATTCCATATCAATTAATCTTATTTTGAAAGTTCTTGTAGCATCACCTTCAAATGTGATAATAAAATTACCTTCATCTACAGACATTAACACTCTATCTTGTGATTTAGCTCTTTTAAGAACCCTCATGAATTCATCAGTATCAATATTAATTTTTTCAGGAACATCACAAATATACTCATCAAACAAACTAGATTTAAGCTCCAAATGAACGAAAGTTATGTGACTACGGTCTAAGGCATCTAATCTCATGCCTTCACTATCAGTTTGAATTTGTACTTCATCAACAATAGATGAAATAGCATCAAAACTGGTTTTTAGTATACTAGAATCACTTAATTCTGCTTTAAACATAAATAATCCTCTTATTAATAATGTAATTATATTTGTTTTTTATATATAATAAGTTTATCTTTTTAATATTGATTATTTATTACAAGCATTTTTCATGCTTGAAACATATTTTTTTAAAGCATCAGTAGCATTTTCACCATGTTCTTCAATTATTTTTACAATTGCACTGCCAACAATAACTCCATCTGCAATTTTAGAAATGTCTTCTGCTTGTTGGGGAGTATTAATACCAAAACCAACTGCCAATGGTAAATCAGTTACTTCACGAATATCTGCTAAAATAGCATTCAAATCTGTTTTAATTTCACTACGCATTCCAGTAACTCCTAAAGAAGATACAACATAAATAAAGCCGGTAGCATCATTAGCAATCATCTTAATTCTTTCACTTGAAGTTGGAGCAATTAAAGAAATAACATCCACATCATATTTAAGAGCAATATTTTTAATTTCATCTTTTTCTTCATATGGCAAATCTGGAGAGATGATACCATCAATTCCCAGTTCCCCGCATTTTTTAAAGAATTTCTCATAACCATAGAAGAAAACAGGATTAATATAAGTTAAAAATACCAAGGGAATATCAGTTTTTTCACGAACCATCCTTACAATATCAAACACATCATCTGTTGTCGTATTGTGCTTTAAAGCTCTTACATTTGCGTCCTGAATTACAACACCTTCAGCCATAGGATCTGAAAATGGAATACCAATTTCAATTAAATCAGCCCCTGCTTCCTCCATAGCCAATATATATTCAACAGTTTTATCAACAGTTGGATCTCCTGCAGTTAAAAAACCAATGAAAGCAGTCCCATTTTTAAATGCATTTGCTATTTTACTCATTCAAATCAACTCCCCTATATTCCGCAATTGATCTGACATCTTTATCTCCCCTTCCTGAAAGGCAAATCATTATAATCTCATTTTTATCCATTTTTGGAGCTAATTTCATAGCATAAGCAACAGCATGTGCACTTTCGATAGCAGGAATAATTCCTTCCATTTTTGATAAATATTCAAATGCATTAACCGCTTCCTCATCAGTTACGGGAACATATTCTGCCCTTCCAATATCTCTTAAATACGCATGTTCAGGACCAACGCCCGGATAGTCAAGACCTGCAGATACGGAATACACTGGTGCGATTTGACCATAATTACTTTGATTAAAAATTGATTTCATTCCATGAAAAATTCCAATTTCACCATTAGTTAAAGCTGCTGCATTATACGGTGTATCAATACCTTTTCCACCAGCTTCACATCCGATTAATTTAACTTCTTCATCATCAATGAAGTTATAAAATGCTCCCATAGCATTACTTCCACCACCAATACATGCAATAACAGTATTTGGAAGTTTATTTTCTTTTTCTAAAAATTGTTCACGAGCTTCAGCACTAATTACAGCTTGAAAATCATGAACAATCATTGGAAATGGATGTGGCCCCATTGTTGATCCAATTACATAATTTGTATCATGAACACGAGCAATCCAATCTCTAAATGCATCATTTACTGCATCTTTTAAAGTTTTAGTTCCAGATTTTACTGAGTGAACTTTAGCTCCCAACAACTCCATCCTATAAACATTTAAAGCTTGTCTTTTAGTATCAATTTCACCCATGAATACTTCACATTCCATGTCCAATAGAGCTGCTGCAGTAGCTGTAGCCACACCATGTTGACCCGCACCAGTTTCTGCAATAACCCTTGTTTTACCCATTTTTTTAGCAAGTAAAACTTGGCCCAATACATTGTTAATTTTGTGAGCACCAGTGTGATTTAAATCTTCACGCTTTAAATAAATTTTAGCCCCACCAAGATCTTCAGTCATTCTTTTAGCATAATATAATAAAGAAGGGCGTCCTGCATACTCTTTTAATAATGTATCAAGTTCTTCCACAAAATCGGAATCATTCATATAATAATTATATTGCTCCTCCAAATATAGCAATTCATTCATTAATGTTTCAGATATGTATTGTCCACCATATTCACCATATCGTCCTTTACTCAAGTTATAACCTCCATAAATTCTTTAATTTTATTTTCATCTTTAAATCCGTCAGTTTCAAGACTAGAACTTAAATCAATAGCATAAGGATTAAATTCCAAAATAGCTTCATTAACATTATTTATATTTAATCCGCCTGCTAAGAAAAAGTCTTTTTTTAAATCATTTCTTATCAAATGCCAATCGAATGTTTTTCCACTTCCTTTACCACTATCCAATAATAGATAATCCGCTTGTGACTGATCATATTTTAATAAATCAACATTCTCCGACATTTCAATAGCATTAATAATTTTTAACTTATAATTTGTTTTTTCTTTTAAATCTTTTATATATTCTTCACTTTCACAACCATGAAGCTGTACAATTTCAATTATCCCTTCATGATATAAATCCAATATTTCTTCTTGTGATGCATCAACAAAAACACCAACAGAAATGATATCAGGATTTAAATTATTTTTTAATTCCCTGGCTAATTTATATGAAACTTTTCTTTTTGAATCTGCAAATACAAAACCAACATAATCAGGATTATATTTATTTACTAATTCTATGTCTTCCAATCTTTTAAGTCCACAAATTTTAATTTTAACCATTTTTTAACTCCGCAATCATAGTCGTTTTATCATTGCTTTTCATTAAAGTTTCACCAATTAAAACTGCATCAACATTATTTTCCTTTAATTTAGCAACGTCTTCTTTTGTTTTAATGCCACTTTCTGAAATAAATATAATATCATTACTTACACATCTACGTAGGTTGATACTATTTTCAATATCTACTGTAAAATCTTTTAAATTTCTGTTATTAACACCAATTATTTCAGCCCCAACAGTCATTGCTTTTCTAATTTCATCACCATCATGAGTCTCAACAATTGCTGAAAGTCCCAAATCGTGAGCTAAATCCAAATATTCTTTTAATTGAACTATATCCAATATGGAAACAATCAATAATATGGCAGAAGCACCAAGCAGTTTAGCTTCCCAAATCATATATTCATCAACAACAAAATCTTTCCTTAAAAGAGGAATATTAACATTTTCTGCAATTTCCCTTAAATAATCATCAGACCCCATGAAAAAGAAAGGTTCTGTCAAAACTGAAATTGCAGAAGCACCAGCTTTTTCATAATCTTTTGCAATAGCAACATAATCAAAATCTTCAGTAATTAAACCTTTAGATGGGGATGCTTTTTTAACTTCTGCAATTATTGAGATATCATCTTCACTTAAAGCTTTTTTAAAAGGAAATTCATCAGATACCTCCATAAATGAAACTTCTTTTTTTAAATCATCCAAAGAAATTATTTTTTTTGCTTGCTCAACTCTTTCTTTTGTTTTTTCAACAATTTCATCCAACATAATAATCAGCTATTTGTAAATTCAATGAAGTCTTCAAGTTGTTTTAACGCTTTGCCAGAATCAATCATTTCAGCAGCAAGGTCAACACCTTCCCTTAATGATTCCACTTTACCTGCAACATACAATCCTGGAGCAGAGTTTAATAAAACCGCATTTCTTCTAGGTCCTTTTTCACCTTTCAATATGGACAATGTAATTTCTGCATTCTCCCGTGCGTCACCACCCACAAGATCTTCTTTTGATGCTAAGTCCATACCAAAATACTCAGGTGAAATTTCATAAGACATTATTTTATCATCCTTAAGTTCAGATACGAATGTTTTATCGCTAGCAGATATTTCATCCATCCCATCCATTCCATAAACTGAAAGTGCTGATGTAACACCCAAATTCTTTAATACAAAAATTAAAGATTCTGCAAGTTCTTTTTCATAAACACCCAATACCTGCATTGTAGCACCAGCAGGGTTAGTTAAAGGACCTAAAATGTTAAATATTGTTCTAATTGATAGTTCTTTTCTAACACCTGCCACATATTTCATAGATAAATGATAATTTTGAGCGAATAAAAAACATAAATTAATTTCATCTAAGCATTTTATACTTTTTTCAGGTTCAATGAAAATATTTACACCCAATTGTTCCAAAACATCTGCAGCACCACATTTACTGGAAGCTGACCTATTTCCATGTTTTGCAACAGGAACTCCTGCTGCAGATATTACAATTGATGAAGTAGTTGAAATATTGAATGTATTTGAGCCATCACCTCCAGTTCCGACAATTTCTAAAACTTCTTTATCATTCAACAATCTTACACAGTGCGCCCTCATTGCTTCAGCAGAAGCAGTTATTTCTTCTATTGTTTCTCCTTTCATAGACATTGCTGTCAAATAAGCACTCATTTGAACTTCACTTGCTTCACCACTCATGATTTCATCCATTGTTTGATATGCTTCATCATGAGTTAAATTTTGATAATTAGATACTTTTAAAATTGCTTCTTTAATCATAATATCTCCCTTTCAACTTTTTCTGTAAAATTTTTTATAATAGTTAAACCATCTGGTGTCAATATAGATTCTGGATGAAATTGCATCCCATAAACATTATAATTTTTATGTTTTACCGCCATTATTTCACCATCATCTTTTGCTTTTGAAATAATTTCTAAACAATCTGGAAGAGTGTCTTCAATTAAACTTAATGAATGATATCTGCCTACACTTATTTCATTAGGCAATCCTTTGAATATAAAATCAGGACCCAGTGAAATTTTTGAAGACTTACCATGCATTAATCTTTTAGCATGAGATACTTTACCACCAAATGCAGTGCAAATTGCTTGATGACCCAAACAAACACCAAAAATTGGTATTTTATCATGAAATTCTTTGATTACATCAATACAAATTCCCGCATCTTCAGGTTTTCCAGGACCCGGAGATAAAATAATAGCTTCAGGATTTAAATTACAAATCCCTTCCAATGTTATTTTGTCATTTCTATAAACTTGAATGTTCTCATTAACTTCCCCAATTAATTGATATAAATTGTATGAAAAGCTATCATAATTATCAATTAAAAGAATCATAAAATACCTCCATTAGCAATTTTTAATGCATTTATTACAGCCGCTGCTTTATTTAAACATTCATCAAATTCTTTATCCGGAACACTATCTGCAACAATTCCTGCACCTGAACGGATGAAAACTTTGTTGTTGCGAGCAAATGCAATTCTAATTGATATGCAGGTATCAATATTTCCACTTAAATCCACATATCCAATAGCTCCGCCATATATTCCCCTTTTATTATCTTCAATCTCATTTATAATTTCACATGCCCTTAATTTTGGGGCGCCTGACAAAGTTCCAGCTGGAAGAATTGAATCAATAGCTGAAAGTGAATCCAAATCACTTCTTAAAGTTCCACTAACTGTCGAACCTATATGCATTACATGTGAAAATCTTTCAATAGATAAATATTTATCAACACTAACAGAACCGATCTCCGATATTCTTCCAATATCATTACGACCCAAATCAACTAACATATTATGTTCTGCCAATTCTTTTTCATCTGAAAGCAATTCTTCTTCGAGTTTTAAATCTTCTTCTTCTGTTTTTCCACGAGGTCTTGTTCCAGCAAGTGGAAAAGTATATAATTGATTATCAGTTAATTTGACTAATGTCTCTGGAGAAGCACCGGCTATTTCAATATCATTACTTGAAAAATAAAACATGTATGGAGAAGGATTTGTTGTTCTTAAAACCCTATATGTATCAAATAAACTTCCAGTTATCTCCGCTTCAATCTTATTTGAGAGAACAACTTGAAATATGTCCCCTTCATAAATATAATTTTTAGCTTTTTCAACCATATCACAATATTTTTCACGTGAAAAAACTGGTTTAAAATCTGATTTTAAATTAATTGGTTCTATTTCTGCCTTTTTTCCATTTTTAATCAAATTGGCAATATTTTTTAATTCCTCACATGCTTCAGCATAATTCTTTTCCAAATCATCAGTTTTCATGTTTACTATAATGACAATCTTTTGTTTAAAATTATCAAAGGCAATGACTTTATCAAATAACATTAAATCGATATCTTTGAATTGATCTTGGTTTTCAGCATCCAAATTCAAAGAAGGTTCACTATATTTAATATAATCATAAGCAAAATAACCAACAAAACCCCCAGTAAATGGAGGTAAGTAATCTAATTTCGGAGATTTATTTTTTCTAATTAAATCTTTAATCACTTCACCAGGATTATTAGTTTCAATAATTACTTCATCACTATTCAGTCCATTGAAATCTTTATCTCCCCTTATTTGAACAATACCGTTTTGACAGGTAAATTCTAAAAGCGGATTGAAACCTAAGAAACTGTATCTTCCCCATTTTTGTGAATCTTCAACGCTTTCTAACATATACACATGATTACTTAATCGTTTTAAAATTCTTAAAACTTCAATAGGAGTTGCAATATCTGAAAATAATTCATAAGATATTGGAATCCTCTTATATTCTTTATCATTTCCTATTTCTCTTATTTCTTTTAAACTTGGGGAAAACATAATACCACTTAATTTTTATTTCACATAATATAGTTTATATAATGTACTATTTAAATCCTTGTTGTAATAAAATGTACATTATTACACATATTGAAAAAAAATTAATTCATTTTGTCTTGTTCCTGACTAAATTGAATTACAATTTTTTTAACTTCCCTACTATCCAAATAAGGAATCTTTTCAAGTATTTCTTTTTCTAAATCAAGGTTTAATTGAAGTCTTTTTTGGCCATATTCTTCCCCTTCAAATTCTTTAAGATATTTTTTATTTAAATTTGAATATTTAGTAATTAAAGGTTGAAGAATAGAATCAATATCCTTTTCTAATTTATCATTTTTGATTTTTTGTTTTCTAATTTCAATAACAAAACCAACAACAGTTATAAAAAATCCTAAAACAGTTACAGTTAAAGCAGGTACAAAAAGTCTATTATCACTTATAAAAATAATAGTTACAAATATTCCAACAAATATTAAAAGAATACCAATTTTTCTCAAATCCATAGTAAAGCTCCTTTAAAAATATTTTATAATTTATTATTATTTAATGTTGTTCCATTGTGATTTTA
>CAYFRZ010000051.1:0-12696 GCA_964345675.1 uncultured Methanobrevibacter sp.
ATTGAGGTAGGTTTAAGGCTCGGTTTGAGTCAAACAGGTCACAATCCTTATTTTATTGGAATTATCTTTGCAATATGGTCTAAGTCATTGTTTTGACGACGACTGCAACACGTCACAATCCTTATTTTATTGGAATTATCTTTGCAATAGCCCCTAAAATTTAGGCTATTTCAGTATTTTTAACTTAAAATACTTGCAATTTCAGACTTTAATGTGCAAATTAAAAAAAAGTTAAAGTCTATATTAAGGTATGCACACTTAATATAAATAACTTTTCATTAAATTTAATCATTTAAATATAATTTCATGTTAAATCAAAGAATATTTTAAATTTAATTAAATTAAAATAGTCGAATTTAGATTAAAATTAAAAAAATAAAGTGTAAAATTGAAAATAAAATTCTACAGATAAATAATAATTTGCATTTTTTTTAAAAAATTAATAGGTTTGCACATTACCATCGAATATGAAATGTTTTATATTTTTTATTATACAGTAAATAGTCAACAATATGTTGTGCTTCAATTACAATAAAATCAGAATAGGATTTTTTTACTCCTTCAAATGTTACTTCATTATTCAATTTGTCTAAAACTGTTTTAATAAGTAGTTTTCTACATGATTCATTAATATATACAAATCCCTCTTTTATTTCAAAATCATCTTTGTTTATTTGTCCTCGATTTATTAATTTTAAAACAGATTTGTCAACAATTTGTTGTCTAAACTCTTCCATTAAATCAAAAACTAAACTTGTTCGTCCATATCTATCTGAATGAAGAAATCCTGCATATGGATCAAGACCTGAGATATGTAGTGCTTTTAGAACTTCTGATGCAAGTATTGCATATGAATAGTTTAACATTGCATTTACTATATCAGGTGCTCCCCTTCCACTTCTTTTTAAAAAATCATATTCATCATTGATTACATGTCTAAATCCTTGCCAGTATTCATGGGAAGCTATTCCTTCAATTCCAAAAATATCTGATCTTATTTTTTCGGATGGTTTATTTTTTATTTCTAAAAGTGCTTTTAATAAATTGTCTAATTTTTCTTTTTGAAAATCTAAAAATTCCACTCCCTCGCGAGATCTTGAAAGTGTTCCAATTGTTGCCTTTTGATTTCTAATTTTAGATTCAATGAATTTTTTAGCCAAGTATCCGCTTCTATTATCATTTAATGAAAAATATTGTTGTTTTCTTATTTGAACATTATTATGTTCTTTCGAAGCTAATCTGTATCTGATATTCCCTTTCCAATCAATTGCTATTAAATCCACATTAGCTTCAGCTAAAATTGCAATTGCATCAAATGTTACAGCACCATTTCCAAGAATAATAATTTGTTTTAAATCTTTTGGAAGAAAATAATCGATTTCATTCCCATTTTCTTTTATGACAATTTGATTATCCCTTTTATTTATTGTTTTATTAAATCCATCAATGATTATTCTCATAAAAATCTATAATTTAAATCATTCTGAGGTATATTAGCATCCCCTACAAGTAAAATCGAACTTTTACAACTTTCACATAAAGGAAGAATGATAATGCTGTCAGTGTCTTTTGAAATATATGTTTCAATATCATTTGCTAAATCAAGTCTTTCTTTAGCTTCAAGATAACCTATGAAAACTGATTTTTGAATTCTTTTAAGACCAAAATATTGAAGTTTTTTAATTAAATATAATCTTGAACTGTTATCCGATATATCATAAACAACTACAGTTAACATTATTCTTCATCATTTATTTGCTTCACACAACCGAATCCTTGTGAAACACCTTTACCTAAACCAAAGTAATCGGGAATATCATAATAAACTTTAAATTCACCTTTAAATGCATTCATTTTAACTCCCTTATAATTCACTATTTTTTCATCAAAATGTGTTTTTGCATATAAACGTTTATTCACAATAATGCCGAGACCTTTTGACATGGATAAAATGTTTCCAACTAAAACTTTATTTAAGATTTCTTTTTTATCTTTCCAAGAAATTGAATTTATATATTTTTGATAGTTTTTTTGATTAAGACCTAACCATGGAGTGACAAATTTATAGTGTTTTTCTTCAGAAGTTGGTTTAATGTCATATTCTTTTTCATGGATTATTTTTTCTGTGATTTTGTATTCTTTATCTAAACTTAAAGTAGAAAGTTCTGGTGCTATTTTTTTAATTAAATCAGCACCTTCATCAATTCCAACTATGACAATATTTCCATTAATAATTTTATATTGAACATATGGATAAGAATATAAAAATTTATCATTTGAATAATGATTATGGAGAATTGGAAAATCTTTATAAACATTTCCAATAAATCCCCTAACCTTTGTTGGGGAGGCAGTTAACTTTAAATCAGTTTTTAAAATCAAATTTATTATATTATATTTCATAGTAATCATTCAAATTTTGGGAATTTGGACATGTCAATATATGTTATTAAATTTGGAAATGCTCGTTTTGAATAACTTAATACCTGTGAATACAATGTTTCTGCTTTTTCTTTATCAATAGGTTGTAAACCATGTGCTAAAATTGACCTATTTCTAGAAGTGATGTTTGTTTTCAAATCATCATCATTTAAATAATCAGCTGCAAAATCTGAACCTAATGATTCTAAAAGTTCATAACTATTTTTTAAAGCAAGTCTAAATGTTTTATTTCCATATCTTTTTGATTTGTTATACTCAAAAAATGTTTCAAGTGTTTCTTGAACTTCAAAAGTAGCAATTAAATCTACATCTAAAACATTAATGCTAAATTCAGAGTTTTTCCATAAATTATCTTCATTAATAATATTTTTTTCAGATAAACTCATTTGTGCAATAAGTTCAATAGATCTATATAACCTTGCAACAGCATCATCATACTTACCTTCTTCAATTCTTCTATAAGCATTATTTAACAAATCTGGTAGATAATAAGGGACATTTTTTGGTTTAATTCTACCTTTTTTTGATAATTTTAAATCTAAAAATTTTATATTTTGTTCTATTTTCGGAATAAATTCAGGATAATATTCAATAAAATGATTTTTAACATTTTGAGAATTATTAATTTTCTCTAAAATGTTTTTTAGTAGAAAATTCAAAGTTAATTTTTTACCTTTAACATTTTTAAATTTATCCCATTTATCATATACTTCCACTAATTCTAAATAAATTTCAGATAGTTCTTTAAGTTCAATAGACTCCAATTTTTCACTAGCTTGTTTAAAATTGGTTTTTGCAGCTTCAAATTGATAACTGTTAAAGAAATCCATTCCTTTTTCAAATTCCATAACTGCAAATACATCATAGGGATCTCTTTGGTTTTTAATTAATTCAAATCCATCCTGAACTACTCCTAAACCATTTTTATCACGAGCTTGTGAATTTTGTGAACCAACATAAGAATAAGTACAATTTTCTCCAATTGCTGCAAGAACTAAACCTGACACCATAGGTTTTGTTCCACCTGTAAAATCAACATGGACATTATCATAATCCTTTTGCAATTCTTTAATAATCTCTCTTGATTTTGCAAAACAATCTTCTAAGCTCTCATGATTTTCAACGACATTGCAATTAAATTGATTATCACTTAAATTACAATTTTTTGCAATATCATTAGCAATATCAACTGAATCATTTGAACATAAAAAGTATGTAAATTCAGGTTTGTAATTATTAATACAAAAAATTAGTGGTTCTGGAGAACCACCACAACTCAAAATTAAAGATTTCATTTTCAATTCTCTCCAAAGGATAATTGCACCCAACCTAAAGGCATTCCACCAGTTTGAGTAATCTTTCTAGATTTAGGGAATGAATAATTATAATTTTTACCACGGGTACCATCAGCAATTTTATCAAATAGATTTTTATTATATTTTTCATCATACTTTTTGATTTTCAAGCCAACAGTTGTTGATAAAAATCCAGAACCTGCACCTATTTTTAAAACAGGATTTTCAGTAGTGTTCAGTTTTTCTAATTTTTTATAAAACTTCAAAAGATAAGGAATATTATAATCTTCAGCAAACTCAATTTCATGATTAATTAAAGATTTTGAGAAAATAAATGCTGATTTTTTAATATTTTTTAAATCAATTAAATGTTTTTTATTATCAAGACCTAGTCTTTTGAAAACATCAAAATCATAATTATTATTGATATCAAAAGATAAAGTATGACCTCTTTCAATTGTCTCAAAGAAACTTAAAGTTCGTTCATGTGTTCTTTTATTTCTAGAATAAAACTCATTATTTCCTAATTCAAAAGCCGCCATAACTGTTGCAACATCATAGACTGTAGGAGACTTAATTGTAGATGTGTCTGAAACTTGTAAAAATTTCATTATATCCCCTTGTGCAGGAGTCGGTGCATTTCTTGAAGTGAAAATTTTATTCATAAAATTTTTATATTTATTTTTATCCACACGACCTTTATGATTAAGTAAATTACGTGAAATGTCTGAAATCATTTTATCATCAAATTCATAATATAAAATTGCTGATTTAATAGCACCTTTGATGGATGATCCTGGAATATATAATTCATTCAAAGTTTTAATAGCTCCATTAATCTCTTGAGCAGGGGAAATTTCCTTTTTAGATTTATTAATAGCCCTATATTTCATAAATGTATTTGGAATTTTACCGTCAAAATCTTTTAAATTGAAATTAGGATTAGATAAATCACTTAGGAAATTGTCTTTTTTAGTATCATCAAGTGATAAGAAATATTTAGAAACATCCATTCTTTTGATAATATTTAAAACATTCCCTTTTTTTGTTTTTGCTTTTGAGTTAACATACTCTGATGCGGTGTATTTTTCACCAGACCCAATATGAACTGGGGATAAAACTTTAATACTGCATTTCATTCTTCCAACTCCATATTAAATATAATTGGAAAAGCATAACCGTATTCAATTGCAGGATTAACTTTACCTGACTTAAGAATGTTTCCATAGTTTTTTTGATAATTAGGGAATATTGAACCTTCTTTAAAGAATCTCACTTGTTTTCTTATTTCTCCAGATTTATCCCTTCCTCTTTTTGAGTCAATTTCATAAAAAGAATAACTATTAATCCTTTTTAAATCATCTTCGCTTGGAATAAATCTTGAAAGTGTAGTAAACATGTTTCCATTGTCTATATCAATTGAATTATCATTATTTTCGATACTGTAATCAAATTGACCTTTACCTGTTGAAATATCCCTTCCAAAACCACGATCTTTTAAAAATTTCATTGCTGATTTTAATATTGCATCGAATTCATCATCAAATACTTTAATTAAGAAAAACAATCCTAAATTTTTATAATTATCACCTTGTGTGTAAAATATCATTGTGTCATTAATTAATCTATTTACACTATTGTGAGGAAGGATATTTTTACCAAAACCAATATCAACATCACTTTTTTCACTCATTAATAAATTAGAATATCTATAATAGTTATTATAATTATTTAACAACTCTTTTTCAGACATTTCACCATTAATTAAAGACTTGAAAAGTTTTTCATCAATATAATCAACTTTTTTATAATCTTTAATAATACTGGATTCAATTCCTGATAAATCACTACCAATAATTAATTTAGGATAGAATTTAATATTAATATCCCTATTAAATATCATAGGAAATGTTGAAGAAATCAAGAATGGTGGTCTACCCTCTTCAAATTTATCAATGATTTGATTAACTTTATCAGGATATAATTCACTTATTGCTGAGAGTAATGCTCCGAATAAAGTATCTGAATGTAGTTTTGGAAATGTTGATAATGGTTTAATATAAACCAACATTATAAACCACCTATTTAATTGCATTAATTACATCTGTAATTTCATCAGATTCAATTATTACATCTTCATCATTATTCTCTTTGTAATAATCAGTGGATCTTTTTGTTAATTTAATATTTTCAAATTTAATTTGACCAAATCCTCTTGAACCACTACCACCAAGATAATTATCTTCAAGAAGTCTCATAGCATCAAGAACTGATGAAATATTATCATCATCACCTTCATACACTGAAAATACAATTTCAAAGTCAAATTTCGAACCTTTAGGTATTCTTTCAATGTTTCTTGGTGTTGCTGCAGAGTTAATTCTATTAATATTATTTTCATATTTTAACTCAGCACCACTAACTAAAGATTCATTGTTCCATAAGTCAATTGTTTGTTCATCAGGATATGAATCTCTTACAATAGTCCTGGTTGGGAATTTTAATTGAGTTTGATTTTCATCTGCGGAAATACCAAATAATTTAACTGCAAGACAATTCGGATTGTCAGATGGTTTTCCATTATTATCAATTACACTTTGAGCTGAGTCTTTATCATTTAATTCTGTTAAAAATCTGAGTTTGCCTTTAAGGGATGATCCTGGAATGTATGGATTACCTGTTACTGAATCTCTTATAATTACATTGTCACTTCCACCAATATCTATTGCATCACTAGATCCTCCAATGTGAAGACCAGTTTTACAAACAATTTTTCCCTGAATAATATAATTTTCTTTAAACATTCCTAATATCTCCTTCTTTGATTTTTAGCTATTCTTTCTTCATATTTATGATATGCTACAATTGCTTCAAAAAATTTAACGAAAATATCAAAATTTTTCATTTTTACTTCATTATCTTCCACATTATCTACTTTAGCCATTGCTGCTAAAATCACATTGTAAAATACCTTGGGTAAATTTTTACGACCAACTGAGACAGCCATTCTTGGCTTTAATAAATAAAACTCAGTTTCAACTTCTTCCCAATTGTCCTTTTGTTCCATTTTCTTCAAAGCTGCAAAGAACTTTCTTAATTGTGTTGTATTCAAGTTCCCTTTAATTGATTCTTTTGCAACAATATGTGCAAAACCTTTTTCTTCATCAAGGAAATCTTTTACAGGAATTTCACTTAATGTAGAACATTTATTAAGTTTATTTTTAACTTCATTAATATCAGACATTTATATCACCTTAACCTTAAACTAACCCATGATACAGGAGTTTTAATCCAGGGCATGAATTTAATTCCATCTTTGTCAATTTTATCTCTAATTTCACGATCTTTAATTAATCTTAATTTATATTTAAATAGTGGAACATATGCTTTTGTAGACATTCTTTTTTGAATATCTTTAATCCAATCATCCTTATTTGAAATATTAATAGTTTTTTTGTAACTATTATTCCAAATATTCAATAGAGAATAAGTAAAACCTCTTGAAATCTCTTTTGATTCATTTTTATCTTCAAGGTATTCGGCAAATTCAAATAATTCATTAAATCCTTTTTCAAGACCATTACTTTCCCACATTAATGTTTCACCAAAGACTGTTATTTTATCTCGTCCACAATCCTTTGATTTTTCAAGCTCTTCATCTGCCATTATTGCTGCTTTTCCAATAGGAAATTTTGGTCCAACAATTGCAATACCTGCTGAAATATTAATAGAATCATTATTTGCAGTCCATTTTTTGAATTTATTTCTAAATTCTTGAGCAAATTTAATTATATCATCATAAGGACCAACAACAAGCAAATCATCCCCACCTGAATAATTAATATGGATTGTTGATTCTCCTTCACCTTTTGAAAGTGATTTTATTGGTTTATAAATTAATTCTTTGTAAACTTCATCATTACGATTGACAAAAGTAATCTCATTTATTTCACATTCCGTATCTTTTGGTAAATCAGTTGTGAAATTAAATCTATCAACTATTTGATTAATACGTCCTGAGAAATATAAATCAAGATAGAAACTTAGTGAAGAAATTCTTGAGATACTTGTAGCACCTTCACCCAAATGTTTAAATCCTTTTGAGAATATTAAACCAAGATTATCAACATCCATCTTTAATACTCCCAATTTATTAGCGCCTTTTGATATTTCAGCAAGGTGATTAAAGTATAACGGATTTTCATCAATATTTGGAATACTGTTTCCAATTACTTTAAAGTCAAATGAAACATTTTTAAATTGAATATCCAAATCTAAGAAATTAGTATCATTTAATTTATAAATTGTGAATTTAACATGACTATTTTCTTTTATTATATTTAAAATGTCTTTTTTACCTTTTTTAAATATATAACCAACGTTTAATTTAGGATAATATAAAGAATCTGTAATTTTATCATTTGAAATATATTTAATTAAATATTTGGCATTTGCAACAGCTCCGCCCAAATCTTCATGTTCCATACAATCAAAACAAAAGTTATCACATTTTGTTGGATTTCCACAAACGGGACATAGTTCATAATCAACTTCTGATTCAATTTTAAATACATCTTCGAGTTGGTTAACAAATCTGTGCTTTTTATTTCCATTCAATAATGTGGTAAGTTTTGATAAAACTTCATCGAAATTTCCTAAATCATCACCGCATGCAGGGATTGAAACAATATTTAAGAATAATTCTGCATTAAATTTATGGATAAATTCATTGTTTACTTCTAAATTAATCTTATTAATCAATTCTTCTGTTTTTTGAATATTCGGAGCAATGATTGTAAAACGCCCACCACCACAGAATAAAATATTTGAAGAATCCAAATTTAAATCTAGAATTATCTTAGAAGCTATTGCTTCTGTAAGCAAAGTCAAATAAAGAGAACGACCACGTAAACGTTTACTCATACCACTTTGTGCATCTTCAGGTGTTTGAACTTTATAAATAAAATTCTGAATACCTGAAATATCTGCATTAATAACTTTATACACATATTCTGTATCGGTTTGTGTTAATTTATTCTCTTTTGAGTACAAATATCTGCAATTAGCAATAGCTGCAGTAGTTTTTAAGTGATCATATAATGATATGTCACTTTGAGAGTAATAAGTTGCTGAGGGTATTGTTGAAGTGTATTTTTTTAAAAGCGCTAATACACTCTCAAAATCTTTATTTTCCAAAATTTTAAATTCATTTTCAAATTTATTCCATAAATGTTGATATTCAGGGACTAAATTCCAACCTTCCATAATATTCTTATCTTGAGGATGCAACGGTTTATTAAAATCAAGTTCAACTAAAGGAACATAATAATCATCATTAACTTCTTCATTTAAAGAAATTCTTGAAAAAATTGATGTTAAGGGAGTAATTAAAACATCATTTTTCTCATTCGAATCAATACGTTCTTTTGATGAATGGTGATCTGCTTTTTGAAGTATTTTACATAACTCAGGATACATGGATTTAGAAGGATTGTGATGGTATAATACTAAATCTTCTACTAAATCATCAAAGTTATCGTTAACAAAATCTGCTGACCATTTAGAATGAGCACCAGAGCGACCATAATCATTTACATTTAATTTCTCATATTTGGAATTATATGCATGATTAGATTTGCCCAGGTTATCTGCTCTTTGGTAAAATTTACCAATATCATGGAATAGGCTTGCAAATTTCAAATTGTTATAATCATCCATTTAGAGGTAACCTCCATATATAATTGATATTAGTATTTTGTGTTTAAGAATATTTAAATTTGTCTAATTGATTTTCATACTTAAAAATGGATAATATTTAAAATATGATTGTAAAAATCCTCATTTTTTATTGAATTTGTATTGTTTGATGAATGTCGCAAAGTGTATTCTTGGATTTTATTTAAGGGTAGTAAATGTCCCATTTCTATTTCTCACAGGAATTTTGACTTTAAAAATATTCTGCTTTATTAATTTCAGAATTATTAAGTTAGATTTTTATTTATTCAGATTCGCATATTAGTTTAAATTTACAAACATCGCAGAATTCACTTTTCCTTTTTGGATATTCACAATTCCGTATCCTTAAAGCCACTTTATTTAATTCTTCTAATTGATTATTAATCTTATCATCAGTTATATCGACTTCATGGCGATAATCAGTTTTAACAAAATGAGTTATTCCTTTTTTAATTTCATATTTATCAAATTCACCCATTTCTTTTAATGCTGAAGCATAGATGTATAACTGTTGTTCATAGTGGGCTATTTTATCATCATCATGTTTTGCATTTTTATAATCAAGAATTGCAATTTCGGAATCTGAAATTTTATAAATTAAATCAATCGCACCATTTAAAATATAGTTGTCACGTTCTAATTCAAACGGAAGTTCACTTTCCACTACTTCGTGATTAAGTGAATATTTATCATAATAATTTAAAATAGATTCATTCAGCTTTTCAAATTCCTTCAGTGTTTTGTTAATGTCAAACATTGAGTTATAGATGTCTTGAGTAATATCCATTAGTTCTTCTTTTGATATTTTTTCATTATTCTTAAGTTTTAAGTTAACAGCATCCATTATTTTGTGAAATACTGTTCCTATATGTGTTACATTTTCACTTGAAACTTTAAAACCATGATTATAAACTAAATCATACATATATGGGCATAGATTATATGTTGAATAACTTGAGTAATTTAATTTAAGTTTTTCTGAATCATCATTTATAAAATGCTTATTGATTGTCACATTATCAAAATTAGGTTTTTTTAGATATTTTTTGATGTTATTTATCACATCCGGAGTTTCACCAACACATGACAATATCAACAAATCTGCTGCACGTGTCATTGCAACATAAATGATTCGCTCTTCTTCATGTCTGTCCAGTTCATTTTCCTCTTCAAGTGTTACATCTTTATATTCTAAAAACTCATTTGGAGTGTAGAATGTGTCTTTCATGAATATTGTCTGTTTTTCTCTTTTAGAATCTTTAATTTTCATTGGGAACTTGTCTTTTTCAAGTGATGCAACAATAGCTACTGGAAACTCCAATCCCTTTGCCGCATGAACTGTCATTAGCTGCACACCGTTTTGTGAGGAATAGTTTGAACTGTAATTTTTAATAATTCTATTTAAAAAGTAAAACAGCCCATTAACATCAGTCTGTGATATAAAAGACTCATAATTATAAATCGTTTTGGTTAACCTTGACAGGTTTTTAACTTTATCGGGGCTTAATTTATTGAAGTTAAGGGATATCAATTCATAATAAACATCCAATATTGTCAGTTCCTTATTTGAAATTCTTTTTCTCAGATTATTCAGATTTTTGAAGAATTTTCTATCTGCCTCATGAATCTTTGTTAAGTCAACAACAGGCAGACTTACATTATAAAATATTTTAATTAGGTTTTCATGAGTTTCATTAGCCCTTACACGTTTATATGATTTGACTGCACGTTTTCCTTGAAGGGATCTAAGTTCATTTTCTGCTTTTAGAATATCATCATAGAAGGAATCCTGAAGTCTTGATAGATATGTTTTTGTTTCATCCTCAAGCGACCAAAATGCAGGTTCGAAATAATCACCACAAAATGCTTTAAGGTTAAATTCATTTAATTCATCATTAGATAAAATATGACCTTCATCCATGTTTCGAGTAAGATACCACAACAATAAAATGACGGATTTGACTTCATTTTGTTCTGCCAAATCGTTTTGAGAGCGAATTACAAAGTCAATATCATTTTCACATAAAAGTTCAATCAGCTTCGTGATGGTTCCAGTATTATGTTTTCTATACAAAACTGCAACTTCACCATAATCATTGATCTTGTTTAATCTCTTCAGTTCAGTTATGATATTGAAAATTTCACCTGCTTCATCTTGTGAATCTTCACTTTCAACTAAAAACGTATCATTATCATACTCATTATTACTGCTTACAGGATGCTTTTGTGTGTAGTCACATCTCTGATGCCGGATAAATGAATCGCTAACACGAACGATATTGGCGGTTGACCTGTAATTCACATCCAAACTTATGATCTCAGCACCAAATCTTTCTTTAATATCCTTGAAATAATCCTTAAATGAACTTCTAAATGCATAAATATGCTGATCAACATCCCCCACAGCCGTAAAATAATCGCTCTGCCTTAAAAGAATTTCAAAAATTCTACTTTGCAAAGGGTCAGTGTCTTGAAACTCATCAATCAAAACAGCTTTGAATTGTGTTTTCGGATCTTTTTCCAAATATTTTAGAGTTTTAAGCTGCAAAGTATCATAATCGACATAATTGTTTTCATCTAAAAATTCCAGATATTTTAGATAAGCCTTTGGAACTTGCAGGTATCTAGCATTATACCAATCATCCTTAAACCCATTATCATCAATTCGTTTTTTAGAAAAATATGTTTCAGATTCAATGAAATCCAAATATTCTTGTGAAATAGGTCTTGTCTTTTCAATATACTCAATTAGTTTATCAACATCTACATTAAAAGAAGTGTATTCGCCAAATTTATCAATTATGGAAGGAATATGATAATCAAAAATGGTCGCAGGACCTTTGAAACCCAATGATTTCTTATGCTTTTGAATAAAGAGCTCCTTTTTTTCTGAATTGTCATCATCCAAAAGATTTAAAAACTCCTCTTTTGATCTTAAATATTCAAGACAAAAAGAATGAATAGTAGAAATTTGCATCCTAGACAAATCATCTTTAGAAATATGCTCTTTCAATCTATTCTGCAAATTTTCAGCAGCCTTTCTTGTAAAAGTAATAACCAACAGAGATTCAGGAGTAATGTTTAAATTGTTAATCAGATATTTAATCCTTTCAACAATAACAGTAGTTTTTCCAGAACCAGGACCTGCTTCGACAAGAAGAGGACCTTTTTCATGTGTAATTACTCTTTTTTGGTTTTCATTGAATTCCATAAGATTACCTTA
>CAYFRZ010000052.1:0-12400 GCA_964345675.1 uncultured Methanobrevibacter sp.
GACACAATAAGTATGCTGGCCAGCGCAATAGATATTATTTTTGTTTTTTTCATCATAGTCACCATCCTGTTCTTTGGAACTTATCAATGTCTATTTTTTCTTTTTTCTAAAAACGTCTATGAATTGGCCATTTTTATCTTTCCACTCTGTCCAGCCATTATTAGATTTACCAATAACGATCCAACCCGCACCAGAAGGGGAATCACAATTAATATTTTCTAATAAAATATTGTTTTCAATTTTTACATTTTTTCTTAGGGCCGGCATCAAACCTGATGGAGTTGGTCCACAAATGCTTCCTTTTAGAACTGTAAAGACACCATCTTTAACAATAGCCTTTCCTTGAACCTCACCAAAACCTTTTATTTTTCTGTTCAAATAATATTCACCATCAGGGATAAAGCCAGAACCAATTTTTTCATCTCGTTCTTTTCCTACTTCAACAAATACTTCTTCTTTTGTTTTTTCTTGTGGATATATTTTTTTCCCATCTAATGATGATAATAATTTAATTACTAAATCAACATCTAATGCAAATAATTCTGTGTTTGGAACCCTGCTCTTGCTAAAAATTTCACCTAAGATTGTTTCTTTTTCATCATAATCTTCTACTTCAATAGCAAATTTTCGCTTTAAGCCAGTTACATTTGAATAACCATTTCTTTCCAAATTATACATACGTGATTCAAAATTATTTGTGCCTGTTTTTCCTAATGTGATTAAACCTGGTACAACAGTTGTCATCACATAGATTATTCCTTTAGCCATATATCCCCCCAAATTGTTTCTTTTTTCTCATTTTTTTAATATCTCAATAATATCGCTACAAAACATAAACTTATTATATATTTACTTTAGTCTATTATATATAAATAAATTGTCTTATGCAGATATCGTAAATATGATTTATTGTTTTATGAGTTTATTAATTTTTCGTGGAGTTTTTCAATTTCAAGGATTACATCTTTTACACGGCTCATACCCTTGATTGATAATGTCATCTCTTGATTCGCTGCTTTCTTGCTTATTCTCGGGTTTCATTTGCTTTACACTGCTGCAATCTGGTTTATGAAATTTCTTTGTATTGGTATTGAGAATATATTTTACTTCTGTGGATATGTCTGATGATTGATCAGATGTTTCTTGTTCTTTTGTTTCTTCCTGTCTTTGAATACTATTTTTTCCAACTGCAGCTAAAGTATCAACATCACGGTTCTTTTGAACTTCATAAGTTAGATCTTTGCCATCGCTTTTAAAAATAATATGACCTTGCATATCTGTTCTTAAAACTTTAACATCGGCATCTCTTAATCTTGATAATGTATTTTCATGGGGATGACCATATTGATTGTTTTCTCCAACAGAAATAACTCCATAAGTAGGCATAACTTCTCTCAAAAAAGGATAAGTCGTAGATGTATCACTCCCGTGATGACCGACTTTTAAGACATCTGCTTTAATATCAGTACCTGCATTTAGGATATCCTGCTCTTCTTCTCTTTCCATATCGCCTGTGAATAAGAAGACGTTATCTCCATGGATTAATTTAATAACTACTGAATTGTTATTTTCATTATCTGATTTCTCTCTGGGTGCTAATATGTAAAATTTGGCACTTCCTAAATCGTATTCTTTTCCTAAATTGACACTTTCTAAATTCGTATCACCTAAATAATTTAAAAAATTAGTAAATGCTTTTGATTCATAATTTAATGTTGAAGAGATTGCCTTTTTGGCTGTAGCATAGTTTAATGCTCCAGATAAACCGCCTACATGATCTTCATGGCCATGGGTTGCTACGATATATTCTAATTCATTAATATTTCTTTCTTTTAAATAGGCATAGATTAAGCTAGATTTGCTAGCTCCTCCACCATCTATTAGCATTGCTTTGCCATCGCAAATAATTAAAGTGGAATCGCCTTGTCCAACATTGAGAAAATGAACTTCCATCTCTGAGCTATTATTTGCTTTATTATCACTGATGTTTGCCTGGATTAAATCTGGTTTCTCTATGCTTAGATATTCTGTTTCTGAGGCTAATGAAATTTCGTCCTGTTCAAGAACTGTTTTTTCAATGATTTCTTCTTCAATAGTCTCAGCTGTTTCTTTTGATTCAGAAGTTGCAACTACTTTTTCAGTTTCAACCAAATCAGTTTTTTCATTGATTTCAGTGGTTTCAATGATTTCTTCTTCTGATACACTAAAATTTGCTTGTTTATTGTCACTTGAGCAAGACGCCGTAAAAACAAGCGTGACCATTAGAAAAAATGCTAATATTTTATTTTTCAAAATATTTTACCTCAGTTAAATGAATTTCATATCATAATTTTAGCACCACATGGGGGAATCTTCAGAAGTTTTTCTGATTTCTAAATAAATTATTTTCAGAAAATATTCTATTTAGACATTGGGTCTTGAATGACAATATAAGTCGATTTTGTTGATCCGTCTGCATTAATAAAATCAAGTCCTCTACCTATGATTATTCTTGCTTTTTCTCCATTTGTTCGTTCAACCTCAATAAATCGATCATGATCTGCATTGAAATAAAAACGGACTAAATCTCCCCATTTTCTTTTCATTTTAGATATTGCTGTCTGTTGTTCTCCATTATCTATCATTTTTTTTGTATATACATTGACTTTTTCAAGTTGGCCTTGTTTTTCAGCCAAAGCAATGTAAGCACCAAGTCGGTTAACAATTCTTTCCGTATCGTGTAAATAAGGGTCATGAACAAGTAATCGAGTACAAGGTTTAATAAAGAAATCAGAAAACAAGTCTTGTTCAGATAGTTTTCGCGAAGATCCTTTTATATTTATTACCTGCACATGCTGGGGTGGATTTAGATCTTTTCGATTTACTTTAATTTTATTTATTTCTTGCCATTCCTGTACTGCATTCATAACTGCATTTTTATGCGTCGAAGTTAATAATCGTTTGGCCATTATTGAATCACTCAATTGAATTTTTTCATTCATATCTTCGTTTCCAATAATGCGTTCATCCATTTGCATCTCATCAATTATAATTTGCCAAGTTGGTATTGATTTAACTTGCCAAAGTATTAAGCCTTTATCTATCAGGACTTGTAAATGAGTCGCCAAACTAAAGCCTTCAGGGTCTTGATTTGGTAATTGTTGGAGAGCTAATTCTATTTTGCAGCCCTTATTGATTAATTCACTAAAAGAGTCCAACCAAGTCATATTTTCTCCAGCTGGATGTCTTGTATCTAATTTAGAAATTGCAATTCTAAGCGATTGCTTTGTATATCTTATTTTTTGATCTAGCCAATTTTCTGGAGATGAAGTGTTAACTTTCACTGCTCCAGGTACATCAATACTTAGAGGTTCTTGACTAGCTATTAGTAAATCAAGGAATTGTAAGGCATGATCTCTTCTTAAGAATTGGTGAAAATATTGATTATTATAATCTCGTAAGCAATGATAGCAACTTGTATCAGGTGCACAATCATTACAGTTTAAGATTCTACGGGCCTCATCTAATACAATCATAAAATTATCTTTAATATTTTTTACGTGTCCTGCACCACCTGGAACATTATCATATAGAACGATTGTTTGTTCCCATGAACCTTCGGTACTACGAGGAAAAAGTACTCCATCTATATCTTGTCTATCTATTTGTAGACAATGGCTTGCTCCATGTATTATTGCATAGAGTAAAGATAACCAAAATGATTGATCTTGCGGTGATGGAACACAAAATTCTTCCTTGCTGGAAAAACGAATTGAAAGTGTATTGGTATTTTGAATATAACCTAAAGACAATTTATTATTTGTTTTCTTATTATCGGACATAAAAGCAAAAGCTTTTAAAGGGAAGCTAAATCCTCTTCCAAATTTTCCTTCGTTTACATATAGCAGTTTCCCTTTTTGATTGTAAGATAAGAAAATAAATTCGTTGAGTTTTTCTTCTTCTATATTAGATTCAGGTATTAATGCGGATCTCATCTGATTTGGTTCAATATTTACATATTGTTTAGCAGGTTTCCCACTATTCTCATCGGCTAAAAATCCGTCGGGCTCAACAAAACTACGAATCCTAGATTTATTGCTATAGGGTTGATGGCATACAGGACAAATTCTCTCATCTACAGAAAGCTTCACACCCGCTTCTTTACCTATTTTTAAATGATGGCAATTTTCACAAATGCTATATTCAAATACTGGCGGAATGTCACTCCAAAAAATTGGTTGTTTACTTTGCCAAATTCTTTTATCTGCTACAATTTCAGATCCAGGTGAATACTCCATAATTGCCTGTCTCAAATCTCGCTCCAAACGCAAATGTTCACTATTTTGTGCTGTTCTTGGAAGTTGAAGTTCAACGGTATTTAACGGGAATGAATAGCTGGGTAAGACACCTTTGTTACTGAGGTAGTCAATGAGATAACCTGAAGTTTTTCCTTTAGCTCCTCTTAATCTGTTTAAAAGTCCTCTAAAATATTTGAGTTGATTTTCAATTTTTTGGCCTTCATTATAACTAAGTGTCGTATCCTGTAACTTAATTGCAGAATTAGATATTTGTTCTTCATAGTAATGACTAATTGGTTGATAATGTTCATCATTTAAAGTCCTAAGGTCTGTACGAAAATTTTCAAGTCCATTTTTTACAATATGCCTTATATTGCTTGGTAAAGCATTGGCATATTCTAATAAATTTTCTTCAAGATTACCTTTTTCTTTTTTTACCCATTCGTCTATATAATAATAATGTGGTTTATCCGTTAATATATTGTCAAAAAAATTCCCACTAAAGACCAGATCTTTAGGATCGACTCCTTGCTCTTTTCTATATCTTAAAAAAAGGCTGAGTAAAATTGCATTTACATGACGTCGTAATATCATTTCATTTTCTAACATAATATTTGGAACCATGACTTCACCACTGATTATTTCTTGTGGTGAATTATAATAAGTCTGATCATGGGGTCGATCTGTAGTCCAAGTTAGGATATACGCCGTACCACTGGTACGTCTACCTGCTCTACCTGCACGTTGACGATAATTTGCAACTGTAGGCGGAACATTGCTCATCACAACAGTCTGCAAATCACCTAAATCAATTCCCATTTCAAAAGTAGTGGAACAACTTAATACATTAATAAAGCCTGCTTTAAAATAATTTTGATATTCACTTCCTTTTTCCGAATCAAGTTGCGCTGTATGTTCTTCAACTCTAATGGGAATTAATTCTTGTTGAAATAGGTTAAAGAAGTAATTCCCTTGTTGTGTAGATTTAATGTCAATTGGTAAATACTTACCACCACAATACGGATGCGGGCAAGGCAATGAATCTCCTCGACATGATAATCTCTGGCATTTTTCACATTTAAACCATTTATGGTTTATATCAAAATATAAATGATTATGATTAATACGATAACCATCACCAGAAGAACCTTTAAGAAGCCCATCTATATTTACCATCCAGTCCCAAATTTCATTGAGAGTTAATATAACATTATCATTTGATGAATCTAGCTTATTTTCTTCTAATATCGTTTTTATATATTGTCTACGACGTTGTCGTTCTGTCGCTCCTATCCAGCGAATTTCTCCATGGTTCGGTTTGCCTTGCCTGATAACAGATGGGTTTCCCTTGTTATTACCAAATTCTGGATCTTGAGGATCTACACCTGTCGGAAATGTTATAACTTTTTGATAGCGCAGATCATCTAATAAGTATGAAACAAGTGCCTCTGTTTGTTCTTCA
Source organism: uncultured Methanobrevibacter sp. (assembly GCA_964345675.1). GTDB lineage: Archaea > Methanobacteriota > Methanobacteria > Methanobacteriales > Methanobacteriaceae > Methanocatella. The sequence continues at coordinate 5,740 of CAYFRZ010000052.1, forward strand.
CTTAAAGATATTCTAGAAGCGAGGTTTTCAAAATCTGGTCGATCATCCTTTGCAAAATAAGAAATTCCTACTATGCCCATTGATTCTAAAGATTGCCTACTTTTTCGACCAGTAGTAAACTCTGTTAATATTTTTGTGGCCATTAATATAGCATTATTTTTTTTATTATCTGAAGTAATTTTTTTTGATCCACGCCATTGATCAGTATCTGGATCATTATTAATAACTCCATTTTTCCATGCAATATCACCACATTTTTTGCTTAATGTAATTAAGCCTGGTACAACGGCGTCACCCCATTCATCAGGTGTAAGACTTTCTTTAATTGCCACAGGGATTATATGTCTGTATATTTGTTTATTCGAGACATCCTGTAAAAACGCCGCAAATCTAGCTGCTCCCTGTCTACTATCATAAAAACTTAATAATTTTCGTCCTTCTCCTGGAAGTATTTTCTTTTGAGGATCATTTGAAGGAGGTAGTTGACGATATAACTCATGGGTTAAATTTGCTAATGGACCAGTTCCCCGTATGGTAACTGGAGTAGCAATTTCTGTCTCACCTTTGGCTTTACTACGACATCTTGGGCATTCTGTTAAACTTTTCATAGGTATTAATCGCTCAAGTTTTTTCCCACTTCGTGTTTTATTTTCTTTTTTTTGAAAATCATAAAGCGTTCTAATTTTCTTATTTGAGCCACACTGACAATCCGACTCCAGCTTTCCACATACTAAGCATAATCGTATCTCTTTTTGCACAAAATCTGAATTGTTTTGAACAGTTGAATCAATACCATATTCTTCATCTTCGGACTCATCAGCTAATGACTGATTTTCTTCAATTGGTGACCATGTAAAGTAACGTTTTTCATACCCATCAGCTAATTGTTCGGTTGCTGGTAAAAATTCCTTTTTGGTCCGACTATAATGGGCTGCGATAAAAGGTTGACCACATTGACGGCAAAGATGGATTGGAAATACTTTGGCTTCACAGCTCTCACATTTATTAATAGGATTACTATAAATTCGTGACCAATTAGATTTAATATTCGGGTCTTTTCCTGGACAGTTTGGATTTAAACACGCCCATAAGCCTTGAGGAGATCGTGTGAAAAGATGATATTTCGCTGGTAATAAGGGAAGTTGACTGTCAGATACCCTAGCTGACGCACCGAGTTCTATCAAATGATAAAGCGCTTTTTCCTGATCATCTTCATCAAGATCATCAAATACAAATTTTGCCGCATCCTCAAATAATGCCGGGCGATCTAGTTTAAGCATCCAATTTTGCAATTTATTTAATTCAGAATTATTTGATAGTGCTTTATACAAAAAACCTGGAACATCATTTTTATATTGATCAACATATGAAAGAACTTCTGTATCAATGAGACCAATTTCTTCCATATTAAGTGCTAATATTTCAAGATCTATGTCATTTTGATCTGAATCTTTTGAAGAATTGCTTGTTTCCTTACGGACTTCATTTAAAATTTCATAAAATTCTGGTTTAAGATATGTTACAGAAGGATGTTCTATTAGATTTCCTTTAGAATTATTCTTGAAATGTTTTTCTTGTGCACCAAAAATAATATCATCTGATTCAAAATCTTCGCCAAACAAATTTTTAGCAAAATCTACAGCCGCATTCGGATCGTCATTCACTAAAGTCGCACTCGTTGCTATACAAATCATTTCGCCAGGCTTTTTACCTAATCGTTGTTTTAAACGCCTAATCAGCATAGCAACTTCAATTCCCTGTGCACCTGAATAAGTATGTGCTTCATCTAATACAATATATTTCCACAAACCAGAATTAAATAATATAGAATCCTCTGGCCTTAAAAGCAAATATTCTAACATTGCATAATTTGTTATTAAAATTTGAGGGATCCTACCTTTTACTCTTATTTCATCTCTGCTAACAATTTCATTTGGTAATGAATTACTATCTCTATTTTCCTCATTTGGTAATTCACTAGTAAAGCGCCCAAAAGTTATTTGAGTGCCTTTTAGCATTACACGCAAACGTTCCATTTGATCATTTACTAATGCGTTTAATGGATATACAAGCAATGCACGTACTCCAGGTGTATCATCTTTAAGTAAGTTATTAACGATAGGAATTGTAAAGGCCTCCGTTTTTCCACTACCTGTACCAGCAGAAACAACTATGCTTTTTTCATCATTAGATAATTTCTGTATAGCTCGACATTGATGTGTATAAAGAGGTGTATCAAGTGGAATAGGTTCTGGTTTATCTAGGGAAAAGCAAGGTAAATCTAACAATTGTTTTGACAATATTCCTTTTTCACTTAATTCCCTTATACTACTTTGCGTAGAATATGGATAAATTAATTCTAAAAAAGGTCCTGTTGATAGAGAGCGTGGTGCTTCCAAACTTTCACGAATTTTTTTTGCTAATTCAGGTTCTTTACCATCTTTATTAACATCGAATATTGTAGCTAAATAATCTACTAACATTTGTTTTAATGATTGAGAAATTTTTACTGGATTCATTTTAAATTAACTTTCTATGATGCTGCATGTATGTAAAAAGTCTCAGCTAAAGCCATAGACCACTCAAATAATCTAGGACAATTTTCCACAAAAAAATTGGTCATTTGAATTAAAAACGCTTCATTTAAATTCAAGTCATCTAGCATTTTTTTGAACTGAAGAGGGTCATGTGCTTTCAATCGTAAAGACATTGCAACTGAGAATACAATAGTTGGAATACTTTCAGGATAGGTATCTTCAAGCATTTCTGCCATTAAGCGTTGCGCTGGGCCAAATGCAGGCACGATATCATTATTGTTAATATATTTAGGTATTCTTAAAAGCTTTTTTAAGTTTTCCTTTATCATACTAAAATCCGATTTTTCTAAATGATAAAAGAGGTCACTTATCGCCGTATGATAATCTTGAGAATCAAATAAAATTAATGGTGATGAAAGTTCGAATCCTTCTTCAACTGGTTGAGATTCTCCGTCAATAAGAGATTTTAAGTAATTAGGTGTCACCATATCTGTAATTTGATAGGCATGTTCGAGTTTAATGTTTTTATATTGTTGAATTATTACTTCAACATTTTCTTTATAAACTGTGTCGATAAACTGTTCACGAATGCTTCTATTCTTACCATGCTTATGTTGTTGAACTACACTCGGTGGCAATTTGATTTCCAATCCTTCTCGAGAAGCAAGAATCATACTACAATCTACACATCGATAAGCAGGCCATAAATCCACCGGATCTAATTCATTGTATAAATCAACATCAGTTACTTGAGGAACTCCTAACCACAATCTAGACCAACCCTGTTTACCATCTGATCGCCATGTAGCTACCGCTTTAATCTTTTCTTCTTCAACTTTTATTTCAACATAACCACGTCCCTCTTTCCCACCATATAAAACTTTCTCGGGAAAAACATGCAATGACCTTTGATGAACTTTTGTAATAAACTTTAATGGATGTGCTAAAACTGCCCATGAAGGGAGTAAATTAACAAAACATTCTTCATATTCTTTATTACATAGCCAAGTTTCTTTATCATGGATTGTTTTGTATTGCTCTAAAACAGGACGTATTAATGGATCTATGTTATTGTCCATAAAAGATTCAGGTTCTAGACTAGTTAATATTTGAAAGGAATTTTGCGAAGAAGAATTATCTTTGATTATTGAAGAAACATTTATTTTCACATCTTCAATAACAGTAAAAGATGCACTGTTAATTAATCTTTCAAAAAGATGAATTTCGACATTATACTTGCCTTTTAGTAAGTCTATGTCAATTTTATAATTATCTTTAAGATTATTTGTCAGTTCACATTCATAAAACTTTTGACCAATAGAATTTAAAACTAAAATTGAATATTGTCCTTCAAGTATTTGATTCTTTAACAATGAAAATTTCAATGTTTTATTATTGTACGTTATGTTATCAATTCTAATATCTATTTCTTTTTGATACTCAAATAAATCAATTGAAATATTTCTAATCCAAACAGATAGGTTAGGAAATGCTTGCGAACTCTCTTTCAACATGTCATAAACTGTTGTCTCAGTTAACTTCATTTTATATTCGCCTTTTCCATCTAAGAATGATTGGCGTTTTAGATTACTATCTTTAATTTGTAATTGGAAAGGTTCTCTTGCTTTTCCTCTAACATTAATCTCAACGGAATCTTCTTGCCCTTTGCTAACGATAGCTGTATCTCCTACTCCTTCAATCCAAGCAGAAATTCGATCAACAATCCAACAAAAATGAATAGGATAGTTTTTATACAATAAATCAAAGCGGCATCTATAATTTTTTAAAACATACCATTGTAGAGTTATTATGTTATTATTTATTGTTTTTTTACATTTCTCATCCACATAAGTTTTAACAAAATCAGGATTAACTCCTTCTATTTTTATACAGGCAGGATTTTCAGTTGAAAAAGTAATATTTTCTTTTGGTTCTGAAATTTTAATATCTAATGGTAACCAAGAAAACCTTATTGGCTTATCTAAGACTGGTTTTAAATCTTGTAATACAGTTATTGTGTATGCTCCGGGTGTTTTTACATAAGAAGTCAAATCAATAATAAAGAAATCATTAGATACTATTAATTCTTTTTTTCTATATAAATCAAGTAGATATACCGAATTTAAGAATTCTCCATTATGACGGATTGCTAACAGGATTTTTCTAAAAGTTATTAAATCAAATTTAGAAGAAAATTTTAGTTTGATTTCAGAAGATTCAAAAATGGGAGGAATGTCTTTAGTAATATTTTTAACTTTCTCTTCACCCAAAATGAGATAATCCACTTGAATATTTTCCTGAGGACTTATAAATTTTGTAGATTGATTATTCATATGTAAAACACAGGGAAGCTCAATCGAATATTGCGACATATTTGTATAGCCTAATTTTTGCAAGGAGTCTGGTAAATATAGTTGTTCGGGATTAATAAAGCCAGATGAATTTTCAATTTGGATATTATCGGTTGAGGCAATGATCCAGGTTCCGTTGGAATTAATGGCATCCTTAAGTTCTGCAACTTCTGCATTATGATCAACTCGAAAAAACATTATTTCATTTGGAAGTTTTGGTATTTTACGTTCAAAAACGATTTGCTTTTCTTGTTCTTCTCTTTTTACATCAAGATCATAATTCTCTGATAAAATTAAAATGTCGCCATCAAGTGGACCCAGTTCTAAGCTAGTCCATAATTCAATTTCCCAATCACCTGAACTAGTTTGCCATGGGTATATTTTTTCAATATAGTTGTTTTTCAAATCATGATCATTATTCTTTGTCCATACTATTGAGTCTGGTTTTTCACTATTGTCTAGTATAACCCTGCTTAAGCTTAAAGTAATGTCATTATTCTCTATATCCCATTGCCAATTTAATTTTGGAGATATTTTATGAAGCAACTGTTTTTTGGATTTGCTATTAACTAATTTTTGATAAATAAGCTTCCAAACGGATCTTTCAATTGTTGAATTAAACGCCGCTTCTACTGCCGTTGATTGTCCCTCTTCATTGAATAAGCGTATAGCATCTATCATACGCGTAATTAGACGAACAGATGTATCTATTGTATCTTCACCGATAATAAAATTTTTCAACCGTATTGGAATATAATCTAGATAATTATCTTGTCGTAATACTTCAGGCAATTGTGTCGATGGATACTGCATCAAATTATCAAAGTTCTTTATCAACCAATCTGCAAATTCTTTTTGTAAATAACTTGGAATAATTGCATGTTGATAAACAGGTCGTACAACATCGCCTCGTTTTCTGACGTCAAAAGACATATTGAGTACTTCTTTTAAATACTCACGGCTAGTAATAAACAGCTTTCGACAAGTATTTTGAAATGGTTGCGTCGGTTCACAATGCCATACTTGTTCTGCATATGGCTGCCAAAAAGAAGAAGAATCATAGTTTGAATATCGTGCACAAAAAACCATACTAATTGCAAATACTGTCGGCAACGAATATCTTGGATTAATTTCACCATCTACTTCTGCTCTTTTTCTTAAATGTTCCGATAAGCTTTCAAATACTCTTTCAGATATTGGCATCTCCCCGATGAAATCATATCTGCTTAGAGATATTGTAAATTTATAATCCAACTCTCGAAATTTTAAACTAAAGATATCTTCGATTTGTTCATTTTCAAGTTGTTTAATAAAGTCATCTGCAATCTTTTCTTCATTTTCTTCTTTAGCTTCATCTGGTCGAAGGGGTATGAGTTCAAAATATTCCTCAGGTGGTTCTTTTGTTTGTTGAAAAATTTGAGATTCTGGTAAGTTGTTATTTAGTATTTTCTCAGCGTAAAAGGAATCCATCTCAAAATCTGATATTATATTTTCAGGTAAATAATCTAGATTTTGTTCTCTCTGTTTTGGTTTGGTTTCCTCGGCAGAAATACTACTTTGAATTTCATCGCTATCTGCTTCAGTTATCTCTTGAATTTCGTTTAATTCGAGATCGGCGTCTGCTTCTACTGTCTCAGGCGTTTCAATTAATTTAATGTCAGCATCTGCTTCAGCTGTCTCAAGAGTTTCATTTAATTTAATGTCAGCATCTGCTTCTACTGTCTCAAGAGTTTCATTTAATTTAATGTCAGCATTTGCTTCTACTGTCTCAGG
>CAYFRZ010000053.1:0-12323 GCA_964345675.1 uncultured Methanobrevibacter sp.
ATTTTCTACTTTTTTAGTATATTGTTCATATTTATTTTTATTTCATGTCTTTAATATTGATTTTTTTTAATTATTAAAATAAATTTTTTACTTCAATTTAAGATAATTTTATATATTATAATAATATTAATTAGTTAGTGAATGAGATAAATATTGGAAATATTTATTAGGAGGAATGGTGAATTATGTTGGAGCAGTATTTGCCTTTTGTTGGATTAATAATTTTTGGTAACATTGAAAACTTAGTGTTGTCTACGCAGGGTGTAGTGGCAGGAGTAAATCCTGTTAAATTGGGGGTTGCAAGCATTATATGTGTTATTGCATGGTTGTTTATTGGCACAGTTGCTACTTCAATCTTAATACAATATGTTGATTTCATTGGTTTCATTGGTGGTTTGGCTATTTTTATTTTAGGTTTGCAAGCAATGGTAGAATCTATTAGGGGTGTTTAAATGAATGAATTAAAGCCATTTTTAGCATTATTAATTCTTGGTAACATTGAAAACTTGATTTTAGCAGCTCAAGGTGTTGCAGCACATGTTGATCCGATTATTCTCTCAATTTTAAGTTTAATTGCTGTTGTTTGCTGGCTTTTAATTGGAACATTTGGTACAAAAGTAGCAATGAAATACGCACGTTATATTAATTTCGTTGGAGGTCTTGCTATTTTCTTATTAGGTATTGAAGCTATGCTTCATTCATTACCTGGTATGTTAGCATTTTTTCATTAATTGAAATTTACAGTTTAATATGAGTTATTTAAAGCATAAAATATATGGTGTTTTATTTAAATTATTTAAAGACACCAATATTAAAAAAAATAGAGTTTCCTTTATAATTGATTCAAAAGAATCATTTAAAGGTAATTTAAATTATATTCAAAAAGAATTTGAAAATAGAGGAAACTTTGAATTTTATTATTTTTATAAGGATAAGTTTTCTATAGATGGTTTTAGGAAGTTATCTAGTTCTAAATTTATATTTTTAAATGATAATTTTTTTCCATTAGCTTTTATGAAATTTAACCATGAAAATATAATTGTTCAATTATGGCATGCTCCAGGGGCTTCTAAGAAATTTGGGGGATCAGTTGATATTCAAAATAGAGAAATTCTAGAAAAAATTTCTGAAAATACAGATTATTTGATTGTTACCTCAGAAAACATTAAAAATTATTATTCTGAAGCTTTTCAAATGCCGTTAAATAAAATTAAATCGTTAGGTCTTCCTCGTATGGATTATTATTTTGAAAATAATGATTTCAAGGATTTAAAATCAAAATTTCTCATGAAATATAATATTTCATCAAATAAAAAAATAGTTCTCTATGCTCCAACATTTAGGGATGAGGTAAAATATAATAATGTATTTAATTATTTGGATTTAAAAGAATTTAATGAAAATTTGGGTGAGGAGTATATTTTAGCTTTAAGACTTCATCCAAAAATTAAAAATTTTTATAAAGAAGATATTTCAGATAATGGCCAATATATTGATGTAAGTGATTATGAAAATGAGCAGGAATTAATTTTAATGAGTGATATATTAATTACAGATTATTCATCTATAATGATAGAATTTGTTGCATTAAATAAACCTGTAGTCTTTTTTACATATGATTTAGATAGTTATTTGTCTAAAGAACGTGGTTTTTATTATGATTTTGAAAAAACGGTTCCAGGCACTATTGCTTATAATTCACAGGAACTAATAAGTATAATTAAAAATAATGAATTTGATAAAAGTAAAATTTCTGAATTTCTCAATGTTCAATTTGATGCAATAGATGGCAATTCATCTAAAAGAATTGTTGATTTTCTATTAAATTATGGTAGATAAAATGAATAATATTAAAGTCAGCATCATTGTCCCAGTTTATAATGGTTCTAAATATATAGGGGACACTCTCGATTCGATAATTAATCAAGATTTCGATGATTTTGAAATAATTGTCATTGATGATGGTTCAACTGATAATAGTTTAGAAATTGTTAAAGAAAAATTATCTTCTTCAACAATATCTCATGAGATTATTCATCAGGATAATTTAGGTGTAAGTTGTGCTAGAAATCGTGGAATTGCTATGGCTCATGGTGATTATTTAGTTTTTGTTGATGCGGATGATTGTATTACTAGAAATCATTTATCTGAATTGTATAATGGTAAAACAGATTTTAGTTTAATTCAATTGGTTAAAAAAGAAGGAAATAATTTATCTGCTCCTTATTATTTTTCTAAAAGTGCTGTTTCATGTAATGATTTTATTAAAATGGAATTAAATATGCAGATTCCATTTAATTTCTGTCAATTAATGTATAAAAAAAGTATTATAATAGAAAATAATATTAATTTCACTCCTAATCTTATTTATGGTGAAGATACTGAATTTGCACTTAAAGCTTTAAGTTTTGGTGATAAAATATCTTTAAGTAATGAAGTAACTTATTATTATATTCAACATGAGCAGTCTGCTATTAGGACATCTGAATTTAAGCGTTTTGAAATTGTAAATATTTTCGAAAACCTGGCTCAATATTACAAAACCCAAGAAAAAAATGATTTGGCTAATTTAATTATTACATCTAGGATTCCAAAAGCAATATTTGGAAATATGAATTATTTTTTCTACAATAATTATGATTTTGATGTAGTAATGGCAAAAATGAAAGAATTGGATTTATTTACAAAATTGTCTAAATTTGAAGGCAATTCGAAATTCAAATTTAAAATAAAATTATTCTTATTTAATCCAAAAATTTATTATAAATTGTGGAAAAAAGTTAAAAATTCAATTGATTAATATGAAAGTTTCTGTTGTAACACCAAATTATAATGGGGAAAAATTTCTAAAAACATTTTTAAGATCCCTTGATGAAGATAGTCAATGCATTGGTGAAGTTATTATTGTGGATAATGGATCTAATGATGGTAGTTTAGATTATCTTAAAAACAATAGCTTTAATTTTCCTTTAATTTTAATTGAAAATAAAGAAAATGTTGGATTTTCTACAGCAGTCAATCAGGGAATTAAAAAAGCCAAAAATAACCTTATTTTTTCAATTAATAATGATACTGAAATTAAGAAAGGTTCAATTAAATCATTAGCAGATTTAATTACTTCTAGTGATGATATTTTTTCGGTTCAAGCTAAAATGCTCCAATATAATAATAAAAATTTAATTGATGATGTTGGTGATGAATATAATTTATTGGCTTGGACTAAAAAAGTAGGTGAAAATCATCATTCTAGCGAATATGTTGATGTAACAGAGATATTTTCAAGTTGTGCAGGAGCGGCAATGTATAAAAAATCAATTTTAGATGAAATTGGATTGTTTGATGATAACTTTTTTGCATATATGGAAGATGTGGACTTGGCAATTAGGTCTAAGATTAATGGTTATAGAAATTTATTATGTCCACATGCTACTGTTTATCATATTGGAAGTGCAACATCAGGAAGTAGATATAATGAATTTAAAGTAAAATTGGCTGCACGAAATAATGTGTGGGTAGTTTATAAAAATTTTCCTATTCCTTTAAAAATTGTAAATTTTGTTTTCTTATTTTTAGGATTTTTAATCAAATACTTATTTTTTTATAAAAAAGGATTTGGTTCTATATATTTATCTGGCATTCGTGAAGGATTTTCTACAAGAAGTAAAATTAACAAAATTAAATTCGAATCAAAGAATACGAAAAATTATTTTAAAATGGAATTTAGATTAATAATAAACACTATTAAATTTTTAAAAAGATGATTCTATGGACCTTTCAGTTGTAATTGTAAATTATCAAACATTTGAGTTAACAAAAAATACTATCAATTCTATATTTGAGCATCAATATTCATTTAATTATGAAATTTTAGTAGTTGATAATGCATCTAGTGATGACAGCTTAGTCCGTTTAAGAGAATATTTTGGTGATAAAGTAACATTCATTGCTTCAAAAGTGAATAATGGTTTTGCATCTGGAAATAATCAAGCTTTAAGGATTGTAAAAGGAAGATATGTTCTTCTTTTAAACTCTGATACAATAGTTTGGGAAAATACATTGGAGAATATCTATAAATACATGGAAAAACATTCTGATGTTGGCGTTTGCGGTTGCAGGGTCTTATTAGAAAATGGGGAACTTGATAAAGCATGTAAAAGAAGTTTTCCAAATCTGAAAAATTCATTTTTTATATTATTCCATATTCCAACTAATAGTGAAAATAATGATTATAATTTGGATAATCTTCCAGATGATGGAATTTACGAGGTGGACTGTTTAACTGGTGCGTTCATGTTCATGAGGGCTGAAGTTTTAAATGATGTTGGACTGTTAGATGAAACATTTTTCATGTATGGTGAAGATATTGATTTTTGTTTTAGGATTAAAAAAGCTGGCTGGAAGATTATTTATTATGGTGGTTCTAAAATTACTCATTTAAAAGGAGCAAGTAGTAAAAAACAAAAATCTAAGTTAATTTATGAATTTTATCGTGCAATGTATGTTTATTATAAAAAACATCATTCTAAAGATTCTTTATTTTTAATAAATTGGATTGTTTATCTTGGAATAACTGTTCTATGTCTTTTAAAATTATTTTTAAATTTATTTAAAAAGAAAGATTAAATAATTATTAATTTCAAATACTTTAATAGAAACTAGTTTTGGAGTAGTTATATGATTAAAGAAAATCAAAAATTATTAAATTTGTCATTAGTCTTAATCGATGTCATGGTTATTGGACTGGCTCTTTTTTGTTCTATATGGCTAAGATTTAAAACTACTCTATTTGGACCAATTGGAGGTCATTTAGGCTTTTTTAGTTATCTTTTATTTTTTACTTTTGCAGTTATACCAGTGTATTTAATTTTATATTTTGCATTTGGTCTTTATAAACCGCGTAGAACTTATAAAAATATTTTTTCAGAAGCTACACAACTTATTAAAGTTAATATATTGGCATTTATTACATTGGTTTCAATTCTTTTTATTATTAATCAACCTGATTTTTCAAGGATAATGTTAATTTTATTATCTATTATTGGTGCATTCTTTGGAATAATTGAAAGATTTACAATTAGGACTATTTTAAGGAAAATGCGTATTAATAATAGAAATATTAAGCATATTCTCATCGTTGGTGATAATGAGTTAGCTTTTAGTTTTGCTCGTAAAATTCGTGAAAATCCATATTTGGGATTTATTGTGGGTGGTTTTTTAGGACGTTCTGATCATATAGGTCGTGAAGTTGAAGGAAGTAGTGTTATTGGATCATTTAATGATTTAGATGGCATCCTTGATAAAAACAGATTTGATAGGGTTGTTTTAGCAATTCCTTTAAAATATTATTATAAAATCAATGACCTTGTGGAGAGTTGTGAAAGGGTTGGGATTAAAGCGGAAATTATTCCAGATTATATTAGATACTTCCCAGCTCAACCTTCTGTAGACATGATTGAGGACATACCTATTATTAACATAAGATATGTTCCTTTAGATGATGATTTTAATAAGTTCTTAAAATATCTTTCAGATTATATTATTTCAATCATCGCTATAATTATAACCTCTCCAATAATGATAATTACTGCTATTGCAATTAAATTATCTTCCCCGGGCCCAATCATATTTAAACAAGAAAGAATTGGATATAATAGTAAACCATTCATGATGTATAAATTCCGTAGTATGAAAGTTCAAGATCCTAGTGAAGAGAAATCTGAATGGACAACAAAAGATGACCCAAGAAAAACTAAAGTCGGTGAATTTATAAGAAAAACTAGTATCGATGAATTGCCTCAATTTTTTAATGTATTAAAAGGAGATATGAGTGTTGTAGGTCCGAGACCCGAAAGACCGTATTTTGTTGATCAATTTAAAGAAACTGTTCCAAAATATATGGTCAAACATCAAGTTAAACCAGGTTTAACTGGTTGGGCTCAGATTCATGGTTGTCGTGGAGACACATCTATTAAAAAGCGTATAGAATATGATATTGAATATGTAGAAAATTGGCATATGGGTTTAGATTTGGCTATAATGATTAAAACCGCATTAAAGAAAAATCCTAATGCATATTAACTATTTTTAATATTTTAACATTTTCACACTTAAGAAATATTTATATTACGTTTTTTTTAATTTTATTATATGGATTACTTTTCAAATGCTCTCTCTAATAATTTATATACATTCTAATTACAAACTAATAATTAACTTTTAATGAGGGGTTTGGTATGCAAGAAGAAATTTTAGAATTATACGAAAAAATTAAAGACCAACTTTCTGAAGAGGAATTTCAAGCTGAAATGGCTGAAATTCGTGAAAATAATGCAGATGTAATATTTTTTGATGATTTAGATATCGCACGCATGGTTTTACAAAATCATGGAATTGAAAATTCAATTACTCAAAAAGAAGAAAATGTTGAGCAATTATCTTTTGAATCAAGTTCTAATGAAGAATTTTCTGATGAATCAAGTGATATAACTGGATTCACTATGACTGACGAAATTTTAGAGTTGTATAATAAAGTTAAAGATAATATTTCTGAAGAAGAATTTTTGGATAAAATGAAAATTTATTCAGAAAAAAATGAGCATGCTTCATTCATGGGTGCTGTTACATTTGCTGAGATGGTAGTTGGTGAATTTATCACTGAAGAAGTTGAACCTGTTTCTCAATCACCTGAATTTTCTGATAAAACCATCGGCGACCTTGAAGAAAATAGTAAAGATGTAAATATTTCCGGAAGAGTAATGTCTATTTCTAATCCAAGGTCTTTTAAAACACGTAAAGGACAAAGTGGTGAAGTTTGTAATGTTGAGTTAAAAGATAATTCTGGAACAATTAGGGCAGTTTTCTGGACTCAAAATATTAAACTTCTTAAAAATGTTAATGAAGGAGACATTATTCAAATTAAAGGGGTTGATATTAAAGAAGGATACTCTGGCCTTGAAGCTAATTTAAGACCAAGATCTATTCTTATTCATTTAGAAGAAGATTCTTCAAAATTCCCGGAATATAAAGAAGATATTATTGATATTGCAGATATTAAAGCAGATACAAAAGTTAACATAATTGCAAGAATTATTAGAATTCCAACAATTAGAACTTATGAGAAAAATGGTAAGGAAGGTAAAGTTGCATCCATTGAATTACAAGATTATTCTGGTAAAATTACTTATACATTATGGAATAAAAATGTTGAACTTATTAAGGATTTAGGTCTTGAAGATGGGGACTCTGTTAAAATCATCCAAGCTCAAGCTCGTGAAAGAATTAATGGTGATGGTGTAAATGAAATGTCATTAACTCATTGGGATGGTAGAATAATTAAAGGTGATTTTGATGTTCCTGAAGTTAAACAAGAATTTACACCAATTGGAGATGTATTTGAAGCACAAGATGTATCTATTAAAGGTATTGTTTCAAGACTTCAAGATATTAAAACATTTTTAAGAAAAACTGATGGTAGTGAAGGAAGATTAAGGAATTTCGATGTTAGGGATGTTACTGGTGAAATTAGAGTAACTTTATGGGGTAATGATACTGATTTACCAATTAATAAAGGAGATATTATTAAAGTCATTGGTGGAAATGTGAGGTTTGATGAATATACTCAAAGTCAATATTCAATGAATACCAACTTTAACACTCAAATCACCATTAATCCTGAAAATTTATCTATTGAAGAATTGGATGAATTAAATGCATTAAAGGAAGAATTAAGACCAACCCCAATTGGAGAAATATATGCCATTGATGATGATGGTATTGAACTTGATGTGACTGGTAGAATTCTTTCAGTAGATGATGTCAATGAATTCCAAAGAGATGATGGAAGTGTTGGTGTTGTACGTTCAATAATTTTCGCTGATGAATCTGGCAAAGTTAGATTATCTTTATGGAATGAACGTGCTGAAGAAGAATATAATGTGGGTGATGCATATCAAATTGAAAATGCACGAACTAGGATTGGAATGTACAGTGTAGATTTAAATATTGGTGGTGGAGCTCGCCTTATTAAATTATCTGAAGAACAAGCTTCAGCAATGTTTATACCAGAATTATCTACATTGGAAAAAACATTATATGATTACAAGAAAATTGAAGAGATTGATGAAGATGATCAAGATGTTATTATCATTGGTAGAGTAATAGAATTAAATGATGTTCGTAACTTTGAAAGAGACAATGGTGATACTGGATTTGTTAGAAATATAGAGCTTGCGGATGAAACTGGTTCTATTAGAATTGTTTTATGGGACGATGATGCAAAAAGAGAGTTTGAAATTGGTCAACCAATCAAATTACAAAATCCACGTTTTGACTTAGATAGAGATAATCGTATAGAGGCAATTGTAAATAGAGGTACTGCTATTTTAGAACCTAGTGATAGTGAAATTGAAAAATTACCTACTCAAGATGAATTAATGGAAGCAATATATGTTCCTAAACCTATTGAAGCATTGGCTGAAGATGATGTTAATGTTTGTGTAACTGGTAACATTAGTGATGTTGAAACAGACAGGGTTATTCGTAAAAGATGCCCTGCTTGTGGAATGGGTGTAGATGAAAGTGATGATGAATACATTTGTGATAATTGTGGCCATGTATTCGATGAACCTAAATATCTTCTTATGGTTCCTTTAAGAATTAATGATGACACTGGTTCAATTAAAGTTACTTTCTTCGATGATTTGGCTGAAGAATTAATAGGAAAGACTAAAGATGAAATCATCGGTATTGTTAATGATGGATATGGAATTGAAGATATACTTGAAGATTTAAATGGTCAAACTATTGAAATTATAGCTAATGTTAGTTTTGACGAGTACAGTGAAGAAAATAGGTTAAATCCTAAGAAAATTTTATCAAAATATATTTAAATAATGGGGAATGAGAAGTATGGTTGAATTAAATGATTTACCTGGTGTTGGAGAAAAAACCGCAGAAAAATTAAAAGATGCAGGTTTTGCTGATATGATGAGATTAGCAACTGCTACTGCAAAAGAATTATCTGTTAAAGCAGAAATTGGTGAAGGTGTTGCTGAAAAAGTCATTGAAGCAGCACGTAGATCTGAAAATATTGATTTTGAAACTGCATTGGAAGTTGATGAAAGAAGAAAAGATGTTGGTCACATTACTGTGGGTAGTCAAGAATTCAATGATTTAATTGGTGGTGGAATTGAAACTCAATCTATTACTGAAGTATTTGGCGAATTTGGATCTGGTAAAAGTCAAATTTCTCATGAATTAGCGGTAACTGTTCAATTACCTGAAGAATTAGGTGGTCTTGATGGAGAATGTGTGTTTGTTGATACTGAAAACACTTTCCGTCCTGAAAGGGTTAGACAAATAGCTGAAGGTTTTGAATTAGATGTTGAAGAGGTTTTAGGGAAGATTCATGTTGCTCGTGCATTCAACTCTTCTCACCAAATTTTAATGGTTGATAAAATCAATGATTTAATCCAAAGTGGTAAAAATGTTAAGTTAGTCATTGTTGATTCATTAATGGCTCATTTCAGAGCAGAATATGTTGGAAGGGAGTCTTTAGCTGTAAGACAACAAAAATTAAACCAACATTTACATTCTCTTCAACAAATTGCTAATACTTATAATGTTGCGGTATTTATCACTAACCAAGTTCAAGCTAAACCTGATTCATTCTTTGGAAGTCCTACAAAAGCTATTGGTGGGCATGTTTTGGGGCATGCATCTACTTACAGAATTTGGCTTAAAAAAGGATTGGCTGGAAAAAGAATTGCACGTTTAGTTGATTCTCCTCATTTGCCTGAAGGGGAATGTGTATTCAAAATCACTAGTGAAGGTATTGTTAGTTAATTGTTAATAAACAGTTACTATATTTTATCTTTTTTAAACTTTTTTCATTTTTTCCTAATTTTTTACTTCATTCACTAATTTTATATATCATGAAATTTAATTATTTTTCATGGATGCTATAGCAATTACTATTTTCTCAATTATAATAATGATTGGATTAGGATATGTTCTTAAAAGAATTGATTTTTTATCCAAGAAAGATATGGATCCATTTAATAAAATAGTAATGTATATCTTAATGCCATGTATGATATTCAATGCGATTTATAATGCTGATTTATCATCACTTCCAAAATTGAGTGTATTGCCTTTAATTATTTTGCTGTCATCTATTATCACAGGAATTATTTCATATTTTATTTTAAAAAGATTACATTTCGATAATAAAAAAATATGGAGTGTATTAGTCACTGTAATGATTGCTAATACTGCATTTATGGGTTATCCAGTTACTTTAGGTATTTATGGTCAAACTGGTTTTTTGAGAGCAATATTTTGTGATATGGCAACATTATGTGTGTTTTTATTGTTATCTTTTGTTTTGATTTTAAGATTTGGGGGAACAATTAATACTGCAATTAGGAAAATTGCACTTTTTCCACCTTTATGGGCAGTTGTTTTAGGATTAATTTTTAATTTATTGCATGTTCCAATTGGTGATGTTTGTGAATATACTGTTAATTATTTGGGTCAAGGAGCTATTCCTTTAATCATGATTACTTTAGGTTTATCTATTGATTTTTTAGCATTATCTAGAAGTAGGTCCATGATTGTTTTCACTTCAATTATGAAGTTAGGGTTTTTCCCATTGGTTGCATTTTTAATTGCAACAAAATTGGGTTTAGTTGATTTACAATTTAATGTTTCAATTATCGAAGCGGCAATGCCTTCTGGAATGTTATCATTGTTACTTGCAATTACTTATGATTTGGATTATGAATTGACTTCAGATTGTATACTAATCAATACTGTAATCTCTTTGATTACACTTCCGATTATTATCTCATTATTGTAGTCAAAAATTGGATTTTATTTTGACTATTTTTATTTTATTTTTTAAAATAAGTAAATATTATCCTTTATTTAATTCAATTAGACTTTTTTGTTTTGTAATTTTGATTTAATATTATTTTTTATCGTATATTATTTTATCATATATAAAGTTTACTCCAAGTATTTTATAGAAATGTTTATAAGTGTGTATTTACTACATTAATTATATCTAATACTATGTAAAATTTTTTATAGTCTATTTTTAAAAAATTGCAATTTTTTATATATATTAGATATTTTTCACGACTTGTACAAGGTGAATTATATGGCAGAAGAAAAAAGAGATAATAATGAAGAATTAAGAATCGGTGTTTACGTCTGTCACTGTGGTGTAAACGTTGGTGGAGTTGTAGACTGTCCTACTGTAGCAGAATACTCTAAAGAATTACCAAATGTAGTTTATGCAACTGACTACAAATACATGTGTTCTGACCCAGGTCAAGCTATGATTCAAGAAGACATTAAAGAAAAAGGTTTAAACAGAATTGTTGTTGCAGCATGTTCTCCTCGTCTTCACGAACCGACTTTCCGTAGATGTGTAGAAGAAGCAGGATTAAACAAATTTTTATTTGAGTTCGCTAACTTAAGGGAACAAGACTCTTGGGTACACATGAACGAACCTGAAGCAGCTACTGAAAAAGCTAAAGATTTAGTACGTATGGCAGTTGCAAAAGCAAGATTACTCGAACCATTAGAAGCTACTAAAGTAGCAGTAGATAACAAAGCTTTAGTTATCGGTGGTGGAGTATGTGGTATTCAAACTGCATTAGATTTAGGTGATATGGGATTCAAAACCTACATGGTAGAAAGAAACCCAACCATTGGTGGAAGAATGGGACAATTGGATAAAACTTTCCCTACTCTTGACTGTTCAATGTGTATTTTAGCACCTAAAATGGTAGACTGTGCAAAACACGAAAACATCGAATTAATTTCCTACGCAGAAGTTAAAGAGGTTGATGGATACATCGGAAACTTCACTGTAAAAGTAGAGAAAAAAGCAAGATATGTAGATGAAGATCTCTGTACTGGATGTGGAGCTTGTGTTGAAGCTTGTCCTATTGAAATACCTAACTACTATGATGAAGGTGTAGGTATGGTAAAAGCTGCATATATTCCATTCCCTCAAGCTGTACCATTATGTGCAACTATTGATAAAGATTACTGTATCGAATGTATGTTATGTACTCAAGCTTGCGGACCTGACGCAATTGACCATAATCAAGAAGCTACTGAACTCGAGTTAGAAGTTGGTACTATTGTAGCAGCTATTGGTTACGATCCATTCGATCCATCTGGAATTTATCAATATGGATATGGACGTTACACTAATGTAATTACTGCTATGGAAATTGAAAGAATGATTAACGCTTCTGGTCCTACTGGTGGACACGTAATCAAACCTTCCGATGGTCTCGAACCTAAAC
>CAYFRZ010000054.1:0-11779 GCA_964345675.1 uncultured Methanobrevibacter sp.
GTAATAAATAATACAAAAAGTAATACAAACTACAATTCAAAAAACTTCTATTAATTTATAAATAAAATGAAATGACAAATAATATAACTATGCAACTTGTAGCTGATGTTGGGGGAATACCTGGTAAAGATTGTAACGGTTTTTGTAAATACTGTTACTTTAGAAAAGTAAAAGAAATTAAAAGTTTTGGCTGTTCATATTGTCTGCCTAATAAAATAGGTTGTGAGAGATGCAGTAAAGGAATTAGTGAAACACAAAGTGAATTTAAATCACCATTCCAAGTTATAAGCGAAGTACAAAATGCATTAATGATGAATATGCATGGAGGCAAAGTAACTGCAAATATAAGTGGTGGCGGTGACATTAGTTGCTATCCACACCTTGAAACATTAACTTCAAATTTATCCCAACTATCAATTCCCTCAGTATTAAGTTACACATGTGGAAAAGGAATAAGTGATAGTGAAATTGCTTCAAGGTTAATAAATAATGGTGTTGAAGAAGTTTCGTTTACTATTTTTTCATCAGAACCAAAACTTAGAAAAGAATGGGTTAAAGACCAACATCCAGAAGAAGCTCTCAAAGCATGTCAAATTTTCTGTGAAAATATTAAATTAACTGGAGCTGCAGTAATAATACCTGGTGTTAACGATGGAGAAGTGTTACGCCAAACATGCAATTCATTAGAAGAATGGGGTGCAAAAGGAATGCTTTTAATGAGATTTGCAAATACATTCAATGAAGGGTTGATTCTTGGAAATGAACCAATTCTTAAAGGTGTTGAATCACAGCCTGTTGAAGATTTTGCAGAACTTGTAAAACAAATAAATAGCGAATATAAATTTAGAGTAAGTGGAACACCATTATGTGATCCGGAAACTGGAGGTCCATTTGCAATAGCTAAAGATGAAAATGAAATATTCCTACAGTTTATCAAACCAATTACCGGTGAAGCAACAATAATCACATCTAAAATTGCCGCACCGTTTATTTCTAAAATATTTAATAAATTAGAAGCAAGTAGTGTTAATGTTGTAGCTGTTGAAAAAGAAATAGCATGTTTAATTACTAAAGAAGATCTGAAAAAACTTGATTTAAGTGAAATAAAAGATACTGTAATCATCCCCGGAAGATCATTTGTCCACCAAATTGATGCAGAGAGAATTTTAAGTGCAGACGGTGTTGAAAGACTTGTTGGTCGTGGCCCCGATACATTAACTGTTGATGGAGAATTAAGCATTGATATGACTAATGAAAATGTCATAGAAACTGAATTAGAACAATTTAATGATCTAGTAGATGCTATTAATTTCTTTGGAATGAGAATAATTTAAAAAAAAGAGAAATTAGTTAGAATTCTCAACAAGAGAACTCTCACTATGAATTTTTACCAAGATATAATCATACATAAATGATTTTTTTATATCAGCAAGTTCAGATAATGTTTTACCATCAATAACCACATTACCTATCACATCAGCATAATCATCATAATTTAATTTTACACGAACACCATCTAGTTGTGAAGTCACTGGAGCTGGAGAGAAAACATCTTTAATTTCCCTAACTTGATTTTCAATTGCATTTTTTACAACAATAGATGGTACTAACGGCGCATCAAGTGTCATTTCGCGTTTTTTATCATTTAAAATTTTTTCACATGTTTCAACTAATTTATCAAGAGCACGAATATCAGGACCCCTTCTCAGCCTTCTAGGAATCCTTCCTAAATCACCAACATATGCATCTGCACCAGGAAGTTCTTCAACAGGAATGTCAGGTGCACCAGTTACAATCACAGGTATATCAATATCATCATATAAGAATGCTTTTTCTTTAATGCAATTTTCAAAACTACCTAATGAAAAAATGGCAATGTCATGTTCATTAATTAAACTTTTTTCTTCTTCAGTGATCCCGGATGTTCCTTTACCATCACCCCTAGCAAGACCTACCATATTATCTTTTGCACCAAATTCACGTAAATATTCTGAAATATCACATGCTGCATGAGGCAAATGATGTCTAGCAAGTGTTGGTGAAATAATAGCTATTTCAGAACCCGCCATTGGAGCAACTGAAATTTTTGCTAAAAGTTCATTTGCTTTTTCTTCAACTTTATCAACATCATCTAAGGGAACAGCAATATTTAAAACCAATTCCATTTGTTGAACACTTTCTTGAAGAATAAAACCACCTAAATCTTCAATTAATTCTTTAAATTCTTCACTTTTGTGAACTCCACCAGTAAATGTTAATGTTTCATACATATTAACAACTCTCAAAAATGCAATTAATATTACTAATAATTATATTATTCTATGTTATATTAAAGTTTCTAATAAGGAATATCTAATCTCAATTTTCTCAAATGGATTTTTTGAAATATCATCATGAGATGGAATTTCAACTAAATTTTCCTTTTCAATGACTTTATCTTTTAAATAATCCGGAAAAATTACATAATCAAAATTTTTAGATACACTATTAAAACCCATATCTAAAAGAATATCTTTTAAAAAATTAGAGTACACCTTGACATTAATATCTCTTTTAAAATTGGAAACTAAGTATTTTTTACACAATTCATAATCCTTAAAAAAGATTAACACATCCTCATCAGATAGTTCTTTTTGAGTTAGTTTAGAAACTTTTTTAATACTTTCAAAAACTTGTGAAGGAGTATTGATTTTAATAGATAAACTATTCATTTTAACTTTACTCTCTGATAATAAAATAGCTAAATCACCTTCTTCCAAATCAGGATTCTTATTTACACTATAATCAGAAATACCTGCTAGTTTAACTATTTCTTCACACATCGGTGTTGTGATTATTTTCATAATAATAGTATATATTAATCTTTGATATAAATTAATTTATGAAAGTTACATTAAGTTTTGAAGAAAGTGAAAGTTTAGATGTTTCCATAATGGTTGATGCCCTAAGAGCTAGTTCAACAATAACACTAGCTTTAGATAATTTTGAAAAAGTAATCCCCTGTTTTACACCCGAAGAAGCATTTAAATTAAAAGAAAAACTTGGTGGTGTTGTTGCTGGAGAACGTGGCGGAAAAAAGATTGACGGATTTGACCTTGGAAATTCACCAGTTGCAGTAAAAGAGCATGATACAAATAGCAACCATCTCATTTTAACCACAAGCAATGGCACTAGAATACTTAAAAACATGAAATCGACTGTTCTTGTAGGATCCCTTATTAATGCTCATGAAGTGGCACGAAAAAGCATTGCAATTTCAAAAAATCACATTGATGTTGTGATGGCTGGAATTAAAGGAGAATTTGCAATAGAAGATTTTTTAGCTTCAGGAGAAATATTATACTGGATTAAACAAGAATTATCAGATTGTGAATTAAGTGAATATGCAAAAGCGGCAATACTGGCCAGTAGAAATTATGAATCTTTAAAAAAATCATTTTTTAATTCAAGATCTGGTAAACGATTAATTGAATTAGGTTATGAAAGTGATGTGGAACTTTGTAGTTTGAAAAATATCTCCACAAATGTTGCGATATATGAAAACCAAGAACTAAGATTATTAAAAGATTAAATTTATATTATCTAAATTAATAATAATAGGATAACATAATTAAACAAAGAAGTGTTTTTTCAATGAAAAGAGAATTATTAACAATAATTGGTACTGCCCATGTATCTGAAGAAAGTGTTAATGAAGTAAAAGATGCAATCTATGAACAACACCCGGATATTGTTGCTATCGAACTTGACAGGGGAAGATATGCAAAAATAAGGAATAAAATGATGGGTATTGAAGAAGATGACAATATATCAATTACAAAAATAATCAAAGAAGATAAAGTAGGATTATTTTTAGTAAGTACACTCCTAGGATATTTCCAATCAAAAATTGGTGCAGAAGTTGATGTGAATCCAGGTTCTGAAATGATTGGTGCTATTGAAGCAAGTCAAGATTTAGGTATCCCAATTGCCCTTATTGATCGTGAAATAAATATAACATTACAACGGGCATTAAACAAAATGGGATTTATGGAAAAAGCTAAATTTGCATATGGATTAATTGCTTCAGTTTTAGGTTTTGATGATGAAGAAGAAATCAACATTGAAGAATTAAAAAACTCTGAAAATATTGATGATATGATGGAAATATTTAAAGACGAAGCCCCTAGTGTTTATGAAGTTCTTGTACACGAAAGAGATGCGTATCTTGCAGGAAAAATAATGCAGATACCCCATGACAAAGTTATTGCAGTTGTTGGTGCAGGGCACAAACCTGGAATTGAAAAATATTTAGATAATCCAGAAACATTACCTAATTTAAAAAAATTAGAAATAATCAGTGATAAAAAGGGCATTCCTTGGATTAAAATAATCTTAGCAATGATTCCTATCTTATTTGTTGTGATATTTTTTCTGGCATATTTTAATGGTATAAATATTACTGACAATATTTATGAATTTATAATAATTAGCATAATTATGGGTTTTATTGGATCAATTCTTTCCGGTTCGAAAATCCAATCCGCTATTGTTGGTGGAGTAGTAGCACCATTAACTATTATACACCCATTACTTGCCGCAGGATGGTTTTCAGGATTAACTGAAGCAAAATATCGAAAAGTAAGAGAAAGTGATATTAAAAATTTAGCTAAAATTGAATGTTTTAAAGATTTATGGCATAATAATATATTCAGAATATTGCTCGTAGTTATTGGAACAAATCTAGGAGTTAGTCTAGCTACATTAGTCATTTTACCATCAAAAGTTTTCATTCCATTATTCATAAAAATATTTGGTGGATAATAAAAGTTTTTATATATGGAACTAGGTATATTATATAAATACTATTAATTTTTAAGGAAAAAATCATGTATTTTATATTTCGTTGTGACTGTGGACGTGCACTCTATGCAAAAGAAGGAGTTGCCACACGTAAATGTGTTTGTGGTAAAAGTTTAAAAGTTAAATCTAGACGAATATTTAAAAAAGTAGCTACAAGGGAAGAAGCGTCACTTGCCGTTCAAGAAATGCAAGATAAAATATATGGGAACACTGGGTTTATGAAAGCCAGTGATTTATAATAGTGTATGGTTTGTTAAAAATGATTGGAACGACACTCGAAATAATTATAATTTTAATTTTAATAATTCTTACAGGATATTTATCAATGGCAGAGCTTGCTGTTGTATCTGTAAGAAAAGCGAAAATGCAAAAATACTTAGAAGAAGGAAATAAAAAAGCGCAAATTGTTTTTAGTTTATTAGAAGATCCAAATGAATTTTTATCTACAGTTCAGATTGGAATTTCACTTATTGGGGTTTTAACTGGAGCTTTTGGTGGAATAACCTTAGCTGAACCTCTTGCTAAACTAATGTATTTCATACCATATAGTGATATGATTAGTGTTGCGCTAGTTGTTATTGTTACTACATATTTAACTTTAGTTGTTGGAGAAATTGTACCTAAAGTTATTGCCCTAAATGAACCTGAAAAAGTTTCTCTTAAAGTCGCTAAAAGTATTGTACTTCTTTCTAAAATTTCAAAACCCATTAGTTTTGTTCTTGCAAAATCAAGTAGTTTTCTTTTATGGTTACTGAAAATCGAAAATAAAAGTGATGAAACCGTAACTGAAGAAGAAATCGAATTAATGATTAAAGAAGGAAGAGAAGATGGAACTATTGAAAAAGAAGAAGAATATATTATTAAAAGAGTTTTCAAACTTGATGATCAAAAAGTTGAAAGTATAATGACACCACGTAATGAGATTATTTGGATTAATCTTGAAGATGAAAGAGATATCAATAAAGTCAAAATTATTGAAAGTAGAAGATCAATTTTCCCAATAGCAAAAGGGGAATTAGATGATTTTATTGGAGTAGTTCAAGCAAAAGATATTCTTTCAATGATGTTCATCGAAGAAGAATTTGACATTAATAAAATTATAAAAGAACCATTAGTGGTATCTGAACATCTAGAGACATTAGAATTATTAAAGGAATTCAAGGAAAACCAAGAATATGTGCATATGTCCCTTGTAGTTGATGAGTTTGGAAGTGTTCAAGGTTTAATTACATTAAATGATTTGCTTGAAGGTATTGTGGGAGACATTCCAGGAATTGATGAAGAAGATGAACCTGAAGCAAAACAAAGAGAAGATGGAACTTGGTTAATTGATGGGAGATATCCGATTAGTAAATTTAAAGAATTATTTGACTTCAAATATTTCCTTCCAGATGAAGAAGAAGACAATTATACTACCCTTGCAGGATTTATTTTAAGCATAAGTGGAACCATTCCTAACGAAGAGGATAAATATGAATGTGGAAGATTCATATTTGAAATCATAGATATAGATGGGCATCAAATAGACAAAGTTCTTGTAACTGATTTAGGACCCCAAGAAGAAACATTAGAGGAATAAAAATGGATATTGGAATTATTTTTCAATTTGTTTTATTACTCATAGGATTCGTATTTTTAATTAAAGGTTCTGACTTTTTTGTCGATGGATCCAGTAGCATTGCTTCAATTTTAAAAGTACCTACAATAATTGTCGGATTAACAATTGTAGCATTTGGAACAAGTGCACCTGAAGCAGCAGTATCCATAACATCGTCACTTTACGGAAACAATGCAATGGCCGTGAGCAATGTTATTGGAAGTAATATATTTAACATGCTAATGGTTATTGGTGTATCAGCAATACTTGGCGATTTGTTAATGGAAAAAAATGTTTTAAAAAAAGATTTGCCTTTCCTTGTAGCTATCACAGTATTATTATCTCTATTCATCATACTTGACTGGAAAATATCTGCTATTGAAGGAATAATTTTACTTTTAATATTGTGTGGTTATGTATTCTATCTTATTCGAAATGCAAAAAATGATATCCATGCACATGATATAGACAAACCAAAGTTAAGTCTTCAAAAAAGTATTGCATTTATCATTATTGGGCTTGCAGGAATTATTCTTGGGGGAGATTTGGTTGTAGATAGTGCATCAGCCATAGCAATGGCATTCGGAATAAGTGAAACATTAATAGGTTTAACTATTGTTGCAATAGGAACATCATTACCCGAACTGGTAACATCAATTACAGCTCTAAAAAAAGGAGAAAATCAATTAGTTATAGGCAATGTTATTGGATCAAATATATTTAACATATTATTCGTTTTAGGAGCTAGTAGCACAATAAGTGAAATACCACTTGATTTAAGTTTACTTATAGATGTCATATTCATGATATTTGTTACAATATTATGTTTCATATTCGGTAAAACTCAGGAAAAATATGATAAAAAAGAAGGAGTTATATTAATAGCATTATTTATTGGATATATGGTCTTCGCAATTTTGAGAAATTAATTCTTTTAATTCACAAGCCTTACAAATATTAGATGAAGTTGGCTCACCGCATATTTCACATTCATTAAGGTTTGTGGATATCTCATTTTCAAAAGTTAATATTTTTTGGAAAGATTCCATCACATTCTTTTTAACACCGGGATATTTATCTTCACTTAAATTTAAAAATTCTTTAATTTTAGATCTTAGAGATAAATGAGAATATGGGCATTCATCTAAGTGGATATCAATATTATTAATTACAGCCCACATCCCAACTTCTTTTTCAGGCGTATTCCATAAAGGTTTTATTCTTGGAACCAATTTTGGATGAATAACATCAAGTTCAGGTCCAAACTTGGAAAATTTAATTGTATCTCCACGTGCAAAGCTCATTAAAAAAGATTGAATTTCATCATCTAAATTGTGCCCAGTAGCTATTTTAACTGCACCCAATTCATATGCAGTTTTATTTAAAATAGTTCTTCTAAAAACGCCACACGGAATACATGCACTTTTAAAATCTTGATAAATATCATCTAAAGCAAAACCTTCCTCATCTTTAAATGATTTTTGAATTAAATCAACACCAAGTTCCCTGGCATTATTAACAGCCGAATCAATGCCATGCTGCCTATAACCTTCAATTCCTTCATCTACACTAATAGCCACTAAATCAAAATCCAATAATCTTTGATAATTTTTTAGTGCATGTAAAGTTAGTACACTATCTTTACCCCCAGATAATGCAACTGCAATCAATTCACCTTCTCTAATCAAGTTATAATCATGAATTAAATTATTAATCCTTACAAAAATATGTTCATTAAATTCATCTTTGTTTAATTTAACCATTACTAAATTAATTTATAGAAAGATAAATAAATAATTTTAGTAGGTGAAAAAATGATAACATGTGATTTTGCAATATTGCCTGTCGGAACTGAAACTACTGAGTGCAAAGATTATGTGACTGCTGCAGTGCAATCTATAAAAGATTCCGGACTTAATTACAAATTAACTGGAATGGGAACACAAATAGAATCGGATAATTTAGAAGAACTTTATTCTGCAATAGCTAAAGCACAAGAAGCAATATTCAAACTAGGAATTGGTAGAGTATATACTGTTATAAAAGTAGATGATAGAAGAGATCTTGAAAATAGAACATTAGATGCTAAAGTTAATACAGTGAATAAATTGTTAAAATAAATAAAAAAAGAGTTAGTATTTAGGCTAACTCATTTGAAGCTTTTTTAACCGCTTCAATAACTACATCCAACTCATCTTTTGTGAGAGAAGGATGAACTGGAAGAGAAATAACATTATCCGCAGCAATTTCTGCTTTTGGACAATTTCCAGTAATTCCTAATGATTTATAAACTGGTTGATTATATAATGGAATTGGATAATGTATTCCGGTTCCAACACCACATTCATTAATAATATCTATCCAATCATCCCTATTTCCTTTTTCAACTCTAATAGTATATTGGTGATATACATGTTTTGAGCCATAAGCACAATAAGGAGTGATAATCCCATCAACATCTTTTAAACCTTCATTTAAGTATGCTGCATTTTTGATTCTTTTATCATTGAACTCATCAATTTTATCCAATTGAGCAAGACCAATAGCTGCTGAAATGTCAGTCATTCTAAAATTATAACCGACTTCATCATGATGATATCTTACACTTGCACCATGAGCTCTGAATATTTTAGCGTTTTCAGCCAATTCTTCATCATCAGTTGTAATTATTCCACCTTCGGAAGTTGTCATGTTTTTAGTAGGATAAAAACTAAAACAGGACATGTCCCCTAAACTACCAACTTTTTCACCATTGCATATCGCACCATGTGCTTGTGCTGCATCTTCAATAACTATCAAACCATGTTTTTCAGCAATTTCATTGATTCTATCCATATTGGTAGATTGACCATATAATTGAACTGGTAAAATAGCTTTAGTATTTTCAGTTATTAATGATTCAATAGATTCTGGATCTATTGTGTATGTTTTTAAGTCAATATCTGCGAAAACTGGTCTTGCACCAGTGTATAAAATTGAATTTCCAGTTGCAATAAAAGTAAATGGAGTTGTAATTACCTCATCCCCTTCCCCAATACCACAAGAAAGCAATGCAACATGTAATGCAGCAGTTCCAGAATTAACAGCAATCCCATATTTTGCTCCAACCCAATCAGCAAACTTTTGCTCAAATTCAGCAACTTTTGGTCCTTGAGCAATCATTCCTGATTTTAAAACTTCAACCACATTTTCTATTTCTTCCTCTCCTATTATTGGTTTTGCAATAGGGACTTTAATATTTGACACATTAATCACCATGAATAATAAAATAAATTAAAATTATCTATACTAATCTTTAAATCTAATAATATTTAAAACATTACTTATTACAATAAAACAATTTAAGAGTGAGAATTAATGGACGAATATAAAACCAAAACTATTAAAGAAGGATTAACAAAAATCGAATTTCCAGAATTTGATAAAGTATCTTCTGATGCGCCAGTTTTTTATAACCCTCACATGGAATTAAACAGAGATTTATCCATACTTGCAATACAAATATTTCAAAAAGAACAAAAAAGGGAAATAAACATTTGTGATTTATTTGGAGGAAGTGGAATACGAGGCATTCGTTATAAAAATGAAATCAATGGTGTTGGAGAAGTTTTTATTAATGACATAAGTGAAGTAGCAAATCATTATGAACGGCACAATATTGAATTAAACAATTTAGATAATATTGGAGCATATCAACATGATGCAAGTATGTTCTTAAGAATGAAACGTGGGGAGTTTGATGTAATTGATATTGACCCCTTTGGAACTCCTTCCCCATTTATTGACTCATCTGGATATTGTGCTAAAAGAAATTCATTGTTATGCGTTACAGCAACAGATACATCAGCACTTTGTGGAACATATAAAGAACCTTGCATACGTAAATATAATGCAAAACCATACAAAAGTGAATATTGTCATGAAACAGGAATTAGAATATTAGCAGGTTTTGTTGCACTCACTCTTTCAAAATATGCAAAATGTATTGAAGTAAAAATGTCCCACAGTACCGAACATTATATGAGATTATACCTCGAAATTAAAAAAGGTTCAAAAAGAACAGATGAAACATTGGAAAATATTGGTTATATTAGTCATTGCAAACATTGCCTCCACAGACAAACAAGTAAAGGTCTAGCTAGTCCAATAGATGCAATTTGCCCAATTTGTGGTGAAAAATTAATTCATGCCGGACCCTTGTGGTTAAATCCTATTCAAAATAGAGAATTCATACAAAAAATGATTAATGAAACTGAAAATAAAAAAATTAATAGTAAAAAAGAAGCTTTAAAATTATTAAATAAATGCCTTGAAGAAGCTGACGCTCCAGCAACATTCTTTGATATTCATACAATTTGCAAATCATTAAAAATAAGCGCTCCAAAATTTGACCTAATTTTAGATAAGGTTAGAGAAGAAGGATTTGTAGCAGTAAAAACCCATTTTAAGCCATTGGGTATGAAAACAGATGCTCCAATTGAGAATATTAAAAAGATTCTCATAGACCTGCAAAGTACAATTTAAAAAAATATAATATAATAAAAGATATTTTTATAAAAAATACTAAAAAAAGTAATAAATATTATTAATTTTTAATAAAAAATAAATAAAAAGTAAAAAATAATTATAAAGTTTTAAATATCATAAAAAATATACTACAAAATATAAGGTTGATTAGGAGAGATTGACCAATTTTATATTAAATAATATAAGAGGCATATAAAAATGGTAAAAACAAAAGATAATGTTATCAAATTAGATGATACTGACATCAACATTTTAAAAATAATCAATGAAGATGTGAGGACTTCATATAGACAAATTTCACGTAGTTTAGATGTATCCGTGGGAACTGTTCATAATCGTATTGATAAAATGGTAAAATCCGGTGTTATCAAAAAATTTTCACCAGTTATTGACCATGAAAAATTAGGTTTCGTTTTAACCACCATCATCGGAGTAAGAGTAAAAGGTGGAAAACTCAAAAATTGGGAAGAAAAAACTTTCTTTAACAAAAATGTAGTTGGAATCTATGATGTTACCGGAGAATATGATGCATTCTTAATTGCAAAATTTAGAAACACAAACGAATTAAATGCATTCATTAAAGAATTGTTAAAAGACCCAATTATAGAAAGAACATATACCCAAACTGTTTTAGATGTCATTAAAGAAGACATGGGTTCTTCAAACATTTTATAATTTATTTTTGAAAAGTAGTTCAACATGAACTACTTCATATAATACTATTTTTTTTCAAATTTTTTTAATAGATTTATTTTTTATAATTATTTGTAAAATAAAATTATTACTGTAATAAAAATATAACGAAAACAATAA
>CAYFRZ010000055.1:0-7093 GCA_964345675.1 uncultured Methanobrevibacter sp.
AATAGATACACAAACCATACCAACAAAATTAATTAAAAAACATTGCAAAAACAAACAAAAAACAAAAATAAAAATAAAAAAGTTATTTTATAAGAAATTAATAAAAAATAAAATGATACAATAAATAAAAAATAATTAAAACAACAATAAACTTCACAAAATACTATAATCAAAAAAAATAAACAATAGAACAAATGAAGTAATACGAAAAATAAAATATTTAATACTTACCATTTTTATATAACCCTCACCATAACAGAATCACGATTAATATATAAAATTTTCTATCTAATTCAAATAAAAATTACTTTATATATTACTAGTCAAAACTATTATTGGTGATAAAATATGAAGTTCGGTATAGAATTCGTACCAAATCAACCTTTGGATGAAATTGTAAACTTAGTAAAATTAGCAGAAGATGTCGGTTTTGAATATGCATGGATCACTGATCACTACAACAACAAAAATGTATATGAAACCTTAGCATTACTTGCAGCAAACACTGAAACTATTAAAATGGGTCCTGGTGTAACCAACCCATATGTAAGAAGCCCTGCAATTGCAGCTTCCGCAATTGCAACCATTGACGAAATCTCAGAAGGAAGAGCTACTTTTGGTATTGGACCTGGTGACAAAGCAACTTTTGATGCTTTAGGAATTGAATGGACCAAACCTGTATCCACCATTAAGACAGCTATTGCTGACATTAACACTTTATTATCTGGTGGTAAAACTGAAGCTGGAGCATCTTTAGGTGGAGTAAAAGCAATCCAAGAACACATCCCTATCTACATGGGAGCACAAGGACCTAAAATGTTAGAAACCGCTGGAGAAATCGCAGATGGTGTATTAATTAATGCTTCTAACCCTAAAGATTACGAAGCTGCTATGCCAATGATTAAAAAAGGAATTGAAGCAGCTGGAGACAAAGAATTCGATGTAGGTGCATACACTGCAACTTCTATCGGACCTGACTCAGATGCAGCTAAAAATGCAGCTAAAATCGTAGTTGCTTTCATTGCAGCTGGATCCCCTCCACAAGTTATCGAAAGACATGGATTACCTGAAGGATTCAACGAAAAAATGGGTGGATTCTTAGCTAAAGGTGATTTCGGTGGAGCTATCGGTGCAGTAACTGATGAAGCACTCGATGCATTTTCCGTATGTGGTACTCCTGATGAGTTCATTCCAAAAATTGAAGGCTTAGCTGAAATGGGTGTAACTCAATACGTAGCAGGTTCCCCTGTTGGTAAAAACGTAGAAGAGTCCATTAAATTATTAGGAGATGTAATTGCAAGTTTCTAAACTTGCTTACTTTTTCTTTTTTATTTTTTTAATTTAAATATTCACAAGTTATCAACAAAACTATTTTTTCTAACATATAACTTTTATACTACAAAAACATCATAATAATAATATTACATTAATATTTAAATTGCAGGTATTATGATGGAAATTGAAAATTTAACAAAAAATATAAGAGCAAGAGCTTTTGAGAGAAAAAATCCAAAAACTCCAGAACAAGTTGGAGCAAGTTGGTATAATGATGATTTAACTTATGACGGTATTTCAAAAACATTATTCATAATATTGCCAACACCAGGATGTTCATGGGCGCTTGGAGATAGTGGAGGATGCACCATGTGCAGTTATGTATCTGATTGCACACTAGAACCAATTGACACTGAAATTATCCTTAAAATATTTAATGAACATTTATCAAGATACCCAATAGATGAAGAAGATAAAATTTCAGTGAAATTATTTGCATCAGGAAGTTTTCTAAATCCATACGAACTTCCAAAAGATGCACGCGATGAAATTTTAAAAACATTAATGAAATTGGGAAATATTACTGAAATTATTGTTGAGTCTAGACCAGAATATGTAAAAGAAGAATACTTAGATGAAATATTTGAAATAATAGGAGATACTTTATTTGAAGTGAGTATTGGCCTTGAAACATCCAATGATTACACTAGACTTAAAAAAATCAATAAATGTTTTACTCGTGATGATTTTGAAAATGCTACAAAATTAATGCAATATCTAAGAGCAACCAAAGGATATAATTTAAAAACAAAAGCATATATTTTTGTAAAACCTATTCTAGTATCTGAAAAACAAGCTATAACAGAAGCGATAGAAACTGCAAGATATTGTGATTCTATTAATGTTGATAGACTTTCATTTTGTCCTGCAACAATACATGGTGGAACTGTAATCGAAAGGTTCTGGAGAAAAGGAGCTTATCAACCACCTTGGATTTGGTCATGTATTGAAATTATAAATACCGTCCGTGATGAACTAAATATACCTGCACTTTTAGATACCTCAGGATTCGGGTCAAGACGTGGTCCATATAACTGTAAAAAATGTAATAAAGATTTAAAACATATGATAATAGCCAATAATTTGACACAAAGCAAAATTGAATATGAATGCGAATGTAAAAGTGAATGGTTAGCTGAAATTAATAATTCAGATATGAATAACTCAACAATTGAGATTAAACATATCCCATTATATTAATATAATTAGAAATATTAATTAATAGTAGGAGGAAATTATGAAAACTAAATTTGTTAGTTTACTATCCATACTTTTCGGATTAATAATTATCATGTTTCCAATAATGGGAGTTATTGGAGTTAGTTCCTTAATCGGTTTATCCGTATTATTAATGTCTATTTATTTACTCATCGTGGGAATAACAATAATAGATTATAATAGTAGTGGTGCGATACTTGATTTAGTTTTAGGAATTATACTTTTATTCTTAAGTATTTGTTTAATATTCAATCCAGCATTAATTGGATTTTTAACTGAAATTTCAATGTATTTTGCAGGAATAATGTTAATTATTGTTGCTGTTGCTTCATTAATTAATAATCGTGATTCAAGGTACGGGTTTTATACTGGAATCATTGGAATCATACTTGGTTTATTATATATAATTATTGGAACTTATCTATCAAATCCAATTATTCTTGGTACTTTAATCGGAATATGGTTAGTGATAAGTGGTATTTTAAAATTAATGGATAGGTAATCTATCCCAATTTTTCTTTTTTTTTGGTGTTAATATTGATTGGAATTAGTGCAGATTTTGACCCAGTTCATAAAGGTCATGAAAAATTAATTAAAGAAGCTAGAAAATTAGCTGATAAAGAAAACAAAAAAGTTGTTGTTTATTTAAATAAAGGATTTAGTGCAAATCATGCTCCTTTTTTTGTTAATTTCGAAGCACGTAAAGATATGGCATTGGCTTTAGGTGTTGACGAGGTTAAATCTTTTGAAGGACTACATCATAGATTAGTTTTATCTTATAGCGTACCTATTAGACTTAAACAAATGATTGATGATGGAGTAACTGACTATATTACTTCTGCAAGTATTTCAATCAATGAAATTAAATCAAAAGCAAAAAAATTTATTGATGAAGGGAACTTTGTTGGAATGCCAAAAAGTTACACCAATAGAAATGAAATCCGTTGGTATGCTATAAATCAATTTCTTGGATCAAAAATTAATTATCATGTTGTGAAAGAATTAGATAAAGACAAATATTCCGGTAGAATAATCAGACAATCAATAATTGATAACAAAATGATAATCCCTAAAGAAGTTAAAAAATTACTGCCTGAAACAACTGTTAGAATCCTTCAAAATGAAATTGAAGCGGGAAGAGTTCCTGGAAAAAGAAATTGGGGAGAAATTTATAAAATAATGAACACATATTCGAGAGGGAATCTTGAGAAGATAGCATATCTTAATGGAAATACAATAAATGAAATTATTAAAAGAAGGGTTTATAGGGATCCTGAATCAATTTGGGCAGTTTTTAGAAGATCAAATTATGGACCAGTAATGACCAGATTGGCAATTAGTGCAATTGAAATGGAAGTTACAAAAAAGGAAGTAATGGATTTAATGAAAAGATATGAATCAGAAGGAGTTATACCGGATAATCAAAAAGTTCAGAGAGTAATTGATAGAGCATGGTATGTTGCAAGCAGTGATTTAGATGCACGTGAAGCTAATGATAAATTCAGAAGCGAAAAAATTGATGTTGATGCTCCATTAAGCTTAGAAGCTGGTTTAAATTTAACTAAATTTGAAACAAAAATCACAAAAGAAGGTTTAAAAACAGATTTATATGTAGATAAAAATGGTAAAATTTCTGTTCAGTTTAAAAGTGAAGGTAAAAAGATTAAAACAAATTTAAGACTTCCAGCAGCAGAAGTTACATATTTAAGATACATTATGGACTCTCATTTTATTCCAGTTAATGGACATGTGAAAAAAGCTAAAAGAGGATTCAAAGTTAAAGTAATTATTGGTTAAGCTTTTTTAATGCTGCTTTAACCATGCTTAAATTATTTTTATTAAAATAATTTATTATTTCTTCAAGCTCTTCAGATTTTCTCTTTGAATTATTTAATGTATTATTTATCCTTGAGATGGATTTTTCTCTAAAATTATCTCCTTCAGTTAGTGATAAAATATCAAAAAAATCTTCTTCCAAACCATATTCTTTTGCAATTTCAGTTGATTCTATTAAAATAGCCGACAATGTTTTTGTATAACTACTTCTAAGTAATTTTAAAATAGCTACATCCCCAATATCATTACTAATTTTTTTAGTTTGTATAAACTCATTTAAAAATAATAACTCATCGGATTTTTCACCAGAAATATATAAAATAGGATTTTTGGAATTTATGTTTCCAATTATTGCACCATCAACAAGATTTTCAACATAGCTATTTATTTTAAAAGTAGTTTCAGGAGAAATATTGTTTAAATCTAAGTAAATTCCTCTTGTAAATTTTCCATAATTCCTTGCAACTTCAAGAGCATTTTTTGGAGAATTTGCGGAAATTAAAATATCGCAAGTTGTAGCCACATCCTTAAAGGTATCTAAAACTTCAATTTCTGATTTTTCAATGAATCCTATTGTTTTAGAAGATCTATTTTCCATTGAAGTTATAAATGTAATATTATCTGATTTAATTAAATTAACGAGAGTTTTTGAAACTTTTCCAAATCCAATTAAACCAATAATCATAATATCCCATTATTTTTTAAAAAGAAGCATATCATGTAAATTTGCACCAATATGTCTTGCAATCGTATTACATTTTACACATAATAAAAAGTAAATATCTTTATTAGATAAATCTATTTCAGTTAATCCTTCATAATTTCCCATACCTTTTGAAATTATGAATTCATGATTATCAAAAATTTCTCTAAATTCATCTGAAATTTCATTATCCACATAACCAACAGTCCCGGCACCTATTTCAACAATTTCTCCAAATTCATCGAGCCCGGCATCTAATGCTTCAACCATTGTAGCATCATTTAAAATGGGTTCTGATTTAACAGCAATTGTAATGTCTAAATCATATTCTTTAATTTTACTTAAAAGTAATTTATCAAATACAATCTCTCCAGTATTATCCACTAAATATAATACTTTATCATGTGTTTTTAAAGAATTTTCGAATTCTTTAATATCTTTAACAGCTAAATTTTTTTTAAGTGAATTTTTAATTACACTTTCAATATCATCATTCAATGTAAATGCACCAAAGTCTAAAATATTACCAATAATGGCTATTTTAACATGGTTTTCTAAGCTATCATCTTCAGTTAATATTTTTTTAACTTCAGGCAAATATTTAAGGGCAATTTCATTACCTTCAACTTTTTCTTTATAATAAGGATCTTTGCAACCAGTTTTTTGTTTAATAATATTATGCATTGCAGAACCTGTACTATTTGAATTAGTACCTGCTTTGAAAGTGTTACTTAAAAATTTGAAAATTTCACTCATTACTTCCATTTTAATATTTTCATCATCAGTTGATAAATCTAAAGCTTCACGAGCTTGTCTTAAAAAACAAGGCCCGCATTCATAACTAATATCCAAAATTAACCACCATATATTATTTGAACTAATTGAATCTCATCATCATTTTTAATTAAAGTATCTTCAATTACAAGTTCACCATTTTGCTTAGATACTACAGTTTGAGCAGATAATTCTAATTCGCTGAGCAAATCTTTAATTGTATAATTATCATGAGGCAATTCTCTTTTTTCATTTATTGATTTATATTTCAATGTAAATTGCATTTTATCACAATCCTAATTCTTCTAAAAATGAACAAGCTTTACATAATTCATTAGCTGCAGGTTCACCACATCTATCACATCTTCCATGATTAAATTCCTTTTTTAATTCCTTTTTCAATATATTTTTAATTTTATCATATCCTCTTAGTGTAGAATATTTAATGGTAGGGTGTTTTTCAGTTAATTGATTGATAACTTCAGAAACTTCACCTCTAAAGGATTGCATTGCATAAGGACAACTATCAAAATGAACTTCCAATTCTTTTGCAACAACATATAAACCAATTTCACGTTCAGGTATTTCACGTAAAGGTTTAATTTTAACTGTGAATTCTTCTGCTTTAGATTCAGTTTTTGCACCTAACTTAGTTAGATTGTCTATGTTTCCTTCAAGATAGTTCATTAAAATTCCTTGAACCTCATCATCCAAGTTATGTCCAGTAGCTATTTTTGTTGCACCCATTTCACGAGCTGCTTTATTAATAATAGTTCTTCTAAATACTCCACAATATGAACAAGAACCTTTATGATTTTCCCTATGCATTATTTCATCTAAAGTAATCCCATATTCATCTTTTAGTGATACTACTTTATGTTCAATGCCCAATCTCTCAGCATGCCTAATAGCTATATCAACACCATCTTGTCTATAATTATCAATTCCTTCATCAACTGTAACAGCACAAAGGTCAATAATGTGCATTTGACGGAATGTATTTAATATTTCAAGTGTTGTTACACTATCTTTCCCTCCAGAGAGTGCTACTAAAACTTTGTCTCCTTTATCAAGTAATTTTTCTTTTCTAACAGTTTTAATAACTTTTTTTTCTATTGATTCTATAAAACAATCCTTACATAATAACTGGCCAGATTGTTCTTTTTTAATAATAACTTTAGGATTACCACATTTACTACATTGCATACTACTACCTACATTTGTTCT
>CAYFRZ010000055.1:7193-11536 GCA_964345675.1 uncultured Methanobrevibacter sp.
CATTGCATACTACTACCTACATTTGTTCTACAAATTGTGCGAGTTGACTTAAAGTATTAACTTCAAATACATGGGCTCCGGCATCTCTATACATAGAAACACAACTATCCACAACATCCCATTTATTTTTATCTTCCGGATTTAAAATCACAAGTTTTTTAGAGTCCCTTACCATCTCTTCAACAATTTCCACACTAGCTGGAACACCATTTACTTTTGGCCCTGCCCAATCACGACAATCTGATAAAATAATTACATACGACTTATTATTAATATTAGCTTGTTCTTGAAAGCTTTTAAATGCTGAGTACATATCCGAAGTACCATGAACCATCAAATTTTTAACACGCAAATCTTTAACTTTTACGAATGAATCTATAAGATATTCTTCTTTTAAAGCATCAGTAGTTTCAATCACTTTATTATCAAATTCAAAAGTTCTTGACTTTTTAAATGCAGTTTGTGCCGAAAACATCAGCATGAAAAACCAACTACTAATCCATTCACATGACCCGCTAATATCATTTAAGAACAAATGTTCATTTTTATGAGGCCTTGGTTTTGCTTTTACAAGTTCAAAAGGAACTCCCCCATACTTTAAGTTAGCACGTATAGTTTTTCTAATATCAATTTTATTAGAATTTGTTTTAATTTTTCTTCTTGAACGTTTATTCGCGATTCTTTTACCTAATTTTTGGCAAATCTCAAGCATACGAGGATCAAAACGATTTAATTTAGTTAAATCTTTATTCATTAATTCTCCATCACGTTCAAGTTTTTTAGCTTCATCAAGTAAAGGTTGACCAGAAAGCATTTTTAATTTTTCATTATTAATATTTTCTTGTTTAACTTTACTAGCCATGGTTCCCTGTTTTTTAATTACATATTTGTTTGATTTAGGTCCAGTACCATTATATGCTTTACTTTTTTGAAGTTGTTCGGGCATTTCAACCTTTTCATTAACAGCAAATACTTCATCAAATATTTTATTGAATTTAGGAATATCATACCTATCTTTAACATAAATTGCCATTAGTGCAGTCTTCAGTAAATTTCTATCATTTTCACCAAAATCCTGATAAATCTGCACAGCTGCTTTTGTACTTCTAACACTTACAGGCAAATCTTTTTCTCTTAACTGAGCTGACAAAGTTGCTATTTTAGTTATCATTTTATCTTTTATTAAGAATATCTTTCATGACCCTCTTTTTGTCACTTTCAGTTTTAATAGCTACACCAACGCTATCTTTTAAAGATTGATTCATGTTTTTAGTTCCTAAATTCAAAACAGATTGAACCCAATCAACAGTACCTCTAACAGAAGGTTTTTTCATTAAATTAAGATTACGTATATCATGAACTAATTTAACAACATAGGATACAGTCTCATCATCTGCTTCAGGTAATTTTGATTTAACAATTTCAATTTCACGTTCAACAGTAGGATATGGAATATATAAAAATAAACATCGATCCTTTGTCTCATCAAGTAGTGATCTTTGAGAGTTTGATGTCAAAATAACCATTAAATCATTATTTAACTGAAAAGTACCTAAATCATTAATAGTTATCTCATGTTCACCTAATGCTTGAAGTAAAAAACTTTCTACTTCTTCATCAGCTTTATCAATTTCATCAATCAATAATACTGAATCATTATCATTTAAAAATGCATTAAGTAACGGTCTTCTTATAAAAAACTCTTCATCGAATATTTTATCTTCACGATTTGAATCATTACTAGCGGCTTCTAAGTGAAGTAATTGTTTTTGATAATTCCATTCACCGACAATTTGTTCAAACGTGATGCCCTCATAACATTGTATCCTAAAAAAGTCCCTATTGAATGTTTTTGCAACTATCTTTGCCAATTCTGTTTTTCCTACACCGGGCGGTCCTTCAATAAGCATTGGTTTTCCAAGCAAAAAGGATAAATACAAAGTAGTTGAAATTTCATTATTTGAAACATAATTTGAATCTAAAAGACTTTTATCAATATCTTTAATACTAATATTTCCAACTTGCAATTCATAAACCTTCACGAAAATTTATTATAAGATAAGATTTAACCTAAATTTATTTAAAGTTTGTGTAACAATATATAGTAAGTAAATTAATAATTAATAATTAATTATTAATATAGGAG
Source organism: uncultured Methanobrevibacter sp. (assembly GCA_964345675.1). Taxonomy (GTDB): domain Archaea; phylum Methanobacteriota; class Methanobacteria; order Methanobacteriales; family Methanobacteriaceae; genus Methanocatella. The sequence continues at coordinate 9,340 of CAYFRZ010000055.1, forward strand.
GTATGATATGAAAGCTGATAATTCTATCATAATTGCATTAGTAGCATTAATCATAATTTGTGGAGCATTTGCTCTTGTTATTACCAACAATGGAATTTCATTCAATAACACAACAGATTCTGCAAATAATACAACAACAAATACAACCAACATTACCGATAACGATACAATATCTGCAGATTCTAGCGAAAACCATGATACTGGACTTGTAGCTTCAAGTTCTAGTGACAGTTCCAGTCATAGTAATAACAGATATGGTAGTGGCAGCAGTTCCAGTAGTTCTAATTCAGGATCTTCAAGTGGAAGCAATCAAGGTTCTAGTGATGATGGAATAACTACAGACCCTACTTCTGAATCAGATTCAGGATCTGAAAATGCAGGGCAAAGTGACGGCACATCTGCAGATTTTGAATAAAAATTATTTTTTAAAATCGTCAGGATTTTTGAATAATTCGAAATCCTGAACATATTCTTTTCCAGTAATCATCGCGATTTCTGCTTTTTGTAATTCAGAACCCAAATATGCAGCATGTTCCATTCTTGTAACTAATTCTTTTGTAATAATTTCTTCATAAATTTCTTGAGCAGAATGCCCCACAATTACAATGTCAGGTTTATTTTTCTTAAAATGTATTGCAGTAATTTTGCTATCTTTAACCGTAGTTCCATAATCTACATTAATTTTAAAACTACCTGCTTTATCCCTTATGAATTTCATGGGTTTTTCTTGCATGGTTTCTGGAATTCCATCTCTTTCATTTAAGATAATATCATTTCTTTTATGTTTATCCTTAAATGCAACCAAATTAATTCCCAAATCTTTTGGAATAGATTTTCTGTGTTTTGCAAGGAACATCATTTTAGATGCAGTGGCTAATTCATACACACTACCTCTTGTTTTTCCACTTTCTTCTGGTGTGAATAATATACTTACCCCTAATTCCATACCAATACCAGCAAGTAAAACATTAACTCCACCGGAATCGGCATCCATTAATTCAGTGACATTTCCCACACCGAAAAACATAGGTGCCGGATTTGTTTTGTGAAATTCATGACATGCTATTATAGATTCCACAATGCTTGAACTATTAACTGGATCTAAAATTAAATCTGCAACATATTCCAAACCTTCAGTATCTTTAATCAATTGATGCATTGCTTCAACTCTCTCAGTGGGAGATTTTGGAGATTTACCTTGTGAAAAATTTGTTGGAAGTAAAACTGCAGGAATGCCTTTTTCTTTTAATATTTCTTTAACTTCGGAATTATTACCCAAATCAAGACTTAAAACAAAATCTATACCATGTTCTGCTGCAACTTTTATTTCATTAGCATTTAATGTATCGATACTTAATGGCCTATCACCCACAATAGGACGCAAAGTTTCAATTAATTCAGGAATTTTATCAGAAAAATCTTCACCAGCGGCCATCCCTATATCAATCATGTCCGCTCCAGAATCAACAAAGTATTGGCATTTGTTAATTAATGCTTCTTTTGATAAAAATGGTGCATTAGCTATTTCTGACAATACCCTCATTGGAAAATCTTCACCAACAGGAAGATTTTTAATTAAAATATTATTTGGTTTTTTTAGAAGTTTTTTAATGTTTTCAGTGTCGTTTTCAAATTCTTCAATAAATTTAAAAGCATTTTTTCTTTTTTCTTCATCAATCAATTTATCAGCGGGTTTATCTTCAGACAATTCAATACTACCAACTAAATTTAAAACCATTGCAAGATCTGCCCCGTCAGTAGACCCTTTAAATGTTGGAATTCCAAGTTCCTTGGTAATTTCTTTTGTTCCTTTTTTAATTAAACCGGGAACTAAAATCATATCAATTTCATCAAATTTATTTGAAAAACAGGTTTTTACTTCTTTAATTATTTGTTTAGGAGTTAAAAACGCTGCAACCTGTGTATTATCAGCAACATGCACAATAATATTTTCTTTTGAATCTGAAACAACATCTTTTATTAAAGGATATGCTAACTCCCCTGTGATAATTAAAACTTTCATAATAACATTTCCAACGAAATTTTTTCTATTTAATTATTTACTATACTATTATATACTATTATTTAAACTCTTTTAAAAAAAAATTTTGAATTTATTAATATTAGTATTATTCTTAATATAATATAGGCTCTTTCAAAAACTTGTGTGATTTGAATTTTTACTAGTTTTTGAGTC
>CAYFRZ010000056.1:0-10772 GCA_964345675.1 uncultured Methanobrevibacter sp.
TAATTTTTTAATTTTATAGAATCCTTCTTTTTTAGTTACATAGTGTTCGCAAAAAGTAATTTTTTCGATACGAATTTTTATGTTTTTGAATTGAATTAGTTTTAATCAGTTTTTCAAAAATTACTTTTAGATTTCTGGCAAATGCCACACAATATGATAAATATTAACATGAAATAAAAAAATGTAAAAATCAAATATGATTTCTACAAATAAAAAAAATTAATTAAAAAAAGTTTCGATTCCTTTTGATGCTAATAAATCAACGAAAGAACCTTGTTGATCTATAATAATGTTACCTTTAGAGTACTGATCAATTGCCGCATTGATCATTGCAGATTTTTTAACTGGATCTTTTGCTGAGTTTGCAGCTGCTTTAACAATTTCCATTACTGCATCTCCTCTAGATACACCATTATTTCCATCTTCACGAATGAAATCAATTCCACTCTTATTAATTGTTTTACCATTAACTTCAAGAGGAGCTGCTGCAGATAAAATAGCATCTAAAGCTTTAGTATTAATTGCTACAACAGAATCAACTGTACTATTTGTACGATATTCCACAATTTCTTTTGCAAGTTTCATCCCTTTAGAATTATCCACATCCAAAAATGCATCGTGAAGTAATAATGCTGATCCAGCACCCTGATTTTGAGCTTCAACAGGTTCCTGAGCTGTTGGATATGTCATACCACCAGGATAAACAGGAGTATAATTTTTAAGAGCACCATTTTCCAAATGGACAAGGAATGCCATATCAAAAGCACCCATACCCGGCCTATCCTCACTTTCATCAATTGCACATACTAAAATTGTTTTGCTACCTTCATCCAAATCAACATCATGACCAATGAACCATACACTAGCAATAATCCCTGCTAATATAATTAAAACAATAACTATAAGTGCAATGATAATTTTTTTTTGTCATATCCATAATATTACCCATATAATTATAATATATAGATAATATTTAGATTATAATACTTAAATATTATTAAAAAAAAGGAAAATAATAATAATTAAAAATCAATGACAATTACATCCAAAAAAGAAGCACCATAATTTTTTTAAAAAGTTTTTCTTCTCTTTACCATTACTAACAGAACATCTCATTTTATTTACCATGATAAAATCCTCCATATAAAAAATATAATTTAAAACAAATTTTGAGGTTTAAATCAAATATAAGCGCCACATATTCAATTTCATGAGCTCATTTTAATATAAACAAAAAAATTTAGTCAAACTTAAATTTTATTATACTACCATATATTATAAAATTAGATATATAAATATTTAGGTTAACCTAAATTTAAAAAAATGTTAAAATAACTAAAACAAAATAAACTCTAAAAAAATAGCAAAAATAAAAATAAATAAGGATTAAATTAAAATAATCCTACATTAATCTTCCTACGCCAGTAATTTCAATACTAGCAACACCATCAATATCCTGAACCATTTCTTCAACAGGTTCAGATCCGCCTTCACCATCCTCAGTGATGAATTGTAAGATAATAGCAACTAAACCAAAAGCAATTGGTTCTTCAGCCATATCATGGAGTTTAGCGCTTTCCGGCATTGAACTTTCAATAGCAGATTTAATAGCATCTAAATCTACATCTGGACTATCTGGCATGATTTTCATAGTAGTTAATACTTCACCCATTCTAATTCCTCCAATTTAAAATCTATGGTCCTTCAAAACCACATTCACATTTGTAAGCGTGGCCAAAAGTACGGCATTTTTCACATCTTGCGATTTTTGCTCCACAAATAGGACATTCAAATTCAACAAATGTACCAGTTAATGGAATTTCTTGTTTACATGAAATGCATTCAACAGTTTTCATTTTTAATCACCTATTATTTGTGTGTAATCGAAGTTATACTCATCAATATTATCATCTATTAAAGATAAAACCCTATCAGGATACTTCCCATTCACAACATAACAATTAGTCCCGAACTCCAATAAAAGAGATGGCAACATTACATCAATCGATGACTCTTGAAAATTTAGCAAAGTTTTTGCATCGATTTTACTTATGAATGTTGAACCTGCCTCCTTAGGTTCTTGGGTATATATACCATTTACATTTGTTACTATTAAAAGGTTTGCATTTAGAAGGTGAGAAACATAAGCTGCAATAGAATCTGAAGTTACATCCCATGAACATGTAAAAAAATCTTCTTTTCTTAAAAATTCTGAAACCACAAAAATTGGTGTGAAACCATCATTAGAAATTTCATTAGCTTCATCAATTGTATAAACCAATTTTGTAGAGTCCACCTTATCATTTACAAGTTTAGATATTACATCCATACAATCAATAGCCGCCCAATGATTAGTCTCTTCTGAAAAATTAATTTCAGAGTCATATTTACGAATAAGATTTGCAAATTCACCCCCACCCAAAACAATGAGTGAATTTGTTCCTTTAAGTTGTTTTGCCAACTCTATTGCATAATTTGGAAATAAACTTCCACCAATTTTAACAACTTGTTTTATGCTCATAATTTCAACCCCATTTAATTAAAAATAGTCTTAATTAAATTAACAGTTAAACTATAAAAGTTTTAAATCACCAGTCAGTTTATCAATAATTTCATCTTCATCAGGACCAAGTGCCAAAACTGTAACACTTGATGTAGGTATTTGAGTTCTTCCGGCATCAACAACAAGATAATTAGGAACTTTATTGATATCAGCTAATTTTTTAAGTTCAGTTAATTCTTCTAAAGTTTTAACTTTCAAAACAACTTTAGCATAAGCTTCATTTTCCCATTTTTTAACTTTATCCGGAGAAGCTTTCTTATATGAACCAATAGACCCATGACAACATTGAGCGGCTATTTTTCCTTTACCCATTTTTAAATCAGTTCTAACGATCATTACCTGTTTCATTTTAATCAATGATAATTATTAATTTATAAATTTAAAAATTTTTTGAAAAAAAAGTATGAGTAAATAAAATAAAAAAATATAGAGAAGGGAAATTGCCTTAAAAGTTAATTTTTACGTTTCATTATGAAAACTCCGCCGATTAAACCAATTAATAATCCAATAATCAAACCAACAATCAATGGAGTGGTAAAATCACCTGAATCGTTTTCATTAACATCAATATTAACTAACTTTTGTGCATTGTCTGCAATAGACTTATTATCATCATCACTGACAATAATCCTATTTTTTAATTCAGGATGATCATCAAGATATTTATTTACAGTGTCCTGATAAGAAATAGCCAAAATTCTTTTATTAGGATTAGATAAAGCATGTTCTAGCTGATGTTCAACATCACCTTCTGAAACGTACTTATACACCTTAACTTCATCCAATCCCAAATCATCCACAATAGACTTTGCCAAAATCCCATTTGAATCATTTGCCATAATCATAGTATCCTCAGTTAAATCGGCACCAAGTGCACTAACTGAAGAAATACCTACAAACAAGATTAAGCTTAAAATCAATAATCCATAAATTTTCATTTTCATAATTAAACCTTCTCAATTTCTAAAATCTCATTATTAGTTCTTGAAATAAATTCTAATATAACAACTGTGAGTAAACCTTCCATAACCCCAATCATTAAATAATAAGGCAATAAACTTCCAAATAACACATTTAAACTAGAAGTACCAGCAACAGCCAAAATGAATATTTGAGCAAAAGTGGCTGCAAGAACTCCCATCAAAGTTGAAAGGAATATTGCAAAACGTTTATTGATGTTAGAAAATAATTTATAAACCCCATATACAACAAAACTTAAAACAATACCCATATCCAAAACATTAGCTCCAAAGGTAGTGACTCCACCTTCACCAAATACAAGCGCCTGAACCAAAAGTGCTAAAAAAGAAACTAATGAAGCATTAAATGGACCCAGAATAAACACAACCAACGGGATTATAAAGAAATGCATTGGGATGCCCATTGGAGATGGAATTGTAACAGATGTTGCAACAACGACAATAGCAGTTAACACACCAGACAATACCAAACGTTTTTCCATATCTGTCTTTTTTGAAACATGATAAAAGGAAATGACCAAAATAACAAGACTAATAACTAAATAAATCATTCCTTGTTCAAAAGGTAGTAAACCATCTGGAATATGCATTTATTCACCCCTTTTAAATTTTAAGAACAATCCGAAAATTAATAAATTATAATTTTGTATTGTTTCATAATTAGAAATAATACACTCAACACATTTTTTCTTACCATCAGCATTATTTCGAGTATTAATATTCAACTTCGAATTAACATTAAAGTTGTTTAAATGTTGATTGTCTAAAGAACAAGAACTAGTATTTTCATTACTAGAAAATGAATCTTTTAAAGTATAACTACACCCATTAAAATTAGTAATTTTTTCAGCGCATTGATTCACAGAAAAATACACTAATCCCATCAATATTAAACATGACATTTTAATTCTACCCATATAAACACGCATAAATCTTTATAAAAAAGCTATTAATAAACAACAACATTATTAATAATTATCTAAAATCAACAATATCAAACACTAAATCATAATAATAACAATAATATTTTTATTATATATATTAATAAAATTAACTATAATATTATTAATAAGAATTGAAGAGAACAATAAATTAAAAAATACCCAATAAACTTTTTAAATCATTTCAATAAAACTAAAGAAAAAATAGATTCATTCAAATTTTTTGCAAAAATCAAATATAATTTCTACAAATCCTTAATTTATAAATTTGAAGGTCTTTTGAAACAGGAAAAAATATTTAAAAAAAGAAGAAATAGGTTTAGCTAATTGCTAAACACTCCAAATTTTAAAATTCATTTTTATTTCTATACTTATAACCGAAAATCAAGAGCAACAGTGCAATGACGACGAGAACATATGGGCTTATTGGGTTTATGGATTTTTCAACTGATTCAAGCTCATAAACATTTGGATTTTTTGCTGAGCTACCAGAATCACCTTGACTTCCTGCAGCCTGTGACGGTGCTGAGTCGCCACCGATTCCCAGAGAAGTAGTCTTATTTGAACCCCTTAATGAAATACTTTCCGGATTTGTTCCCTCAACATCACTTTTGTTGTTACTGAGAGATTTTTCAGAACCTGTATTCAATCCATTGGAGGTTCCTGGTGTTTTCCATGGCATGTTGCCGTTTCCTGTAGTGTTGCTTAAACCAAAACCGTTTGAATCCTCACTAACATATTCCGGTACATATGGAATGCTGACTTTGGGATTTATGGTTCTGTGGTTTTTCAGCCAATCGGGCAAGTTGTCATTATCCATAGTTTTCTTGAATTCATTTCCGCTGTTGTCATAAACCTTATTGTTTGTACCATCACCAATGAATACCGCATCATCACCACTATGAACCAATGTATTCAATATGTTGTTGGCAATTATTGAATTGACCACAAGTGAATGAGCTCCAACCAATAGTATAGCATATTTGCCGTTTGTTATCACATTATTATACTGGATGTTGTATGTATGATTATTATTGGTATTTTGGGAATAACTGATTCCATAGATGTTATTTTTATCTGCGTATTCTCCGATATTGTTTACAATAATCGTATTGTTCCAGACAACATCATCCGAATCCTGCAACTCGACGCCGGTAACTAAAGCCCAGTTGTGCTTGTTGGCCTTGCCTGTGATATTTATGAAATTGCTTATTACCTGTATCTTTGTCGGGCCGTAGAAATTCTGGCTGTAGACTCCTATGTTGGGACCGTTGTTTATGCTTGTGATGTGATTGTATGCAATTTTCACATCATATGAAGGACCAGTTACCTGTATTGGATAGGCAGTACCCATCTTCTCGCTTCCTCCTGTTGTACGCATGTCAATCTGGTTTCCTATGATTGTCACATTGTTAGAAATGTATAAATCGATTCCCTGGAGATAGTTGTCTTGTCCTTCCTTTGTAATGTAGTCTTCACTATATATCTTATTGTTTTCAATCACTGCATTATCACATGCATATATCAGTACCGTGTCCAGTGTAGGGAACCTGTCTCCTCTGTGATTTGCCTTTGTTGTGATATGATTATTTGCAAGTGTCATGTTTTCACATGTATCAGCCACAAATCCTCCCACAAGGTCCATACGTGCATTACCGTAGATTTCCTTTGACCAGTCAACAGCGCACAATGGTAACACTGCATTTATGGTATTGCCATAGACCACTGCATTGTCAATCCAGTTAAGGTATACACCATAAACCCAACAGTCAGTTACATTCTCAGAGATTATGTTGAATGTGTTGTTGATTATATTGAAGCCATTGATTTTTTCATAGCTGCCACATTCAGCAAAAACACAGAATCCTGTTTCGCCGTCAGGAACTCTGTAGTTGACATTGCAATTGTATACAGTTATGTTGTCATCAAGGGCAAGTATTCCTGCATAGTCGTTTGTTGGAAATGACTTGTCCAAGACGAAATTGATGTTACTTAGAGTTATATTTGTTGACTCCAAACAGAACACCGTATTATTGAATAATGTATTCCTTCCGGTGACCACAGTATTAGGTAATCCAATTGTTATTATACCTTTGTCAGTGAATTGACCGTTGAAAGTGATAATTTGTCCACCATACTCTTTTTTGAGGACATTGTGATTGTCAAAATACATATTGAAGTTTCTCGTGTTGACAATATAGTTCTTAATGGTTGTGTTGGATTCCAGCTTTTCTGCATCTTCATTTGAATCCAATATATTGTCATTTATTTCTTGACTTATTGTTGTGTCATTGCCGCTTTGAGTCAGGCATTCATCTGTGCTGTTTTCAGCATATGCAACAGACAAACTTATTAGGGATATTACTGTAATCATGATTATAACATTGATTCTTTCTATTTTAACTGCAATCACTCCTCCCATCATTTGATTAATTGAATAAAATTGATAAATTGATAATCGTGATAATTTGTCCTTTAAAAAAAATAATATAAAAAAGGAAAAAAATATTTTTTCCTTTATTTGATTGTTATTCTTACATTTTTACTTAATTTGTTGTAGTATGAACTACCTGCATATTTGATAACTGCACTGTATTTACCTTTTTTAGTTAATTTGGTTATCTTAAATGTTGCGTGACCTTTACTGTTGGTTTTTGCCTTGTAAGTTTTACCTTTAACTTTTAAGGTAACTTTTGTGTTTTTCATAACTTTGTTTACATTATTTTTTAAAGTTATGGTGTATTTTTTGGTTTTCACTTTAACTTTGAAGGTTTTTGCTTTTGCACTTACTTTAGGAGTTGCTTTTTTAATGGTAAGTTTTACAGTTTTCGCAACAGAATTAAGGATACTGGTTCCTTTGAAACTGATTTTAACCGAGTATGATTTAGGTGCTAAACCGCTTGTTGCGATTTTGATTTGTCCTTTATCATTAGTAGTTAAGATTTTGGTTTTACCATTGATTAAAACACTAACTGCAGTGTTTTTAAGAGCATTTCCATTCGCATCTTTTAATGTTGCAATCCATGATGGATTTGTATTGTAAGTCATTACAAGATATTTAGCAGTTATTTTTGTTGCATATTTGGTAACTACAGGTTTTGCCTGTTCTGCAGTCACATTAATCTTAGTGCTATTAGTGCTTAGGTAAAAAGACTCATTACCAATGTAGTTAACTGTAACTGTATCTTCGCCAATAGCAGTTGGAGTGTATTGATATACTCCTGTTCCATCAGTAAGGTTTACAGTTTCAGTTCCGACACTTGAAGTAACAGTGACCTGAGTAGCTTTAACAACATTTCCATTTTTATCCATTAATTTAATGGTAACTTGAACTGATTTATTAACAACAGATCCACTAGGAGCAGATAAAACAATGACAGTAACTAAAGTGCTCTCTTTTATAGTGTTGGATTTACCTCTAAGATATACAGCATCAGCACCAACTTTACCATTAGCAACCATGTAGTTATCAGTCAAAGTATTGTTTTTACCTAATTTATTGCTGTATACTGCATATTCACCAGTAGTAGTGATTCTATTATTATATAATTTATTAAATGAACCGTCAAGGGTGATACTACCTATGATTTCATTGCCTTTGAGTGTAACATTAGTTACTAATGAAGGAATTTCAATATTTCCTTTAATAATATTATCTTCTAGGATACTATTTTTTACACCATCGCTAAATAGTACCTTACCTGAAATTGTGTTGTTAGTTATTTTTGCATCTGATTGGACATTTAATCCTTTTGCTGTGTTGTTGTATGCTATTGAATTTGCAGGCACTGCTAATGATCCTTCCATATAATTGTTGAATATGAGGTCTCCAGCGTTGATTCCGCATCCACCATATAACTTATTGTTACTTACAACATTTTCACCACTGCCATATACACATTCTTCTTGTTCAATACCATTGACCCCACTTCCCCATTGGAACATGATACCGGAGCCGGAAGAATTAATTGTATTATTGTTTACAAGGTTGTCAAATCCAGAAATACAAATTCCATAACAAGTTGAAGTAGGAGTTTCAGGACCACGTAACCTGTTATTGATTAATTTGTTATGTGCATTAAACACAGCACCATCAGGTATATTCACATTATAAGTTGTGATGTATAGCAAGTTTCCTACAAATCCATCTCCTTCAATTGTATTGTTTTCAATAGTACAGTAATTTGCATAAGCTAATACAAGAGTGCTGCTTCCTTCATTTTCTGTTGTGTGGAAATAACTGTTTTTAACAGTTATATAGCTTGAACCATCACGGATACTTGTAACTCCCACGCCAGAACCAATTCTTTGATTTTCAACAACAACACTAATATTATCCAAGGTTACATGATGTGTGCCTGCTACCCATAATTGAGTATTGTGGAATGTTACTCCAGTAATATTTGTATAAGCACCATCCGAATAAATAGCTACTGAATTTCCCTGATAACTTCCGAAATAGTCTCCAGCAGTGGTGTTTAAATCAATCAAACCATCATTTGTTGAAGAAATTATATTAACCGGTTTATTTATTGTTAAATAATTGTTTAATATGATTTTTCCCCTTATATCAAGTGTATCACCAGGATTTATCACTGAATTTAATCCAGTACCATCAATGAAGTATTTGATTGAATCTTGAGTAATGATGTATGTCTTAGGAATATTTTGAGGTTCATTTTCATATTCCACTCCATTGCTGAGATCATTTATTTTACCATTGATAGTTGTATCTTTACTTACATGAACAGTTTGAAGATTGGTTAAGAAAGTATTGTCTTCACCTACATCAACAGTACAGTTGTTTAAAATTAATGTTCCATAGTTTACATTGTCTAAACTGGTTATGGTACAATTATTTAATGTGATTGTTCCATAGAATGTGTAGGTTTTGGTCAATATTTTATCAAATAGTACATAATTTCCATTTATAGTTGTAATGTATGGAAGTACACTTGATATATCATTGATTATTATTTTTCCATTGCCCGTAATTTGTAAGTTATCAGCAAATTTAGTATCATCATCAATAATGAGGAGTCCATTATTTACAATATTTGAATTGACTGTACAATTGTTTAATGTAAGATGTTGATAGTTTGCTATTTCACCATTGATTGTACAGTTGTTTAATATAAGATTTCCATTGTTTACTTTATGATTATTGATTGTTTTATTGGTTATAGTAATATCTCCATTATAAGTTGATATAAACTCGGCAAATCTTTGAGTATCATTTGCAATAACTGTCCCTCTATTGTTATTTAATGTAAATCCTTCACCAAATTGAGTATCATCAGAGATAATTAAAGTTGGAGTAACACTTTTTCCAGTAAGACTTATATCTCTATTCATTATCCTGCCATTTGCGGTAACATTCCTTAATTCAAGTATTCCTGCATTATCTACACGAATTACTGTAATATTTTTTAAAATCAAAGCACCTTCATTATAAATACTGCCTGTTAGTGTTGAGTTTTCAATTGTTAGATTACCATAATTTTCAATAGGTTTATTAAAGTTTCCTAATTCAACAATTGCATCTTGACAAAATATATGAATGTAAGGAAATAGTTTAGACATATCATTTGTTTCTATACATCCATTTTTAGTATCTCTACTATTACGTATTAATAAATTTGGACCATATACTTCTTCAACTTCCTTATCTTCATCAATTGGAATCACAACTATTCCATTATTACTTATACTAGTTAATATAGTTTTATTAACTGTTAATATTCCATAATTCTGTATCTGTCCTGTAGATTCCATAGTTGAATTTATTAAAGTTAAATTTCCATTATTGGCCACTATAGAAATATTTGAATTGATAATTGTTAAGTTTCCCTTATTTGTTATAACGACCTTGTATCCAGTTGTAGTGATATTACAATTGATTACTTTTATGTTTCCAGAGTATACTCTTTCACCAGTAATTTCAACATCACTTATAACATAATCTCCATCAAGAACCTTTAAGTGATTAATTATTTCAGGATTGTTATTTATGATATTACCTTGAACATTATTAATCATCAAATCTTGTGTAAATGTTACATTATCTTTTATGATTAATGTTGAAGAAGGAGAAACCATTGATAATGTATAACTTAATGTTGAGTTTTCAACAGTCATGTTTCCATCATTGCTAGTGTATACATCCCATGTTGAGTTTATAATAGATACATTTCCATAATTCTTAAAACCATTAATAAACTGACTATGGTCACAAGTTAGGTTACAGTTTATGAAATATAATGTGGCGTAATTTTTTTTATTATTAAG
>CAYFRZ010000057.1:0-10504 GCA_964345675.1 uncultured Methanobrevibacter sp.
GGAATGATAATCGCAAAAAGGATTTTGAAAATCAACAAAGTTTTTGAAAGAGTCTTTATTTTTCTTTTGAGCATGATTTAAAACTCAAAAATTAATTTTTAATAAACACAAATAATACTTCAATTTTAAAATAAAGAAAATTTTGCATAGATAAATTTACTTTTGGAGAATACTTTTTTTAAATAAAAACAAAATATAAAATCTAAAAAAAGTCAATGAATAAAATTTGAATCATTTAACGGGAATTTTAAAACAAAATTTAATCCATTGTCATTGAATAACATATATTCACCATCTAATTGACCAGATAATGATTTAATAATAGTCCAACCCAAACTATTTGAAGTATTAATATCATATCCCTCAGGCAAACCTTTACCATTATCAGAATATTTAAATTCACAATATACTCCATTTTCTTCTTCAATTAATTGGAATGATTTGCAGATCTCCTTTTTACCTACAAATTCATCATCAAATGCGTATTTAAAGGAATTTGTAGTTAACTCATTAATTATTAAACTTAATGGAGTCATTACATCGACAGATAATCTTAAATCCTCATCAATTATTCTTTTAAATTCAATATCATCATGCAATGAAAAGACAAGTAAATTATCATCAAGGTCATCAATGAAAGAATTCACTTCAAGATAGCTCATATCATCTTCATTATAAATTTTTTCATGAATTAAAGCAAGAGAAGAAATTCGATTTTCTGTAACTTGTATAATTTGTTCAGGATTATCCTTATAGAATTTTTTCTCCAAGTTAATGAAACTAATTATTAATTGCAAATTGTTTTTAACTCTATGATGGACTTCTTGAAAAAGAATAGTTTTAGATTTATCCGCTTCAATCAAAGCATTTTCATAGTTCACACGAGCAGTGACATCCTGTGATAATTCACTTCTACGAACAAAATTACCGTCCTCATCAAAAATCTTACGAGCAGCGCAATTCAAATACTTAACATTTCCTGCTTCAGTGCGAATAGTATAAATCTTATCATCTTCAATATAACATTCCCCAGGAGCTAAATCATCAACTTTATCCATAAAGTAATTAAAATCTTCAGAACTCATCAATTCAAGAATGATATGTTTATTTTCATCACCTTCACGAGGTTCACGATCAATAATACGATAAGATCCCTCAGTCCAATGATATTTTCCTTCTTGATTTAAATAATGAACAGAAATAGGAACAGCATACTGTACATCTTCTACAGTACGATTAATATTAGATAATTTCAAATAATTTAAAAAGTAATCAGTTACATCCTGAACATAACCGCTCATATATTGAAAATTACCTTTATCATCATGAACTTTACGAGCATGTCCTTTAATATACTTTAAATTACCTTTTGCGGTGATTAAAGGATAAATTGCAGTTGAAATAGTGTTTTTACCGTTGAATTTAATTTTATTTCTATCATTTTCAGATAACATGTCTAAAATTATATGATTATTAAAATCTTCGCAGCTGTGTTCCCTTTCAATGATTTTATAAATTTCAGGAGTCCAATGGTACTTTCCCATAGAATCTTGAAAATAAAGAGCAAGTTTTAATTCCTTTTGCGCATCTTCCATAGCAGCATATCATATCCAGTTCTTTTTGATCCAAGCAACTATCATTATTTTTTAAATTATATGAAAAATCCGTTCTTTCATTAAATATTATACAGATTTCATCATTATATGAAAAAAGTTCCATTTCAAAAAAGTTTACTAACTCATCATTTTCATAAAAATTAATATATAAAAATTTTTTATCTTTACTTCGTAAAAGACTATCAAAAAGAGGGCATATTTTTTCTTTAGCATAAGGGAATAAATCTACAAAATTATAACCTACAAGACTATCCAAATCCAATGAAAAAGCTTTAATTATATTCAAATTATTATATTTAAAAATAAAATCTTTACCATCATTGATAGATTTTAAAATAGTTAAATTTAACTGTTTGAATAAGAATTCCTGTTCTTCAGTTTTTAAATCCAACTTATTAAATTTTGAATAATCTAAATGATATTGCGAAATATTTTTAATCATTATTGTATTTAATTTTTCATTATACTCCCAATTAAACAACTGCCCCACCTCAAGGGTTA
Organism: uncultured Methanobrevibacter sp.; assembly: GCA_964345675.1. Lineage (GTDB taxonomy): Archaea > Methanobacteriota > Methanobacteria > Methanobacteriales > Methanobacteriaceae > Methanocatella. The sequence goes on from CAYFRZ010000057.1 coordinate 2,118, forward strand.
CAAAAAAACATATATTAATAATAGAATATTAAATAAATATCCACATTATTAACCTAACATTAATAGATATGTTAAAATCCTTTATAAAAGTTTATATTTAAATGTTAAATCAATGAAAATTTTTACTAATGAACATGATTCAAATTAATATGTCGGAAAGTTTACTATTTATTGAAAAAAATATAAAAAAAGAGTTTAAAAGAATTAATAATATTTATTTTTACGATCAACAGCAAAGTAAATAATAACTATTCCGATTAAAATCAATACTATTTGAGGAAATATTGCAAATAAAATTGCAGGAATTATTTTTAACTCTGCAAGTAACCATAAAATACCGTAGATTACAATCAAAGCTCCGAAAACAATAGCTATTTTGTAACTCATATCTTTTAAATCAAATGGCATTCCAGCACCAATAGGCATCATATCACCTATAATTCTTTAGTACCCTCATCAGTACCAATGATAACTTTATCAACCATCTGCGTAAATATTCCATTTTCAATTACGCCAGGAATAGTATTAATATCAATCTCCAAGTGTTTTGGTGATTCAATTTTGTCAAATTTAGCATCTATAACAAAATTACCATTATCAGTGATTACTGGACCATCTTTTCTTTGAGCCATTCTAATTTCGCATTTAGCACCCATATCTTCTAATTCTTTAATCACCATACGGGATGCATCAGGCAATACCTCAACAGGCACTGGAAAATTACCCAATTCATCTACAACTTTTGATTCATCTACAATGACAATAAATTGTTTTGCAGCATAATCAACAATTTTTTCTTTCGTATGGGCTGCTCCCCCACCTTTAACTAAATTAAATTCGAAATCAACTTCATCTGCCCCGTCAACAGATAAATCAATGTCATTTTCTTCCAAAGTAGTGATTGGAATATTCCATTGTTTTGCAATTAATAATGATTGAAATGAAGTTGGAATAGCTTTTACATTTATTCCTTCTTCTTTGATTCTCATACCAACTTTTTCAATGAAAAAATGAGTAGTTGAACCAGTCCCTAATCCTAAAATCATTCCATCTTTTACATATTCAGCAGCTTTGTAACCTGCGTTCTTTTTACTAGAACTGTTACTATTAGTATTTTTCATTATATCACAAATCCTAAAGTAAGTTTATTGAGTTTAAATCCTTTTTTACATTTCCCTTCATGTTTACCATTATTATTCAAGACAATACATTTGTCATTTTCTTGTAGTCCATCAGGAAAACATAAATCATGGAATTCACATTCCTCATCACAATCAGGAGCATTAAATGTAAATGTTGAACCTTCAAAAATATTTTTAGAAGCAGTTAACAAATCGATTTGCGCCCTATCTATTTCCACGGGAATGACAATTCCCCCAGAATGAATTGGACATTTCTGTTCGTTTTCTTTAACATTTACAACAACATATTTTCTGTTTAATTCTAAGTTTCCAACACAAGATGATTTAAATCTGCAAGTTTCACATTCATCAGCCGGACCTAAAAAAACAAATTCTTGACCTTTTTTAGCCAAATCTTTACCTATTAATGTAATCATCTAAATCACCCCAGTTTTATAAGCAAGCTCATAAGCTGCTTCACGAGAAATTCCATTATCACCTAAAATAGTGTATCTATCAGGTCTAATTTTATTCGCCATAACTAATGCATCAATAATTTCTTCATCAGAGATACCTACTTTAGCAGCAGTAGTTGGAGCTTGAACCGCTTCCAATGATTTTTTAATAATCTTCCAATCCCCACCATGCAAATACATCATCATTATTGTACCAATACCGCATTGTTCACCATGCAAAGCTGGCTTATCAAGAATTTTATCCAATGCATGTGAAAACAAATGTTCAGATCCACTTGCTGGACGTGACGAACCTGCAATGCTAATCGCCATTCCACCACTGAATAAAGATTTCATGACAATACGTGCACTAGGCTCAAGATTAGGTTTAATATTAACTATATTATCTGTAATCAAATGAGCAGACATTATTGATAATGCTGCGGCAGATTCACTGAAAGGTTCATTTTTTAAACGATGAGCTAACTCCCAATCCTTAATAGCTGTAAAATTAGAAATTAAATCAGCACAACCGGCTGCAAGTAATCTAAATGGAGATTGTGCAATAATCTCAGAATCAGCAATAACCGCTATTGGAGAATGTGCAGTAGCAGATATTGAAGTATTTGGATTTTTTATTGATGCCAAAGGAGATACAATACCATCATGTGAAGCTGTTGTAGGCATAGATACAAAATATACGCCTTGATTAAATGAAGATAATTTAGCTACATCAATAACTTTCCCCCCACCAACACCTAAAACAGTAGTTTCGGGAGTGATTAATTCTTCAACTTCCGAAATTGACTCTTCAGAAGCATTATCAACCTTAATTATATCATAAGATAAATTATTTTCCTCTAAACTTTTAATAACTGGCTTTGCACCAATATCATATGTATGAGAGCCGGTTACTATTAAAAAATCGTTGCCTAAATGTAAAGAATTACAAATTCTTGCTGTATCCTGTACAATACCGGGATCTATGTAAACTTCACGAGGCATTTGTATTTTCCTATTAGTCATAAATATCTCCTAAAAATAAATTATACAATTTTATTTATGTATAAAATAATTTAAATAACTTTCTTATTGTTATAAATTCTTTCTTTTTACCTCTCTTTTATTGAATACTACTTTGAAATTTCTAATTAAAAAAAGTTTTGAAGATGGTGTTTTCGCGTAAATTTTACTTTTTATCTTAAACAGCCGATTGTAATAAATTTAAGGCAATATTTAGAATATATGCCTATTTTCCACCTGTTAATATGTTTAATATTTAGTGACCAACTCTATTATCCCCAATTACTAATTGTCTTTTCAAAGCATGAAAAATATGGTTGTCTACTTATAAAATAGCATTCATATCACTTTTTTCCACTTTCATAAAATTATTAGTCCCATTAACACACAAAGGATTCTTTAAATATAATTCATAATGCTATCTTCACCAAATAATGTTAAAACACAAATATATGATGTTTTCACCTAATTTATAATTATACCCGATCCTAATTTTACAATTTTTATCAAATGAGTTTAAAATGTAAATTAATAAGAAGATTAACGCTTCCCATAACAATTAGCTTAATAATTCGTGATTTAAATATAATTAATTATATGTAATTAGCGGATTTCAATTTCATATTGATTGTAGGCTGTTTTTATTCTTTTATGCTAAAGAACATTCAAAAAGTAATAAAATAGAGGGCAAAAAAAGGTTTCAATTCTAAAAGTTACACTTGAAATGCACCTCTTATCATAGATAAATTGTAAGTTATAACTTATAACTAATAACATATAAGAAAACTATGTTTACAGAATTATAATTATTTCTAGTCAAAAAATACACATCAATAATTTTTTTGTTAGTAAAATCCATTATATTTTATTTATTTTAATTTATAGTCTTTATTTCATTATAATTAAAATAATATTTAATTATTTTTTAAAATAAGTGATAAATAGTTAGTAATATGTGAATGGACAATATTAATAAATGGAATAAAATAAAAAAAACCAGACTCAAAACATTAGTTGACAATAGTTCAATTCAACAAAATTTCACAAATGAGTTCAAAATAGCCTAAAAATTAAATAAACTTAATACTTATTAAAAACAGATAATTCACTGTTATAAAATTATTTTAGGTGATATGGTGGAAAATTTTGATGAATGGTTTCATGATATTTTAGAAAATGCAAATATTACTGATTCAAGATACCCTATTAAAGGAATGGCAATTTGGATGCCGTATGGTTTTCAAATTAGAAAACACTCAATGAATATTATTAAAAAATTATTAGATAAAGACCACGAAGAAGTACTATTCCCAATGCTTGTTCCTGAGAGTGAACTTGCAAAAGAAGGAATTCATGTAAAAGGATTCGAAGACGAAGTATACTGGGTAACTAAAGGCGGTCAAAGAGAATTAAACGAGCAATTAGCACTAAGACCAACCAGTGAAACTGCAATTTATCCTATGTACTCATTATGGATTAGAACTCACATGGATCTTCCAATTAAATATTACCAGATTGTAAATACATTTAGATATGAAACAAAACATACTAGGCCTTTAATCCGTGTACGAGAAATCACAACATTTAAAGAAGCCCATACTGCTCATGCAACTAAAGAAGAATCAGATGAACAAATTCAAGACTTCATTGAGATTTATAAAGAATTTTTTGATGATTTAGGAATTCCATACTTAATTTCTAAAAGACCAGAATGGGACAAATTCCCCGGTGCAGATTACACAATGGCTTTTGATGTAATTATGCCTAATGGTAAAACATTGCAGGTAGGAACTATCCATAATTTAGGTCAAACTTTTGCAAAAACCTTTGATATAACATTTGAAGATAAGGATGGAGAACACAAACTTGTATATCAAACATGCGCCGGTGTGTCTGATAGAGTAATAGCTTCCATAATTGGAATTCACGGAGATGAAACTGGTTTACGTTTACCGCCTAAAGTATCACCAAACCAAGTTACAATTATTCCAATTTTATTTAAAAAAGGAAAAGAAGAAGTTTTAGCAAAATGTGATGAGATTAAAACCCAATTAGAAGATGCTGGAATTAGAGTAAATATCGATGATAGAGATATAAGACCTGGTAAAAAATTCCATGATTGGGAATTAAAAGGAACTCCATTAAAACTAGAACTTGGACCTAGAGATTTAGAAAATAATATTACAATAGCCATGAGAAGAGATGAAGGGGAAAAAATCGAAATTAATCTTGATGATTCATTAGCCGATAATATTATTGATTTATTAAACAAAACAGAAGAAAACTTATCATCATCTGCATGGAACTTCCAAGAGGAACATGTTAAATTCACAGAAAACTTAGATGAGGTAAGGGAACTTGTTGAATCTGGCAATGTTGTTAAATTCTACTGGTGTGGAAACGAAGCTGTTGGAAAAGAAATTGAAGAACAAACCGGATATGATATATTAGGCATTCAAGAAGAAATATCCGAAGGCGAATGCATCTCAGGTAAAGGAAATGCAAAATATATTGCTTTAATGGCTAAAACATACTAAGTGATTGAAATGGATAATATCTACGCAATAATTCCAGTTAGTAAGTTCAAAAATGCTAAAACAAGACTTTCTCCGTTTTTATCAGAAGAAGAAAGGGAAAAATTATTAAAAGTAATGCTTCAAGATGTGACTGATACTTTAAAAAAGCATGTAGATAAAATATTCATTATTAGTAGAGATGAAGATGTTTTAAAATATGCTGAAAGCTTAAATTTAAATACTATTTTAGAAAATGAAGATTCAAACTTAAACAAAGCATTGAAACAAGCTATGAAAAAATGTAAAGGGAAAACAAGGAAAGTAATTATTGTTCCGTCCGACATTCCTTTAATTGGAAAAACAAATGTTTCAATGTTAATTGAAGCTTCTAAAAGCTTAGATTTCATTATTGTTCCATCAAAGGGCGGTGGGACTAATATGATTATTATGAAACCTATGGCAATACATACTAAATTTGAAGGATTTAGTTACAAAGAACATGTAAATGCTGCTGAGAGAAAAAAATTAAATCCTCAAGTTCATGATTCATTATTTATGGCATTGGATGTTAATACTGCCCAAGATTTAGGTGAAATCATGATTCATGGAGAACATACTCATACTAGGAAATACTTAAAAGAACTTAAAGTTAAAGTAGAACCTTATCGTGGAAGTGAACGTTTAAAAGTAACTAGAGGCTAGAAAATGATTGTAATGTCTATCGCAGGTATTGATCCATCTGCTGGGGCAGGTATTTATGCTGATTTAAAAACCTTTCAAGCCATTGGCGTATATGGAACAGGAATTGTTACGGCACTTACTGCACAAAATCCTTATAAATTCTTTTCAACTTCACCAGTTTTACCAGAGTACATCGAAGAACAAATGGATTCCGTACTTGATTCATACAAAGTGGAATTTATTAAAACAGGAATGCTATATTCCCCAGAAATTATTAAATTAGTTTCAAAAAAGATTAAAGAATATAATCTAAAAGCAGTGGTTGATCCGGTAATGGTTGCAACATCTGGTGGGGATTTAACAAAAGAAGACATTGCAGATGCATTCAATAAATATTTACTTCCAAAATCCATATTAACCACACCAAATATTGCAGAAGCTGAAAAATTAACAAAATTCGAAATAAAAACTAAAGAAGATGCTCTTAAAGCTTCAAAAAAGATTGTTTGCAATAATATTATTACCGGAGGACATCTGGATGGTGTAAATACTATTAATATTGATGGTAAAATTACAACCATAAAACAAGAATTAATAAAAACAGATAATTTACATGGTACTGGTTGTAATTTATCTTCAGCAATTGTTGCATTTCTTGCTAAAAATAACGACATTAATACATCAATCATAAAAGCATTAGATTATGTATATGAAGGAATAAAAAATGGAAATTATGGGACACTGATAGCCAAAATATAATTTCTTAAACTGCAATTATTCAACCATCACTATAACATTACCAAATTACTATCCTCACAACTTAAATTTGATTTTTATTATGTAGTGGAAATAGCTGGATATCTTATAAAATCTATAAAAATTAACAAATTCAATATGTTAAACCTGTTTAAATAATGAGCAGTGAACTAATAAAAAAAGTAAAGAAGAATTAAAATTATTCTTCCATATTCAATTGACTAACAATAGATTCTTGAAGGGCAAGGAATTCGTGAGATTCCCTTTTTCTTGGTCTTTCCAAATCCACTTCAACAATGTTTGCAATTCTACCGGGATTTTTATCTAAAATAACAATTTTATCTGCCAAATAAACTGCTTCATCAACATCATGAGTTACAAAAACGATCGTATTTTCGAATCTTTTCCAAACTCCAATTAATTGTTCTTGAAGACTATGTCTATTTTGCATATCCAATGCAGAAAACGGTTCATCCATAAGTAATATTGGTGAATGATTAAGCAAAGATCTAATAATTGCAACCCTTTGTTTCATACCACCAGAAAGTTCATGTGGATAGCTATCTTTAAAGTCAATTAAACCAACACTTGTCAAATATCTTTCAGCCGCTTTAATATTTTCTTCTTTAGAAGCAACTTTTGTCATCTCTAAACCAAAAGTTACATTTTGAAGAACTGTTAACCACGGGAATAATGAATACTGTTGAAAAATAACGGCCCTATCACCAGATGGTTTTTTAACAAGATCACCATTTGCAATAATTTCACCGGATGTAGGCTTATCAAGACCAGCGATTAATCTTAAAAGAGTTGTTTTACCACATCCAGATGGCCCTAGAAGACATACTAATTCACCATCATCGATAGTTAAATTAATATTTTCTAAAACAGACAAATTTTCTGATTTTTTTGTTTCAAATTTTTTATAAATATCTTTAACTTCAATTGACATGTAAAACACCTACCAGAAGATTTTATCTTGAGCTTTGCTAAATATAAAGTCAAATACAAGTCCAATCAAACCAATGACAATCATACCAACAACAGTTGTACCTGTATCGAAAAGGTTTGTTGCAGTTAAAATCATATAACCTAAACCACTACTTGATCCGATCATTTCAGCGGAAATAGTACACATTAAAGCAATACCAATACCTACCTTTAAACCAGAAACAATGTAGGGCACAGTAGAAGGCAATACTACCCTCCTTAAAATATTCCAATCGTTGGCTCCAAGTGTTCGAGCAGATTCAACTAAAACTTTATCTGTTCTTTTAACACCATCAATTGTGTATACTAAAATTGGGAATACACAACCCATGAAAATAATGAATACTGCTGGAAAAGTACCTATTCCGAACCATAAAATGGAAAATGGAATCCATGCAACAGGAGGAATTGGTCTTAAAATACTAATTACAAAAGTGCATATATCTTCTAAGGTTTTATACCACCCAAGTATGATTCCAAGAGGAATAGCTACAATAGATGCTAAAATTAAACCAGCAAATACTTTGTATAATGTATCAATAGTATTTGTTAAGAGTTTACCATTTTCTATTACCACTAATGCGGAATATATCACATCTAATGGACCAGGTAAAATATATGATTTAAACAGTCCAAGAGCATTAGTTATAAGATACCAAAATAATATCAAAATTACTGGTAAAATCAAAGGAATAAATTTATTCTTATAATTATCAAACATTAAATCACTTATTAAAAGTTAATACAATTATAATTTTATGTTTCATATTATAAAAACTTTTAAAAAAAATAGAAAAAGAGGAATTAAGAAGCATGAACTATTTAAATAGCTTTTACTTCCATAT
>CAYFRZ010000058.1:0-10491 GCA_964345675.1 uncultured Methanobrevibacter sp.
TGATTTCTTGTTTAGGAAACAATCTGGCAAGCTTCAGTCTCTTTGCGGTTTCATCAGTAATGGTTTGAGCTATTACCTCATTCTGTACTTTAGTATCATTTCCTTTTGTAATCATTAATTATCACCTTAAGTTTGGCCTGTGGTTCCGATATCGTATGGCCTGAACACTTCAATGTATTTGTAATCGTCTGAGCTTGCAACCGGATGCATTGCAATATATTCGCCGTCATCGGATTTGATGGCTCCGGTGCTGGTTAAAGCTATTCTGTCATTAACGGCAATGTTTGATAAACCGCCGGCTAATTTCAATCTGAACAAATGTCCTAATACTAATATTGCGGTTTTTCTTTTGCCTCCGGTCATGGTAATTGGATCGTTGACTGCAATGCCTAAAATGATTTCGCCTTCAGCTGCAGTATATTTTTTAACTGTAGGTTTTCCGATATCTGAATTGGCTGATAATGTAACAGCGTCATCGACCTTGATTTTATTTCCTGTGTATTCGTAACCTGGTGTTTCTCCGGTTGGAGTAGTTACAGTGGTTGCAGTAATTGTACCTTCGTCCAATAAGAAAGTTGTGACCTCTTTTCTCTCTTCAAGTAAAACAATTGAATCTGGCATTATTAATGTCCTCCACTTAAATCTTGATATTACTTAATTTATTATTTAATTTATTACTTATAATATATAAAGATTTATATATAATAGCTACTTTTTTAAAAAATTTATTGAAGTGACATCAACAATCACATTAACAGCAGAAAATTAGAATTGTAATTTGATATTGTTTGTTAATGTAAAATAATGGACAGAATTAAATAATATTTAGCAAATCAGTGCTCTGAAATTATTTGAGTGTATAAATTCTCAAGTGTCTGTTCAACTTTGTCCTTTTTCAATTCACATTCCCATACCGTGAGGACATTCCAGCCCATTTCTTCTAGTTCTTTCTGATTTTTTTCATCTCTTTGTTTGTTTCGATACAGTTTCTTCTTCCAGAAATCAACATTTGACTTTGGCATTGTTGCATATTTACATCCATCATGAAGATGCCAAAAACACCCGTGAACAAACACCACAGTGTTGTATTTTGGTAACACAATATCTGGGCTCCCAGGATATCTTTTATCATTCTTTCTGAAGCACAAACCTCTTGAAAACAAATAGCTACGGACAAGAATTTCAGGCTTTGTGTCTTTACTCTTAACCTTTGACATTATATAACTGCGGGTCTCTTTGCTAAACTTATCAACCATAACCAAACTCCATATAAATATACAACATGGCATTAGTAATAACAACTTGGTAAGATCATCAGCATAAGATATAGATTTGTTCGCCATTAAACGATTTTATAAATTCCATTTTGAATATTTTCATAAATTAAACTTTCACTTTCATTTAAACTTGAAACATCCAAATATTCGTCAGTTAAAATAGATTTAATCATTTTTTTCAATTTTCTACCAATCAATCTATGGGAAGTTCTCATTAAACTTATTTGTTGGAACATTGATAAATAATTGTCCATGATTAAACCATCATTGATAATTTTACCAATAATATATAAATCATTTGCGGATTGTGGGCCCAATATTTCTCCTTTACACCATTGCATAACAGTTTGATATGTTTTATCACCACCATTATTACAATAGATATTATAAATTTCAGAATATTTTAAATTATTTGATTCGACATAATTTAAAAACTCTAATTTCCAATATTCAACCAAATCCGTATTAATAATATAATTAAAGTTAGATAACTCAATTACTAAGTTCAATAATGATTTTCTTTCATCATTATCAATGATAATTATATAATCTCCACTCTTCAATTCTGAAGGTTTTAATTCCTTTGCATCATCAATATTGTGAATATTTTCAAAAGTCAGATATGATTTATTCACAGGTAATTTTTTCTCTACAAATTGGCTTGTCTGAATATTCATTAATTTGAATGAAATAGTATCATAAGTTTTTTGAGTGATTACATTTGAAAGGTCAACATTTAGGTTTGATTTACTTTTTTCCCATTCACCCATATATTCATTTAAATGTAAATCGACAGTGAAAATATTTTCTTCTGTTTCTTCAGTTTCCTGTTCGACGATATCAGATTCATCACTAGTTATTGTTTCTTCTTCAAATTCAATTAATTCAAATCTCTTATTAAAGTCATTCAATATTTCATTATTTTCAGATTCATCAAATTCATCCAAAATATCTTTAAGAAAATCCATGTATTGTTTTTCTTCAATGACATTTCCAAAAAGACTGTCCAATTGTTCTTGTAAAAATCTATAATTATTTCCTTCATAAGATAAGATGATTATTTTTTTATAAGGTTTAAATAATTCTGAAGTGAATACTTCCGGAATAACACCTGGCAGAACTAGAATGCTGCCTTCTTTGTCAGAATCTGATTTTTGAATAAGCATCTCCATATTTATTGGAAACAAATTATCGGTTGCACCCATTCCCTTTACCAATATTTCCTTTAAAATACCCGGTTCTGTATCCATATAAGTTCCAATAAATACTTTTTCACCTTTTTTAGATAATTCCATCAATAATTCAAACAATATGTAATCTTTGGCCTTCCTTGAATAAGATAAGTCTTCATTGAGACGTTTACAATTAGCCAGTTCATAATACATGTTGCTTAAAGAATCCAAGAAAGAATAAATGAAAAATCTATTTTTTTGATTTTCCTGATATAATCTACTTTTAAAATTTTGGATAAAGTGAGGAATGCTTCCTTTAATCCAGTTTTTATTAATTTTAAATGAAATTTTTAAATTAGAAGGATTAATTGTGAGATTATATAGAATAAATAGCAATTCTCGTGCCTTATGTAAAGAATATTGATTATAAACATTATCAACATCAATTTTTTTAAATGTGGAATATGCACTACCAAAATAAGTATCAATGGATCCCGAAATTATCAATTGATTGAATATCGAAATATTTTCTTTTTTAGTGAATAATGCATTTGAATCCAAATTATATCGATTTAAAAGTTCAAATTTATTAGAATCAATATTATTAAAGTATTCAGAAGAAATGCTCTTTAAATATTCATTATTTTCCAAAATATAATTATTTAATGGTAAAATAGCAAAATTCAATTCCTTTTCTAATAGCTTGATGTAATCTAAGTAAGGATTGTTAAAATGTATTAATAATTTAACATCACCGTCCAATTCTTTAAACCATGAAACAAAATTTTCCAATCTCCCAAAAGAATGAAAAAATCTATCCGCATTTTCAATTATGATAAGGCCAATAGGATGTTCTTCAGGATTAAGATATTTATCATTAGTTTTTAACACACATCCCAATTTCTCTTTAATTGAATATAGCTTATTATCCGTATCGATTATAAATTTGGGGTGGAACTTATTTTCCAAAACATTCTTTTCTGTATATTTTTTCTTAAAACTAGGTATCGCTCTAGGAAGATATTTTTCTAAAGATAACTTATATTCAATCGAGTTATTTTGATAATCCTTTTCATTTTCTTTAAGTTTTTTTAAATAGAAAACCGGCATAAAATGAAATAACATTTCCCTGTAATTGCATAACAGATAATGATTTTTATTAAGTGAAAATTTGGACCTACTATTTAATGAATCTCCTCTTTCATCAGCTAAAATATAAACACTTTGGTCAAATTTATCTGCAAAGATATATGCAAATAAAGAAGCGGGATATAGCTTAAAATCTGGAAAGTTTATTATCATATTTTTTTGAGAGATAATATTGGAAAAAATATCTAAAGAAAAGTTTGTCAAAGGACTTAATTCTTTAGGAAATTTTAAAATGGTTTCATTATCTTTTTCAGGATAATATGCTCCCATATCACTGCGAATAACTTTATTCCATTTTTTAAGAACCATAATTCCTTCTCCTAAATTTTATTCCAAAAGCCTGTATTGTATCTATGTTCTCCAATGAAAACATCCCTATCAAGATCTTCATTGAATTCTGAGCATACATACACAGGCAAATGTAAGCAGGAGAAACAGGCCCCTTTTTCTTGAATACATGTTGGGTCAAAAATACAATCGTTTACATCAAGTTCAACTTCATTAAACCACTCTTTTAATGAATTTTCAAATACGAATTTGAAACCACCAATGTTAATATTGCTTGTAGAATATATTACAAATGCTCCAGATTTAGGGAAAATTATTTCGCTACAAGAGTTAACGTCCAAACCAGTATATAAACTAGACCTTGAAATTAAAACATGTGAAAATGTATGCAATAATTTCTTAACTTCATTATATGGAGAATCTTCCTTATCCCATTCCAAATTAAATAATATTTCTTTAGCCTCATCATAAGAAGTAACCTTTTTTGTAATTAATTTATCATTAATAACTAATTTTTCATTATCTATTAACCAATTGACAATTTTTATTTTATCCAAATCAATCATCAATCCTTCAGTTTGGAAAGGATATGCATAAATATTAATTTTATTTTCTGCTTTGTTTTTCCAATGAGGTTCAAAATGAGGAACAAAATCCTCTTCATAGAATTTATTAATTCCCCTAATCCTACCGACAGATGCTGAAATTAAATGTATATCTGGAATATAAATTATATTTGAAATATTATAATCATTTTTAAAGGATTCATAATCGTTTGCATCTTCAAAAGAATCTAAGTCTAGTTCTTCAGGATTATCTATGCTAGATTCAAAATATTCATTATAACTTGGAATAAATAAATTTTTATCTTTATTTTTATCAAAAAATCTTGTTAAAATCAAATAATCATTTATCTCAGAAATATCCGAAGTGGAATACTCTTTTTCTAATTCTTCAATTATTTGATTAATTTGACAACCTCTCTCAAATTGTTTTGTTAATCCGTCTTCTTCAATTTCCTCTTCATCCTCATCAATATACTCATAATAAGTGCTCAAATCTCTAGTTACTTTCTTTAATGTAACTTTTCTATTATTGTATATTTCATCAAATTTTTGTAAATAAAGGCCAAAAAGAATATAATCCGGATTAGGTTCTGTGCCTGTTGAGGATTTTTTAAAACCTTCTGGTATGTCAACAATTGTCCTAACAACTGATTTAAAAATTGAACCATCATTCATATTAAGCGGATAAGTTTCTCTTTTACGTTTAACTTTAGTCAATAAAGAATTTCCATTGAAATCTTTATGATAACATGTTGGAACAAAACCTCTTGTGTTTCCACATTTCCTACATCTGAGTTCCCATGTTCGAAGATCATCTTTATCTCTGCGTATGAGTTCCATATCTTCTAAACCATGATCACTGCAACCTTGATAACAAGGCATGATATTACCGCAGTCTTCACAGAACCCTACAAAATGGAATTGATTATAATGCCCATTACATCCAGGTTTTCTGCATTTTTTAGGATTGAAATTTTCAAACTCACTATCTTTACCTAAATAAATAAAATCCCCACATTTTTCACAGTAGAATGTCCTAGGGAATGATATGTATTTGCCTGAACTAGATTGGTCCCTATCTCCTTTTAATTGTAATTTAACTATATTAATCATATCTTCATAAGGAACATACGGAAGTTCTTTTAAAGAAAGATTATATCTTTTAATACGATTGTTATACATATCCCGAAGATAATTATATAAATTTGATTTTAATCTCATTTCATTATTTATCGGCAAATTAATTTCATTATCATCATTATAAAGAACAATGACCTTATTAGAGATGCCATCTCTCATAAAGGTGGAACTTGATGTTAAATTAAAAATTGCACTATATGCTGAAAACTGTTTTCTCATACTATAATAATCCATCTTTATTCACCCCCAATTGTATCTAAATGAATTCTCACTATCATGAGGTATTAAAATTATTGTATCTTGAATTCCTCTCATTCCCATTAGGGTATTGTAATTCTTATTTTCATTATATTTCAAAGCACTTGGTATAAATTTAGAATTGTTTTTAGCAGTTCCAAAATTTGCCAAATATAAAAGTCTATCTTCTGTTTCCTTCTGGATGCTTTCTTTGAAATATTTGGAACCCGCAACATCATAATTTGTGAGATAAGATTTATGCAAAAAGTCAACTAATAACTTCAACATGTCCTTATTAATATCCTTCTTTTTAACAACATTAAGATTTTCATGATTATCAATAAATATTCTTTTTACATCTTTAACTAGATAAATTGGTTCTTCAAGTTCATTAGACATATAATTCATTAATGCACCTAAAAACATGCTAGTGAATGTTTGATCAAAACCTAATTTGGTCCATCTGGATAGAGCAACATTTTCAACTTTATCATCCAAGATATCATGATATTCTATAAAATGATGGTAAAAACTTAAATCTCTTGTTCTATGTGGAACAAAAGTCAAAAATACAATTCCAAATTTTTGACGTCCAACACGGCTTAAAGCCTGAATATACTCTGAATTGTTATTTGGCATTCCATCAAATATCATGAAATTCCATTTATCAATATCGACCCCGTGCGAAACAATACTTGTTGCATTTACAGAAAGTAACTTTTCAGTATTGTTTGGATTATCATAGTAATGTTCAACTAAATCAATAGTTTCTTTGATATAGTCCAAATTGTTTTCACCAGTCAAGGGTCTAGCTTCGATGTCATAAGAATCTTCACGACCATTAATAAAGCTCTCTGCAAAATAACTGACAATTTGTGTTGAATCTTTCTTTTTGTGATAAGTCAAATTCTGTTTATAATACTCTTTAACCTCTTTTAACATGTCTAAATCAAAATTGTTTTCTTCGGCGAAATCTTCTAGATTTTCATCCAAATTCTTGAAAAACTGTGCAGAATATCTTAAAATTGCGGTTAATGGAGAAATAACGGAACGATTTGGTTTTATTCCAATTATCCTTCTTTGAATTATGGGGTTACCATCATCATATTTTTCATGATTGAAAAAGAAATCTTCACCTTTAGAATTAATTAATTTTGGTGGAAAAACAACGGTTTCTTTATCATATAACTCTTTTATTTGATTTTTTGCACCGGCAACTGTTGCAGTCATAGCAATTCTTTTAAAAGTAGAACCTGACATTCCAAATTCTAAATTTTCAAACATGGATTCGAAATGAGAATCAATAGTACCAAATCCCTCACGAATAAGGTGCATCTCGTCTTGTATCATCAAACTAGGACCCGTCTTAAAATCTATTTCTACAGGGGTACCTGATTTTTTACATTGCACTGCATTAATATCCTTATAAAAACATACATCATTTCTTGAATTATAACCATGCCCTTCAGGACATGAATCCAATTTTCCTCCAAATAAATTTTTAAATCTTCTATTCATAGCCACTGCTGCAAGTTTATCAACAGTTGAAACTATAAATGTTGGAATCATCCTATAGATTTCATCGTCACTGAAATACAATCTATACTCACGACCGCACCCGCTGCATTTATGAATAACAGTTTGAGTTTCTAAATCAACATCCAAATAAACAGGAGAATGGTCTTCACATATTGGGCAAGAATCAATAATTTTACCTGGAGTAATTTTGCCATCTTTTTTGTCTTTATTTATGATATTAATTACTTTATAATTAAAATCCGGAAATTTATCATCAGTAGATCCTACATAATATGCAATAGAAAATGGGTCGCCGCCCAAATTTTCCTCTTGCCTGATTTCTTCAGCCCAAATAAAAATATTAGCAATTCTTTGTAATTGTTGAATGGATAACATTCTTAATGGAAACTTAGTAAATGCAGTAACACCAAATTGTTTTCCACTGATTCTATCATAAAATGCGGAAAAAATTACTAATCCAAAATAAGCCTCAGATTTACCTCCACCAGTCATTACATGCAATAATGAACAAGTATTTTTAGGAGCATCTTTATCCACAACATCAATTAATTCTGAAACAATGAAAACAATTTGGAATAGCCTCCAAGAGTGATATTGTTTATCTTTAGAATTATATTGGAATGATTTATTCATTAATAAAAAAGATTTAAGAACTTCTGGTTTGTCTTTTAATAAATTTATGCCCTTTAAGAAAGTTTCTTTCATCTTCTTAAAATTTGAAATTCCCTCTGAATACTCTTCGCTATTCTTTATTTCACTCTTATTATTATCATAATATTTTTCACAATCCTTTAAATGTTCATCCATCAGATTATAAATTTTTTCTAATTCATCCAATCCGTTTTCAGTAGCTAATGTTTCAAAACTAATGTCTACCCCTTCAAGCACATTTTTTGGAACTACTTTTTCTTTATTAGATGTCGGACAAGTATAAGTTGTTATTTTATTGTCTTTTAATTCACCTTGACAATTTATGCATCTTAAATATTGCTCATAAACTCGTTTATATCCTTCATGTTCATACTTATATTTAAAAGGAATAGAAACATTTTTATTAAGGTCTATATCAAAAGAGGGGGCGAAAATATCGCTTTCATATAATTTTTGGTTTTCTTCAGGACTCATGGTTAGATTAACTAAAGATATTGTGCACAATTTTAAATTTTCACCATCCTGCGAATAATTTTGAGTTTTGAAACCAACTTCAATTTCCCAGTCAAGGAAAGAGTTATCTATTTGGGGTATGTTTTCAATGAATAGATTAAATTTTTCCTCATCTTTAACAATGTCCGGAGGTATCCTTCGATTTTTTTCATCACATAAAAATAAGTCCTTTGATGTTAAAACATCATCAATATAATCTTTTAATGAGATTTTAACTTTACTTCCATTCACAAAATTAATAGTGTTAATTGAAATATCTTTTCTTTTCCAAATATTAGCGAAATCATATGTTTTATAGGATTGGGACTTATCATAATTTATTTCAAGAAATTTCTGTTGTTCATCGAAAGTAGGATAAACCCTATAAAAAAGAGATAATGATAAGTTTACATTAATGTCATCAGTTATGTCTTTTAATAAAAATTTTAAAGACAAAGAATTAGAAGCTCCAGATTTTGAATTATTTAAATCAAGATCATTAGATCCTTTAAGATTTCCAACAAAAACAGTTCTAGAAGGAGTATAAGTTTCTCTAAATCTTTTAAAATCATCATGTTTCCCAATTAACTTCAAAACGATATCATCAGCAAGAATATTTGCAAATCTTTGATATTCTCTATAATCAACTGAAATAGTGTTTCCCCCTTTAAAAGTTCATATAAATAAATTTAATTTTTAATTATTATAAAGTTATTTATTATGCGCGTTTAACTTATTATTAAATATAATATTGCCTTCAGAATTAAATATTTGAAACAAGAACAAGTTAATAAAACATTTCTTTGTATGAAATATTATCAATATCCTTATCCTCGACATATCTCATACCATAATCTGAAAATTTTAGATACCCTTTATCATATGATTCTTTATCAAAAAACCCTAAAACTACTAATCCTCCTATAACATAAGACTTCCATTTATTTGTACCCAATTTATAAATTGATTTGAATTTATCTTCATCTTCATTGCAAAAATCTTCTAACTCCTGAATATACTTAAAAAAACAATCATCATCCAACAGATTTAAACAAACAAGTAAATCAGAATAATCTTTAATAAATTGGATATGTGTTTGAAACATGAATAATGGAATAATTTCAATATCATATAAAAGTTTAAACATGATTTGAACTGGAAATGCCCGGATTTCAATATCTTTTGTTGCATCTGTTTCAAAATTCGCATCGAAAAGTTGATTTAAATAAATTTCTGTAGCTTTTTCATATTTTTCAGTGTCAATACAATTTAAAAAATTCAATCCACTTTCTGTTATTTCTAACTTTCCTTCATTTTTTGAGATAAGATTTACAAATAAAAAATGCCCATAAGTATGTTTTTTAGTTAAATTATCACTGCCAACACCATTATCTTTCAAGTATTGAATTATATTATCGTCATATTCATTCATATTCATTGGCGAATGTTCTTTAATATATTTTAAAACACAAATTGATCTTTTAGTTAACTTACTATTCTTCCAATCACTCATTATTGAGTCAAAAGGTTTATTAGCTCCAGGCCCTAACCAACAATATCTATCAACCATAATTTCCCTCCAAACTATTTTCATGAAGAATGTTATTCACAATTTTTTAAAAAAATTCCCTCTTCCAAATATTTTTTAAATTCCTCGTTGTTACAAATAACAATTTTTTCATTCTCATGATCAATGTCTTCTTGTGTAATTCCGTCAAATGTAACTAAAATAATCGGATATTTTTCTGTTAAATATTTTTCATTTTCATCACCTTCAAAATCATTCAAATATCCCATTACTTTATAAATGCTGTCCCGTATGTAATTTTTATTATCTGTATTTTTTACTTCAAATAACCTATATGTATTTTCTTGTTCAAACTTTACAATCACATCAGGAGCACGTACTTTACATCCAATTGAATAGACTCTTTCAAAAACTTTGTTGATTTTCAAAATCCTTTTTGCGATTATCATTCC
>CAYFRZ010000059.1:0-10337 GCA_964345675.1 uncultured Methanobrevibacter sp.
ATTAAAACATTTACATTTATTAATATGAAAAATTATAGTTAATAATATAATATTTTTTTTAAAATTATTTTTAAAAATCTTAGGATAATAAATTTACATGGTTGTTATAAATTATAAGTTATAGGGGTGAAATTGTTGTATTCAATAAAATCAGTAAAAGAGATTCAAGATTTAAATCCATTCATAGTTGTAGGTTGTGGTGGTGGAGGTGAAAAATTCTCCAATCTTGATGGTGTAGAAACTGTTGGATTCATAGATGACAATGTTAAAAAGCAAGGGAAAGAATTCTGTGGTCAAATTGTAGCAGGCAGCTTAGATGAAAGTTTAAAACATGCAAAGAATGCAAAATCATTAGTCATTATGCTTCCTATTGGTGCAGAAGGTTCAGCTTTAAAATATACAGTTCAAGCTATTGATGCAGGATTAAATGTTATTACTTCATTTAGATCATTATCTATCACAGAAAACATTTCTTTAAAAAAATTTGCGGATGCAAAAAATGTTGTAATCAAAGATATTGGTCCTAGATTGGACATTGTTAAAACAATTGCAGGTACAGCTCCTAAAAAATCTTGTGAGGTCTTGCCAAAAATCTCATATGAACCAAAAGCACCGGTAATTTTTGTTGGGGGAACTTCCCAAGAATGCGGTAAAAGAACCACTACTAAAACATTAGGTATTGCAAGCATGAAACGAGGATTAACTCCTGCTATTATATCTACTGATGAGATGGGATTGGAAGAACCTACTGATTTTAACTTTAGGGCTGGAAGTTTATCTGCAATGGATGTTCCGGCAGCAGTATTATCCGCAATTAAATACGCGGAAGAAACAAAACAACCTGATATTATTTTTATTGAAGGCCAATCCAGTTTGACTGAAAAAGGAAATCCTCACCCAAGGGGATTGTCTGCATCTATATTGATTGGTGCAGCTCCAGATGCAGTCATTGTTGGACACAGACCAAATCACCCATACAGAGAACCTAGAGGTATCGAAGAAGAGATCAGAGCTATTGAAGCTGTTGAACCTACTAAAGTTGTTGGTTTATCAATCAACCTTAAAAATGCTGACTTGGATTTATGTCCTGAATTCTTCGAATCAAAATACAATTTACCTGCTGAAGATGTTTATAACAATGGTGCTGATAAATTATTGGATGCGATATTCGAATATTTAGAGGAGTAATTTAAATGAGCTTTATGGATAATTTAAAAAGAAGTTTAGGATATGAAGAAACAGAAGATGGTGAAAAAAAAGAAGGTGGAAGTTTTAACTTTTCCGAGTTCGTAAATGATTTTACTAATTCTGTTAAAAATTCAAGAGAACAATATAAACAATCAAAACAACAGGAAACTACACAAAAACAATACAGACCTGCTCCTGAACCACAACAAGCTCCTAGAACAGTTCCGGTTTATGATGATTTTGATGATGATTTTGTGATTACTCCAGAACAATCTTTTTATGAAATTGTGTTGATTAGACCAAAAACTCTAGATGACATCAACTATATGGTTGACCAAATCCTTGAAGAGAAAAATCCTATTATTGTTGATTTATCATTTTTGGAAAAAGAAAGTGAAGCTAACTTTAAATTGGCAGGAGATAAAATTAGACAGATGAGAACAAATTTTGGTGCCCAAGCATTATTACTTACACGCTCTGAAGATAAGAATTTAATTATTCTCTCTCCTAAAAAAGTAAAGCTAGTTAATAAAGGATGAGTAGATTAATTTCTACTTTTTTTGCTATTTTTTAAAAACTCATAGTATTCAAATAATACATAGAATACTACAATCACTGCTATCAATGTTTCAACTGTTTGAATTGAAGATACTAACATATTTTGACCTATTATTTTTACAACTTCTTTTGTTGCAAGTGCACTTATTACAAATGGAAATGTAAATGCTGCAAAACTCGGATAAAACTTTAAAGTTCTGTATTCCGCTAATTTGTAGAATGAAAATATGTAGAATAAGCATGCAATACAATATAAGCAGATTATGAATGCAGCTGAAATTGTAGGTGCTGAATTTATATATCCAACAATCAATATACTTATAATTGCAGTAAAAATACATGTTGTAGGTTTATTTTTATCTGACAGCTTCGGATATTTTATATATCTATAAATCATTAAAGGTAATGTTATTATCATTGAAATAAAACCTATTGTCAAAAATATGGTGCCAATTTCTTTAAGTCCGTGTATTGGTGAAGTAATTGCCACCATTGAAACTCCAACATACACGATCCAGTAACTTGGGTAAACATCATTTATATCAAAATTATGTATGATAAAATGATATGTAAAGTAAATCATTAACAAAATATGTAAGCTAATTCCAATAATCCATACTATGTATGAAATATTGGGTATAAAGTCTATGGTATATGTAGATAAAAGCATTAAACTCATTGAAAAAGTTCCGGAACTACTTGCGATTACAGGATTTCTAAAATCATTTTTGACATCTTTAGGATAAAAGATAACTTTAAGAATTGTTAAAACAAGGATAATTACACCCATAGCTCCAAATAAATATCTAACATTAGGATTCATGTCTTGCAATAGATTGCCTAGTGATAATAAAGCAAGAGCTAAACCTGCAATTGGAATTGGTATCTTTTTAATGAGCATGTTATCTAGATTTTAAAATAATTTACAGCATTCTTGTAGGATATTTTATCAATATTACTTTTTTTATAGCCAAGTCTAGTTAACTCACGAATTGTTTTAGAAACAGAAAGGGGATCTGATGGTTTGTTGCTCATATCACTATTTAAAAGAAAATTATCAAATCCAAAATTATTTAAAATATCAATAGCTCCATTAACATCAAGTTTTTTTGGCTGTACTGTTAATCCAAGCATATAATTTTTATCAATAACTTCTTCGATGATGTCCTGATTGACATGATCAATAATTGCTTGTGATTCATCTAAATGTTGCGGTACAATATCTAAGATTACTTTTAGAACTTCTAATTTATTTTTTCTTGGTGTATGGATTATAACCTTTGAGTTTGTCTCATCAGCAATATCTAACTGTTTTTTAAATATGTCTATTTCTGTTTCAGTTAGATCTTCAAGACCAATTTCTCCAATAGCTACGATTTGTTTATTTTCAATCCATTTATGCATTTCATCAAAAATCATCTGAGGATTTTCAATACTATTTGTCGGATGAATCCCTAAAGCTACTTTTAAATCTAAACCATATTGTGATGCTCTTCGAGTATCATATTCTAAAATTCTATTTAAATGATTTAATAAAATGTTTTCAGCATCAATTTTGTATGGATAATAGCTACAAGTTATTGCACAATCAATTCCTGATAAATACATTTCTTTAAAGTCTTCACTGCTTCTTGCATCAGCATGAATATGCGTATCAATCATGTTATTCACTTGTTAGTATTATGATTTTTTAGATATAAAAAATTTTTTTATTAATTAATCATGTCTCTTTTAAAAACTTGTGGAAAATTTTCGTTTTAATATTTGGATATATAAGTGAAGTAATAACATTATTTTAAAAACTGTATATTTGGTATCTATATGATGTAACCATTAACTTCATAATACGAATTATTTGCCGTTAAAATAGTTAATACTTCATTAATAATAGTATTATTAATTTTCTTTCGTTTCACTAATAGATTTAATTTAATAATTTTAGTATAGATGTATCTTTTTTTAGTATAATATCAATTAAACATGTTGAATCCAAAAATACCGTATTATATTAACTTTTAATATAGGGGGTTCTTTTTAATTCAACATTTGGTTTTTGTTTTGATTGTAAGTAGTTTATATGCAGTTTCACTTTTTCACATTTTCTCACTTCAAGAGATTTTATATTTTTTTGTAATAAAAAATAATGGTGTAAGTAATACTCGATTGGTGGTTAATTTGGAAAACAATGAAAACTATTTAAAAAGTTATGATTCAATTTCAGAAGAAATAAAATACCTCTCTAATTCAATAATTAGATTGAAAATCTTGGCAACATTATGTAAGTGTCCTTTAAACATGAAAGATATCAACAGCATCACTTCTCTAAGTTATAGTTCAATATCCAGTAATTTACACAATCTGGAGCTAAAAGGACATGTATACAGAGAGCATAATAAGTATTTTTTATCAAATTCTACTAAATTGGAAATTGAACAGGTCTTAAAATTAAGCAATCTTTTAAATTTATTGGATGAATTCTTTAATATTTTAGATAAGCATCTTGTTGATATGATTCCTAATCAGTCAGTTGCTGAATTATATTTACTTGGCAATGCTCGTCTCATCGAATCCGATGGTGTTGATGTATATAGGATTTATAAATTCATTGAAGATACATTAAATACTGCAGAAGAAGTTAAATGTATTTTACCTTTTTACTATGAATCATTCAGTGATAAACTTAATGATTTGGTTAAAAATAACAAAAAAGTTGAGGTAATGGTTCCACTTAGTCTTTTTGAGGTTTTTGATGGAAAATCGGAAATTGAAAATGTATCTTTTTTTAATGGTGAAAAAACCTTTTTGTTAATTGTTACAAATGAATTGATGATTTTAGGTCTTTTTAAAGAAGAAGGTTATTTTGATCAAAATAGACTATTGACTTCTAAAAATAGCGATTCAATAAAATGGGCTAATAATCTATATGAAAATTTTAAAATTAAAAATAAATGAGTTTAAACTCATTTATAATATTTTTCTACGTAATCAGCTAATTCTGCTATTGGAATTCTTTCTTGAGCTTCACTGTCTCTGTTCCTAACAGTTACTTGATTATCATCTAATGTATCAAAGTCAACGGTAACAGCAAGAGGAATTCCAATTTCATCAGCTCTGGCATATCTTTTTCCAATAGTTCCAGTAGCATCGTATTCCACTTTAAATCCATTCATTCTGAATTGTTCAGTTAATTCTTGAGCAATTTCACGAGGTCCTTCTTTGTTAACAAGAGGAAAAATTCCAAGTTGGATCGGAGCTACACTTTTATTGAATTTGAAGTAATCTTTTCCTTCTGTTTCAGTAAATGAATGTAATAAAACGGAATATGTAATGCGATCAATACCAAATGATGGTTCAATAACGTGGGGAATAATTTTTTCACCGGTTATCTCTTCTTCAACATCTTCAAAGATGAGTAAGTCTTCTGGCACTTCATATATTTTATCTAATTCTACTGTAAATTTGCCTTCAGCTTCAATTGATGATTTAATATCTTCAACATCAGCATTTTCAATAGCTTGTTTTACTTTAGGAGAATCTCCTTTAAATATTGGTCCAAATTTAGATAAATTTGGCTTAACAATGGTTTTTTGAACTTTTTTAGGTTCATCGTATTCAATAAAGACGTTTAATTCATCGTTACTGTATTTGGAGTGTGAACTTAAGTCATAATCTCCTCTATCAGCTATTCCTATAATTTCTACCCAACCATATTTGTCAGTTTTAACTTCAACATCCCAACAATCAAGTGCATAGTGGGCCATTTCTCCTTTTAAGTGTTGTCTGAATCTTAAAACATCTTCAGGAATTCCAATTTCAGTTAAAAATTTGCGAGCTAAGTATAATTGGTAAATTAACATTTCATTAGCTACAATCCCCTTGTCGAGTGCTTCACGGGCGGTGATTTCCAATGGTTCTGAATTATTTTCTTGAACTTCTTGTGAGTTTAGGCGTAATATGACATCTTCAATTTGAGAAAATTTAGGATGTGTTTTTTCTTTAGGGTTTAAAAAGATTTCAGCTTCTGCTTGTGTGAATTCTCTAAGTCTAATAACTCCTTGTCTTGGTGAAATTTCATTTCTGTATGCTTTACCAAGTTGAACTGCTCCAAATGGGAGTTTTCCTCTGAAAAATCTTTCTAAACGTTTGAATAATATGAAAATTCCTTGTGCAGTTTCAGGTCTCATGTAACCTACTTTGTCACCTTTAGCACCAATTTCGGTTTTAAACATTAAATTGTAATTCCAAATGTTTGATAAGTCTCCACCACATTCAGGACATTTAATGCTATTGTCGATAACGATTTGGTCAAGTTCTTCATTCTCGAGGCTTTCTACATCTTCACCAATAACATCTTCAATAATGTGGTCTGCTCTGAATACTTCTCCACAGTTTTCACATTTACACATTGGATCGGTGAAGTTGTCAACATGTCCTGATGCTTTTAAAACTTCTTTTGGCATTACGGTTGGACCTTCAATTTCGTAAAATCCTTCACCAGAAACATATTGTTTTCTCCATTTTTGCATGATGTTATTTTTTAGGCTAGCTCCAAGAGGCCCATAATCTGTAAAACCTGATACTCCTGAGTAAATTTCAAAAGATGGCCATAAGAATCCTCTTTTTGCACTTATATTTGACATTTTATCATGATTCATAAATATTATCTCCAATTTATTTTTTTAATTCGTAATCTAATTTAACCCTACTACTTTCAGGACTAGTTTGCCCCATATATTTACTTTGCCTATCTGGATGTCCGTAAGGAACTTCTGATGGTGTGGTCATGGTTTCAAATACAATTTGGCATACTCTCTGACCGGTGTATAATGCAACAGGCATTGCACCGATATTTGATATTTCTAATGTGATTTTACCTTCAAAACCAGGATCAATAAAACCTGCTGTAACGTGCATGGTAACACCAAGCCTGCCCATACTTGAACGACCTTCAACTCTTGCAACTAAATCATCAGGTACTTTAACGTACTCTAGTGTGGTGGCGAGGGCAAATTCATTAGGATGAATAATAAATGCTTCACCTTCACTAACAGTAGTTGATTCCATGTAAGATGCGATGTCTTCTTCATCTTTTGGATCAATGTAAGGTTTTCTAATAACTTTAAATACTTTAAATTCATCTCCCAATCTCATATCAACAGAAGACGGTTGTATTTGTTTTTCATCTAAAAGAGGTTCAATACCAATTTTACCTTCTTCTAAACATTTTTTTATATCTTTATCACTTAAAATAGCCATTTTCTCACACAAACAAGTTTTTTATAATTCTTTAATCTCAATTAAGTCATCAATTCTATTAACTATATTGTCAATAGTTTTAGCAGTATAATCTATTGTAATTGCATTAAATTTACAAGCATTGACACAAAGGCCACAACCTTTGCAGTTATCATAATCAATAGTTATTTTATTATCTTCTAAACTGATGGAGTCATACATGCAAATGTCATTTAAACATTTTCCGCAAAGTTTGCAGTTATCTTCATGAAGTTTCACTTCAACGCCATCAAGTTTTTTTATTTTATCGCTTATATCATCGTCTAAATTCGGATAAACTTTCCATAAACAACAACAAGGACAACAATGACATATTGTTAAAAGTCCTTTTCCAGGTCTGATATTCATCCAGATTGTATCAATCTTATTTCGTCCAATGATATGAGTTAATCCCGCTTCATCAGCCAGATCAATTTGCGCTAATGCTTCTTCAACAGTAGCTTTCCTACCAATATGTTCGGGAATCTTTCTAGTGGTTGGACCAAGGAAGATACATCCAATATCATGAGGATAGTCTTCGCAGTTATTTGATTCTCTACAAAGGCAGGTATTCATAATTACGATATCATTGCTACGTTTAACAACCTCTTTAATAATTTCAGTTGGTAAGAATTCAGAACCTTCAGATTCAATCTTTTTATTTATATTAATAGTATTAGGCACAACAATAATTTCATCTTCTTCAAAAAGCATTTTATCGATGAACTTTTTATATATTTTAGATTTTTTGGTTATTTCAGCTATCCAGAATCTCCAATTAAAAATATATTTAAGGAAGAATCTACTAATGTCTACAAATCTAATTCTTCTCATTGTTCACCAAATTTATTTTTCATTCGCCTTAATATGCCTTTAAATGTATGTGCTTCTCTTGATGTAATAAAAGCTCTTGAAATTATGTTATTGAAAGTTTTAAGACCATTTCTTTTTTTATGGTCAGGAATGTCTAAGCAATTAATTATATCTCGCATATCTTTTAATAAAAACTCTTTTTCTAAATCATTACTTTCATCAAGTCCTTCAGCACCGTAATCATGTTTATTTCTAAACAATTCATAGAATATGATTGCGGCTGCATGGGAAATATTCATAATGGGGTAAGTTGGATCTGTTGGAATGGAAACACAAATATCACAATCTTCTATTTCTTTATTTGTAAGTCCATTTCCTTCTCTTCCAAATAATATTGCTATTTTATTTGAAACATTCATTGACCTACCAAGTTCTTCAGGCCTAATTGGAATTCTTGATAGATTATAGCTTCCACCGGCCATTCCTGTTGAAGCGACTTTAAAATCAATTCTCTGTGATTGGTAAAAATCATCCAATGTGGGGTATATTTTTGCATTCTCAACGATATATTTTCCATGAGTTGCTTGATAATATGCTTCGTTTGTTAATGTAGGAGGATTGATTAATACTAAATTTTTCAATCCAAAGTTTGCCATAGTTCTTGCAAGAAAACCAATATTTCCTGGAGTTTCACATTCAACAAAAACAATGTAAATGTTTTCTTTAAAAAGACTAACTTCTTTTTCTTCTTGTTTTCTTATTAATTTTGCTCTTGCAGTTCCTCTTGACTGGCTTGTAGACTTGGCTTTTTTAGTTGAAGTTGATTTTTTCTCACTTTTTGATTCTTCTTTTTCTTTAGGTGAGTTTAGAGAGGTGGTTTCAACTACTTTTTCCTCACTAACTGCAGTATCTCCTATTTTAATCAACTCCTAATTGGATTATTCATAAGCTTTGTCTAATAACTCTAAAATGTGTATACATTTGATGTTGTCGCATCCTATTTCATTTAAACCATCTTGAATATTTAATTCACAAAAAGGACATATTGTAACAACTGCATCAGCACCAGTATCTTTAACCATTTCTGCTTTTGATTTTGCTAATTCCATTGCAATTTCTGGTTTTCCAGATTTGATTCCTCCACCTGCACCACAACATTGACAAGGATATAACATTTCTTTAAATTCAACACCAGGTATTTTCTCAATAATCTCCCTAGGTTCATCTTTAATGCCTTGGCTTCTAGCTAAGTGGCATGGGTCGTGGTATGTAACAGTCATATCAACTTCTTTAAGTTTACTTTCATCAAGTTTATCTACTAAAAACTCACTAATGTCCATTACATTTAATTTTGAACCATATTCTGGGTGATTATTTTTCAAAGTAGCTCCACAGCCAGAACAAACAGTAATGATGGTGTCATAATCTTTAAAGACTTCTTTATTTTTATCAACAAGGTCTTGTACAATATCAGTTTGACCGGTTCTTAAAAGTGGAGAACCACAACAGACCTGACCTTCTGGAACATCAATGTCAATTCCATTTTCTTTTAATATTTTAACTAATTTATGGCCTATTTCAGGGAATTTGTAATCAACCATACATCCAGTAAAAAAAGCTATTTTCGAACCAGTTTCGTGTTTTGCTTCTTCAATAAATGTTGGCTTGTCGGTTTTTACGGATCTTCCAGTTTTTAAAATATTGTCTTTAAATGCAACATGTTCTGGGAGTGGGCCTGAACCGTTTGCTACTGCAATTGCTCTCATTTTTTCTATTGCATCACCGAATGTGTTAATATTTTTAGGACAAACTGATAAACATTTACCGCAACTAGTACAATTATATAAACCTTCGTCTAAAGCTTCTTTAAGTCTATCAAAGTTATCTCTTGGATCAGTATCGAATTTGTTGATGTATCTCATTAAATAAGGTCCACCAAATTCTTCTGTTGCAATATTGACAACTGGACAAGTTGAATAGCAAGAATAACATTCAATACAACTTCTTACTTTTTTAGTATCTGTGGTGTCTTTTTTGGTTATGCTTGTATCTAATTCGCTACATTCATGGTCACATTGAAGAGATAATTCTAAATCTTTTACTTTAGCTTCAATACTTGAGTTATCAACAATTAAATCTTTAATGACTGGAAATTTAAGGGGTTCAATAATTGCTCCATCTTTAATTTCTTTTTGACAGGCAAGTGCTCCATTTCCATTAAATAAAATTCCGCAGGAACCACATTGTCCTGCTCTACAGGAGCTTCTAAAACTAATATTAGCATCATATTTTTCATTAATAGCTTGAAGTGCATCAAGAACCTTCATATTGGGTGTTTCATCAATTTCATAACACTCAAAATGTGGTTCTGTATCAATTTCCCTATTAAATCTTGAAACATAAACTTTAATCATCATTTCTCTCCCAAAATAATTAAGAAATTACAAATTATTCTAATATAATATTTGTGTCCTAACAAATATATTATATTTACTATTAAATTT
>CAYFRZ010000060.1:0-10280 GCA_964345675.1 uncultured Methanobrevibacter sp.
GATGTAAACTTAATCTCAACATATAAATAATTAGAAAAATATAGAATAAATCTGTTTTTGGAATTTATATTCCGACTAACTGTTATGATAATTCGGAGTAATCAAAATGAGATGTGTTGGTACTGTTGTTCGAGGCATAAGAACACCAATTATTAAAGAAAATGATGATTTAGCAAGCATAGTTGTAGATTCAGTCATGGCTGCAAAAAAAGCGAAGGATTTGAATTTAACGATAAAGACATTGTTGCAATTACTGAAGCAGTTGTGGGCATTTCAGAAGGAAATTATGTGACTGTTGACAATGTTGCACAAGATTTACAAAATAAATTTCCATCTAAAAATATAGGGGTGACTAACCCTATTTTAAGCAGAAACAGATTTTCAATCATCTTAAAAGGCATTGCAAGAGGAATGGATAAAATTACTTTTTTAACTTCATTCCCTGCAGATGAAGTGGGAAATGGTATTTTAGATGAAGAAGTTTTAGATGCAAGTGAATACAATTTAGCAAGCGTTATTTCTGAAGAAGAATATAACGAAACATTTGGATCCTGGAAACACCCATTTACTGGAATTAACATGATTAATTTTTATAGAGAATTAATTGAAAGTGAATGCTGTGAAGTTGAATTTGTATTTTCCAATGATGTAAAAACTATTCTCAATTATAATAAAGACATTTTAACTTGTGATATCCATACAAGAGAAAAAACTACAAAATTACTTAAAGCTGAAGGAGCTAACGTTTATGGATTGCACAATATTTTAACTGAACCTATTGGGGACTCAGGTTTTAATCCTGAATACGGAGTTCTGGGCTCAAACAAATCAACTGAAGAAAAACTAAAATTATTCCCAAAAACAGGAAATGAATTAGTAAATGAAGTTCAGAAAAGATTAATCGACATTACAGGTAAACAAATCGAAGTTATGATTTACGGTGATGGTGCATTCAAAGATCCCGTAGGACACATTTGGGAATTAGCAGACCCTGTCGTTTCACCAGCACATACAAAAGGATTGATTGGAACTCCAAATGAAATTAAATTAAAATATGTTTCTGATAATAAATTTGCAAGCCTTAGAGGTGACGAATTAAAAGAAGCCATTAAAGAAGAAATTAAACACAAAGATAAAGATTTAACTGGACAAATGATTACTCAAGGAACCACACCTCGAAGATTAACTGATTTAATTGGTTCATTATGTGATTTAACAAGCGGCTCCGGAGATAAAGGAACACCAGTTATATTTATCCAAGGATACTTTGATAATTTTGCAAATGACTAAATTTCTTCTACCTTTTTTATTTTTAAAATTAGTATTTGATTAAAATTTCAAAGAATCTATCCTTTTCTACAATACCATATTGTTAGTAGTTAAAAAAAAGTTTTTATTAAAGTTTTATTGGAAATTTTATTTAGAAATAATCTACTCTTCCAATAAAATAATATTTTTTGGATCTACTTTTAAATATTTAGGAACATCAAATTCATGATCATAAATCTGCTTATCCACTTTCCACCATAGACCATTCTCCAAAGTTACTTCCCATTCAAAAGGCCTTTCTAATTTTGCCGAATTTATAGTATCAACAACATTAACACCATCTTTTTCAGTAGGATAAAAATCATGCGCCCTTATTCCAATATGGGAAATATTAGATGAAATCTTTTTAGATACCTCAAATATAACTCCCCACTCTAAAGCTTTAAGATGATAATCATCAATAACTTCGATTTTAGAAATATTTTTACATCCTGTAAGTTTTGCAACTTGAACTTTTTTTGGATTCTCAAATACTTCATATGTGGCTCCTTTTGCAATAATTTTACCTTCATCCAATATTAAAAGTTCATCACAAAACTGGAATGCTTCATCACGATCATGAGTAACTAAAATGGAAAATCCATCAAAATCATTTAGTAAATTAATAAGTTCAATACGTAGTCTTTCTTTTAAGACAGTGTCCATAGCACTAAATGGTTCATCCAACAATATAACATCAGGACCATAAGCTAAGATACGAGCTAAAGCAACTCTTTGCTGCTGACCTCCAGATAACTGCCGAGGATATCTTTTTTCCAATCCATCTAGATGAAAACGTTTAATCATTTCAGATACGATTTTCACATCGTGATCTTCAGGCAATCCAATAGCAACATTTTCTTCAACAGTCATATTCGGAAACAAAGCATAATTCTGAAATAGATAACCTACATTCCTTTTTTGAGGTTTTAAATTAATTTTTTCATTAGAATCATAATAAATGTTTTCTTCACCAGTAGTTAAACTTATAACACCATCATCGGGATCCACAATACCTGCAATGGATTTTAGTGTCATACTTTTACCACAACCAGAAGGTCCAAGAATACCCAAACAACCTTTTTTCAATTCAAAATTAACATCCAAGTCAAATTCTTTAAGTTTCTTTTGAATATCTACTTTTAACAATTTATTGTCCATAATCAATCACCCATAT
Organism: uncultured Methanobrevibacter sp.; assembly: GCA_964345675.1. Lineage (GTDB taxonomy): Archaea > Methanobacteriota > Methanobacteria > Methanobacteriales > Methanobacteriaceae > Methanocatella. The sequence continues at coordinate 2,486 of CAYFRZ010000060.1, forward strand.
AATAATAAAATAAAAAAAATTATATTTCCACATCACATTAAATTATTTCCATTGTTTTTCTCTACGTATAGAAATAAAATCCATGATAAAAATAGCTATAAATGATATGATAACTATGACAATTACATAATTAAAAGCATCCCCCATATTACCTGCAGCTACTTCAGAGTAAACTGCCATGGGGAGCGTTCTGGTTTGTCCTGCAATGTTACCAGCAATCATAGCTGTAGCACCAAACTCGCCCAAACCACGAGCATAAGCAAGAATTCCACCACTAATAATTCCAGGTAACGCATTTGCAAATAAAACTTTCCAGAAAATTTTCCACTCGGGCATACCTAATGTACGACCAGCATCTACCAAGTTAGAATCAACTTGTTCAAATGCACCCCGAGCAGAACGATACATTAAAGGAAAAGACATGACGACTGCAGCAATAACAGTTGCAGACCATGAAAAAGCTATTTTCACAGTGAAAAAGTCTATAAAAAACTTACCTATAGGACCCCTAACACCAAAAATATACAATAAAAAGAATCCCACTACTGTAGGAGGCAATACTAGAGGCAATGTAAAAACACCATCAAGTACAACTTTTATTGAGTCATTTTTAATTTTAACAATACCCCAAGCAACAATCAAACCTAAAAAAAAGGTTATCAAAATCGATAAACTTGCAGTTTTCATTGAAATTAAAACAGGGGACCAATCCATCATGTCAATGTTTATCTCCTTTAACCTTATTAAGTATTTACATAAATAAATTTAGTCACTTTCAAAAACTTGTGTGATAACTAATTTTTTGATTAATCTATTCATTTAAATTTTTCAGAATAATGGATTAATTAGCTTTAAATTATAAAAATAACTCCAAATATTAAAAAAATGTTTTTAATAAAAAACTTGCAGATATTTAAATCACACAAGTTTTTGAAAGAGCCATAAATTTAATAAAATCTATTTATGAATTGTAAATCCATATTCAACAAATACATCCTGAGCTTCAGGAGTTTGTAAAAATTCAACGAATTTATTTGCAGCATCAACATGTTCAGAATCTTTAAGTGGAGCTACAGGATAAACAATAGTTTTTAAAGAATCTTCAGGAGCTTCACAAATTACTTTAACCTCATCAGTAGATTTAGCATCAGTAGCATATACAAGACCACAATCAGCAGATCCTTGAGCTACTTGATTCAATACTGCAGTTACATCTGTAGCTAAAGATAATTTAGATTCAACATCGTCCCAAATACCAAGATTGTGTAATGATTCATTAGCATATTGTCCAGCAGGAACAGATTCAGGATCACCAATAGCAATGTTTCCTTTTACATTTTTTAAATCATCAAATGAAGACATATTAGCATTTGAGTCAGCCGGCACAATTAAAACAAGTTTATTTTCTAAAGATTTAACATTAGAACTGTTATCAACTAAACCTTCATCAATTAAAGCATTCATTTGTTTATTACCTGCAGACATAAATACATCAGCTTTTAAACCATTTTCAATTTGTTTTTGCAAATCCCCACTAGAAGCATAAGTAGGAGTAACTTTTACACCAGGATATTTTTCTTCAAACATAGGAATTAATTTTTCATCGTAAACATTTTTTAAACTAGCTGCAGCAGCTAATTGAACTTCTTGTCCATTTAAGTCCCCAGTAGAAGTACCTAATGAACCAGTAGCATATAAAGCTGCAGCAACAATTACAATTATTGCTATAACTGCAATAACTAACGTTTTCATAGATTTCATAGTTATACACCTTAATTAAATTATAAAAATACTATCAGACCATTTAATACAATAATTTAAGATTCCGAAAGCAAACAATTAAGAATAAATTTCTGTGAACAAAAATATTGTCACAATTATAACATCATATTTTAATATGTATTCAAACTGTTGCTAAAATGGAAATAGTTAATTAATATTACAAAAACAAATAATATTTTTATTCAATTTTATAATATTTTCCATTCATTCTTCCATAATCTTAAATTAAAAATTAATTATCATGATTAGTAATTATAATTTAAGTATGTATTGACATATAAACATTTTCATATCGATGTAAGTTATTTCATATCGAAATTAAATTAAATCAAATAAATTCAACTTTAATAAATAATTATATTAGAATTTATAAAATAAAATCTTAAAAATATTACTTTCACCAAGTATTACAATTTTTTCAATATAAACACTATAATTAGCAGATATTGAATTAGTGTATACTTATCATTTCTTTGAAATCTTTTTTCATATTAGAGTGTCTGCCAAAAGTAATTTTTTCGATACAAATTTTTCTTTGTTTTTTAATTAAAGTATTTTTAATCAGTTTCAAAAATTAATTTTAGATTTTTGGTGGACACACATTATTTTTATTATTAATTAATATTTTGTAATGTTAGCATGATTTTACACAATATTTTTTAGTGATGATGGTTAGTATGTATACTATTCAGGTTTTTTGCATTATAATTTAGTGTTAAAAAGTTAGTTATATACTTTTGATCTTTCTTCAATGCATCCAACTTCAACCAAATCTTTTATAGACTGATATTCATCATAATCATCCAATAGTTTAGTAATAATGTCATTGAAAAGAATAATTCTTATGACCAAGATCCGCAAGTCTTTCATGATTTAATAAACTAACCAGGATAGCATTTGTTTCTTTTATCACCAAATATATTTTTTACATTTAAAGTATATGAAATTAATAAACAATGTATACTAAGTTAATAATATTAACAAAATCACATGGTACATATATTAAGTCAACGATTGTTTCATTAGTATATATTGGAACAATATAAAAAACAAATTAAAATCCAAATCACAATCATTCCATGAAAAAAAATAAATAATAAAAAGAAATCCAAATTAAGCTAAAACTACTCCTTTTGGAATACAATAAAATTATGAGACTTGCCCTCAGGAATATCTTCACCAATTTCTTCATTTAAATAAATCATTTTAAGGCCATGTTTATTAAAAGCTTCTTTTAACTCTTCAGGAGAACTTCTAAATGCAGTTGGAGGTCCTTTTGGAACATCCCATGCTTTATAATCCATGATGGCAATTTTACCATCTTTTTTAATAATTCTTTTAAACTCATCAATAGCATCATCCATAGTCCTTGAAGCTTTAAATCCATGAAATACATTAACCATCAAAACAACATCTATAGACTCATCTTCAACACCAGGAATCCCCTTAGGAATATCTGCTTCAATATTTATTAAATTTTTAATATTGTTTTCATTTTTATATGACTCCATGTCTTCAATAGATGCATCATAAACATCAACTGCATAAACAATACCATTAGGAAGATAATCTTCAATTAGTTTTATTGCAATGTGACCATCACCACATCCAGCATCCATAAAAACTTCATTACCCTTAAGGTTCAATTCATTTAAAATCTCATCAGAATCTAAAAAATGTACACTTGAAAATCCATGAGCTCTGTGTCCATTCATAATATATCACCAGATAATTATCTTTAAAAAATAGTATTTAATAGTTTTCAATATGGTGATATTTGCATAACATTAAAAAAAAATAGTTAAATAATAAAAAAAAGATTTAAGAGGATTATTTTTTCCAAGTTTGTTTAACTCCTCTTCCTCTTTTACTACCAGGTTTTGTATAACTTCTTTTTTGTCTGGTTCTTCTGTTAGTTCCTTTAACTTTTGCCATATTTTCCCCTCCTTCAAGTTGATAATAATAAATATTAGAATTATATCTATAACATAAAAATATTTGTTTTCAAAATATTTAAAGGTTTTCTTTATGTGGTATATTCTGCATTAATTTTAACATAATCATATGTTAAATCACAACCCCAAGCAGTTGCTTCACCATCACCTAAATGCATATCAATATTGACAATGATATTTTTTGACTGCATCACTTTCTCTGCCCTTTCAAGATTAGGCGTATTTTCAAATGCTAAAATCTCACCATCACGAACAAGATCAACTTCATCTGAATCATTTGCAATAGATATTGTTACAATATCCTGATTCAGATCACAACCAGAATATCCAATTGCAGATACTATTCTTCCCCAATTGGGATCACCACCAAATACTGCAGATTTAAATAAACTTGAAGATATAATTGATTTTGCAGCCAATTTTGCATCATCATTATTTTTTGCACCAGAAACATTGGTTTCAATAAATTTAGTGGCACCTTCACCATCACGAGCCATTTTTTTAGCTAAATCAATGCAAACATGGTTTAATGCCTCTTGGAAATTAGAATCCAATTCGCCCTCTTTAACTACATCAATGCCAGATGATCCATTAGCCATCATTAAACATGTATCATTAGTGCTTTCGTCCCCATCAACAACAATCATGTTAAAACTGATATCGGCAGATTTCTTTAATGCTTTATTAATTTCATCTGACGAAATTACAGCATCAGTTACAATGAATGAAAGCATAGTTCCCATGTTTGGAGCAATCATTCCACTCCCTTTAGTAATACCTGCAATTTTAACTGTTTCGCCTGTAGTTAATGTAACTTCAATTGCACATTCTTTTGGAAAAGTATCAGTTGTCATTATAGCTTTTGCAGCAGCCAAGGAATCTTCAGGACAATTTCCTAATTTTGAAAGTGAATCATGAGCAACTTTAGAGATAACATCCATTGGCATTTCACGACCAATAACACCTGTTGAAGAAATAGCAATCTCATCTTTAGGAACTTTTAAATCATTAGATACCAATTCAACTAATGTTTCACAATCCTTAAATCCTTGTTCACCTGTAAAGCAATTAGCATTACCACTATTTACAAAAACCGCAGAAATGATTCCTTTTTTAAGTACATTTTTAGTATATTTAACTGGAGCGGCAACTACTTTATTAGAAGTGAAAACTGCAGATGCAGTACTATTTGGTGAATAAATAATTGTAACACCAAATTTTCCTTCACGTGCTCCAGATACTTTAAGATTTTCTATTACTGAAAATCCTCCATTTAAATATTTAATAAACTCCATAAAACTCACAAAAAAATTAATTAATATGATGGTTCAACCGTAACATTTAGTTCAGTTAACGTATCATTACTATTAAAATCAACACCATCTACTTCTTTATCATAAGTGAAATCATCAGTCTCATTTAAATTAGTAGTCATTTCCTCAGTGACATTCTGCCAATGCGGACCATCATCATTATCAAAACTTAATGATATTCCAATTCCCGCACCGATAACAAATGCAACTAAAGCTAAAATAATAATGAATACAGTAACATTACCCCACTTATTCTGTTTGCGTGGGCGTTGAGGTTGGCGTTGAAATTGAGGTAAATTTATTTTTCTTTTATTAGACCTTTTTTGACGGTTGCCTTTTGGAGAAAATAAAACCCTCTTATCATCTTTTTTTCTTCTCATATTAATTCACTTTTTTCATTTATTAAGCTACAAATGCATAAACTAAAGCTATTATAACACCTATAAAACTAAATATCCCCAGTCCTAAAATTGACATTAAAAATGCAAATATAAATACAAATGCAAAGACACCAATTAATTTTGCTTTTTCATTTTCTATTAAATTAATTAAAGTTCTTGTAAATTCAGAGGGAATGTTGTATGCATATAATCCATTTGCTAATTCAAATACAACCAAAGATAATGGTGCAGTTGACTTTAAATCATCAACAAGTTGAGCTCTCTCACCTGCTTCTCTTCTACTTCTACCAACACCAGCCCGTATTTTTGCACCATTATCAAGTGCAAACCAAGCTGCATCAAGTCCTGCACGTATTGCTAAGTCTTTAGATGGAAATCTTGCAATAAAATCATCCCCACCTTCACGATAACCTTCCAGTTCACCATTACATTCCGTTTCTATGAAATTTTTAATGCCAGTCATCAACTCAACGAGTTGATTACGGCCATTTTTATCAATGAATTTTGTAGAATCAATTAAATCAATGAATAAATAATTTTCTAAGTCAACAGGTCTTGATTCTTGAAGTAAAAATTGAGAATCAAAAACAAGTGCATATTCACCACCTAACTTAGTAAATGCAATGCCTGGGAAACTACCTACATTTTGAGTATAATGAATTGCCCTTTCAATAGATGCAGCACCAGTCATACCAACAGCAGAAATTACTTGAATCCCTTCAGATAAACCAATACCAATCAATTCAATGGCTACACGAATCGCATCATTTTTACTTAACATTTTAGCAACTAATTCTGTTGCAGTTTTTTCCACAACTTCCCCTTTTTCATTTTCAATGATTTTTACAAAAATATTAATCAAATGAGAAGGATTTTGAAGTTCTATGTAAAAATAACGATCATTACCCATTATAATATTACTTACTAAAGCATATTCTTCAATCTTGTTTTCAGCAGGTTTTAATTCATAAAAATTATAGTCCTTAGGAAGATTTTCACCACCAACATCACGAATTAAGTTTTCTAAAATGGAGTCAGATGTGATTTCTGCCTTATCAAGTTCAAATAGAATAGTTTGAGTATAATTAAATAACTCCACATATTCTGTTTCAAGTGAATTTGTTGGAAAAAATTTAGTTCCAACAGAAATTGGAGTTAAATTAGTAGTTAATCTAATCAATACTTTAGTTAATGGATTAACCATCCAAACCTCCTCCTTTTTCCAGTTCTATTTCAAAATCACCAGGTTTTTCTAAAAGCATATCCGGTTTTACAGAAACGAATGGGAATTTCCAAGATCCAAGTCTTCCAGCTATTGTACTTGCAATATTCCTAGAATTCTTTTTAATAAATACTTCATCACTATCACATACACGAACTGAAATATTATATGGTGCAAATTCCGTTACTTCATCAGCCAACATGATATTCAATTCAAAATTACCAGGTTTAGTAAATAAATCGTTTCTAACTGCAATTAACGGTTTTTTTTCAAGACCTAATCTATCTGCAACAGTAACTGATATATTGCCTGCATTTTTAACAGCGAGTTTATAATCTTTAGGATGAACTAACACAAAAATTACATAAGGTGCAGCTATTTCAACATCATCAACCATTTCTACAATTTTATTAAACATTGGGATTTTAGCAAAGATATTTTCAAGTTTAGATTCAGCATTATTTTCATTATCAATACGAATAATAGCTTGTTTAGCAATATTTAATGGTGAAATTTCTAAACCTTCCTTACCAGTGTAGATTTCCCATTTTTTAAAGTTCAATTCATTTATAATTTCATCACAAATATGCTGAAGAATATTTTTATCCTTTTTAGCTTTCTTAGGTTTACCGAATGTAAGCCTATCATTATCTATTACAAATGGAATCCTCATGGAAGAAATATTTCTAAATTCAGCAGCATAATCCCTAAATTTATCATTGGATAATACTCTCGCTTTTTCACGTGCTGCAATATCCAAAATAAAATGATCTGCATCATTACCTGCCGGAACTTCTTCTACATTCTCACTTTCCAATAATTTTAAAAATTTTTCTTTATCATCAATATCATGACGAAGTGATGCATCGGCAATTATTACAAACTCATCCTCACCTTCTTCTAATGCCTTAACAGCAGCGAGAATATTAGCCATTTGAGGTTGTCCCATTTCATTTTTAACACAATAAGCCACATTAGAAGCATCTACAACCACTTTCATAATATCACCTAAAAAAATAATCAATATAATATATTTTTATATCATATTATTTAAATTTACTTTATAACACATTTCTTGCATATTTTCCAAATAAAAATTTTTCTCCACCAATATTATTAAGA
>CAYFRZ010000061.1:0-10195 GCA_964345675.1 uncultured Methanobrevibacter sp.
AATAAAGAGTGCTCACCAAAAATAATTTTTTGATTGAAATTTTTCTTTGTTTCTGATTTGAGGTAGTTTTAGTTAGTTTAAAAGTTAATTTTAGATTTAGCGGACACCCCCAATAATTAAAAAAAGAAAATAACATTAATTCAAACATTTAGTTATTTTTATAGACAGTATAATCAATTAAATTTTGTAAAAAAATAATGCACATATTTTATATATTAATTAATTTCAAAAGATTAACTAGAGAATATGAAATATTCTAGGAGGATTTTAAATGAGATTAAATAAAATATTCATGGCGTTACTTTTAATGTCAGTAATTGCAATTAGTATAGGTGCAGTTGCAGCAGAACAAGGAACCATTGGACAGAACACATTTGATATACCTGATGGTTATACCGTTGCGAAAACTGAAGGCAATATGATTTTAATGCAAAAAGATGCAAATAATGTTGTTACAGTAACAATTGAGATTCCGATGATATAGAAGCATCAAAACAGACAATTCTTGATCAAGGATACGAACTTGCAGATGAATCCAATGTAAAATATGCTGATAAAGACATTACAGTTCAAGGTTTCACTAAAGATGGTGTAACTAGTTACAATTACATTGTCCTTTCAGATGATGGAAATTATGTTGTTTGAGTAGTTTCCAATGACCCTGACTTTAATGGTGACCTTGAAAGTGGAGATAATCCTGCAGCAACTATCTTTGATACTTGGGCTTAAATAAATTTATTTAAGTCTATTTTTCTTTTTTTAAAATTTAATAATTCGTCATTTACCTAAAACATGTTGCCTATTAAAAATTGATACTTATTAATATTAAAAATTCTAACTATTAATTATATCATATTCATTATAAAATAGGAGGTTATTTATTGACAAGGAGTAATAAAACATTAGAAGATATTTTAGATATTATTTTTTATGATAAACCATCCACCCAAGAAGAAATTGCTGAAACATTAGGAATAAGTCGTAGGTATGTTACCCAATTACTTAAGCCATTAATTGAAGAGGACATCGTGAAAAGATCATATGTCATTGATTTAAATAAATATGATGAAGTTTATGGTTCTTCAAATCCAGTTTTTAATTCCAAACAACATTCTACTTATTTTTTAATTGAAAATATGTTAAAAAACATGGCAGAACACGTTAAAAAGGAAGTTCAAATGTCTTTTGATGCTATTTTTAATAATAATGAAAAATTAGCAGAAGAAGCTTTGGAATTAGATTTTACCACAAATAACATGTTTGAGAAAGTTCGTTCTTCTGTTGAAACAGTTGTTAATATTAATCCACATTCAAAACTTTCTAAAATTTTAATATTCAACGAAGCTGCATATAATTATGAACGTATAGGAGATTATTCTGGCCATATTGCTAAATTCGTTATTAATGAAAAAACTCCTGTTGATGAAGAACTTCTAGCAATATTAAAAAAAATGCATAAATATGCTCAAAAATCCATTTCATATGCAACTGATGCATTTGTTAATGATAAATTAGAATTACGTGGAGATTTAATGGATACTGAAGAAAAAATGCATGAAAATCAGCAAAAAGCAATGAACTTAATTGCAAAACAAATGGTTGAAACTTCATTTGATGATGTTGAAGAATCCAATTATTATATTTATATCTCCCGCGTAATCAAATCATTTGAAAGAATGGGTGACATTTCAGTTGAAATAATAGAGTTAGCAGCAGAATTCCATAGAGACATTCCAAGGCCAACAGTGCCAAGAGAGTTTAGATGAAGAAATTATTTTAATTGAATCAATACTACATTGATTCAATTTCGGGTCTTTTAAAAGTTTTCATGAATATTATTCTTGAACCAATATTAACAGTTTTATCTGCAATACGTTCAAAATATCTTATCACAGAAATAATATTTATAAATAAAATCTTATCTTCAACAATATCAATTGATTGCTCTAAAATAGAATCATATAACTCATCCGCTTTATCATCATCACTAGCTAATTCTTTAGCTTTAATCATGTCCTGATTTAAGAATGCGAAAATAGATTTTTTTAGCATAAAATGAATATAATCCCCCATGTAACTTAGTTTTTTAATTATAATTTTATCAATATCGCTATTCTGAATATTTTTAATAGATTCTGCACTCTTCATAAATAAACGACCTATTCGTTTAATGTGACTTATAATCCTAATCGTAGATTCAATAAATATCAAATCATTAGCCACAGGTTGTTCTGTAGCCATGAATCCAATACATTCCCTCTCCAAATCAATTGTTTTAATATCTATTTCGTTGGAACGGTTCAGTATATTAAAATATAAATCATCATCATAGGAATCCAATAGCTTAACAACTTCTTTATTGGATTTAATTGCCAATTCTCCTAATTTTTCTATATTATTTTCAATTTTTTCCATCTTATTTTTGAATGAAATACTTGGATATCCTTTATCCATTTTAAATCCTCCATATCCTATCCAAATCTGCCTGTGATATATTCTTCAGTTTTTTTCTCTTTTGGATTTATGAATATTTGTTCAGTTTCCCCACTTTCTATAATTTCACCATTTAAGAAAAATGAAGTATAATCTGAAACTCTTGAAGCCTGTTGCATATTATGAGTCACAATAACGATAGTATAATCTTTTTTAAGTTCATGTATCAAATCTTCAATTTTAAGAGTGGAAATTGGATCTAAAGCAGAACAAGGTTCATCCATCAAAATAACTTCCGGACTATTAGCAATTGTTCTTGCAATACATAATCTTTGTTGCTGACCTCCCGATAATCCCATTGCCGATTGATCAAGTTTATCTTTAACTTCATCCCAAATAGCTGATGCTTTAAGAGACTCCGTTACACGTTTTTTTATAAACTCATCATCATCGATACCCTGGATTCTTAAACCATATGCAACATTTTCAAATATTGATTTTGGGAATGGATTTGGCTTTTGAAAAACCATACCTACTTTTTTTCTTAAATCTACAACATCAACATCTGAATCATAAACATTTTTATCATCAAGATATATACTACCAGTACAATGAAAATTTGATATTAAAGCATTCATTCTATTAATTGACCTTAAAAAAGTTGATTTGCCGCAACCCGAAGGACCTATCAATGCAGTTACAGTATTTTTTGGAATTTTAACATTTATATTTTTAAGAATCTGAACATCACCAAAATAAGTATTTAAATTTTCAACAGTAATTCTATTCATAATTAAACCTCCTTTATTTAATAAAATCCTACATAATATTTTTAAAATCCATTAATTTCCCATGATTTTCTTTTGATATCTATTTACAGAGTAATTAGTAATAAAAGTTATAATCAATACAATAATAACTAAAATTGCAGCAGTTCCAAATGCATTTGATAGCGAAACACCTTCTGTTGCTAAAACATACAAATGCAATGGTAATGGTCTACCAGGATCAAACATGGATATAGGTATTGAAGTAGCAGAACCAACAGCATACATAACTGCTGCCGCTTCAGAAATAGCCCTCGTTATTCCTAGAATAATTCCCGTAACAATTCCTGGAAGAGCAACTGGCAAAATTACCTTACAAACTGTTTGCCATTTAGTAGCACCTAATCCAAAACTTCCTTCTTTATATGCACTTGGAACTGAAGCCAATGAAACTTCTGCAACTTGAAAAATTGTTGGGATTGCCATAATTGCAAGAACCAATCCCCCTGAAAGAATAGACCATCCCAATCCTAAAAATATTACAAAAAATGATAATCCGAATAATCCAAAGATAATAGATGGGATTGAAGCTAATGTTTCAGCACCAAAACGAATTAACCTATTTAATAAACCATTACTAGAATATTCCACCATATAAATAGCAGCACCAACACCTAATGGAGTAGCTATTAAAATTGAGATAAATGTAACATATAAACTTGATACAATCATCGGGAAAATTCCGCCTGATTTACCTGCATCAATAACTTGTCCAAATATAAATTCGGAATTTAATACTGGAAGAGCATTAACAAGAATATAACACAAAATAACAATGAGAATAGATAATGTAAGTACTCCTGAAAATATAAAAAGTCCATTCATTATTTTTTGAGCTTTATTTGGAGAAATAAATTTGAAATTCATAAAGTTCCTCCCCCAACATCCATTTTATATTTATGTTGAATATAATTTGCAATAACCAATAGTAAAACAATTATAAAAAATAGTATGGCTGCTGTAGCAAATAATGCATTATGATGCAATCCAGTTGCGTAGCTCATTTCTAGAGCAATATTTGATGTTAATGTCCTTACAGGTGAGAATAAAGAACTAGGAATTTTTGCTACATTTCCTGTGACCATAATTACTGCTAATGTTTCACCAATAGCCCTACCCATACCCAATATAATCGCAGTTACAATACCCGGTAAAGCTGCCGGAAAAATAACATTACGAATTGTCTGCCAATTTGTTGCACCTAAACCAAAAGATGCTTCTTTATACTCATTAGGTACTGCGCAAAAGGCATCGAAGGATACAGAAATAATTGTAGGTAAAACCATAATTGCCAATATAATTCCTGCAGAGAAAATACTAAATCCTGTTCCTCCGAAATAAAATCTTACAATAGGAACAAAAACTATAAGGCCAAAAAATCCATAAACTACTGAAGGAATGCCTGATAATGTTTGAATAACTGGTTTCAAGAAATTCTTTATTCTTTCATCTGCAATTTCTGCCATAAATATAGCACATGAAATTGATAAAGGTACAGAAATAACTAATGCAAATATTGTAACACAAAAAGATCCTACAATCATTGAAAATACACCATAATTTCCATTATTCGGTGACCAAATTGACCCAAATATAAATTGAAAGAAACCATATCCCTGGAATGCTGGTAAACCTTCAATGAAAATAAATCCCAATATAAGTAAAATTGTAAAAATAGAAAATAATGCTGTGACAAGCAACCCTTTTTCTATAAAAAATTCTGATAAATTAAATTTTCTCATTTTAAACCTCTTTTTTGTAATGGAAATCTGATAAATATGATATAACTTTCAAATTATTTCCAGTAATAATCCTTTTATGAATTATAAATCAATATCACACTTCTACTTTCTAGAAATAGCGAAAGTTAACCCATTTGATTCAAATCCCATGATTTTTTTATTGCATAGATTTTGCAGATTTAATAATTTTTTCCTCATTGAGAATTTTTTGACCATTAGGACCATTTATCCAGTCAATAAACTCTTTTAAATCACCAGATGGACTTCCTTTAATAAGAAATAGAAATGGTCTCTGTAATTCATATGAACCATCAGCAATAGTTTCAGTACTTGGACTTACCCCCTCAACTGATAATGATTTTACATCAGAGGTAATATGGGCAAATGATACAAATCCAATTGCATTTTCATCTTGTTTTACAGATTGTTTTACTGATTCTGTGGAACTTTGCACAACTACATCACTTTTCATTTTAGTATCTTTACCCATAACAATGCTTTCAAATGCATCTAATGTACCAGAACCCGCTTCACGAGTAATTACATTAATTTTTCCATCAGATCCTCCAACTTGATTCCAATTGTCAATCTTACCAGAGAATATTCCTTTCAATTCTTCTTTTGATAAATCATTTACTGGATTTTTACTATTAACTGCAATTACAATACCATCTTGTCCTAATGTATACTCAGTTAATCCTTGTTTTTCATCATTCTTCAAGCTTTTAGAACTTGTTCCGATATCAGCAATACCATCTTGAGCACTTTTAATTCCAACACTGGAACCTCCACCCTGAACATTAATATGAGCATCAGGATTAGTTTTTTTATAATCTTCAACAAGTTTTTCAACAACAGGTTGAACTGATGTTGAGCCTACAATATCAATTCTTTCATGACTTCCAACACCGGAAAGTAATGTAATTCCAGCAACAATAAAAATAATTGCTATTAGTGTAATTTTTTTCATATTTTTCATTTATAACACGTTAATGATTATTTTAAATGTAAAGAATTTTCTCTTCACACAATTAAAAAGTTAATTTTTACATATATAAACCTTACTAAAATATGAATTATTATTCTCAAAAAGTGAATAATATGAAATAAAAAAGATATGCAAAAAATCAACATTTCCTAAAATGAGAATGGCAAATCATAAAAATAACATTTAAAGCAAAGAGATTATAAAAAAAGAATTATTAACTTGCCAATTAGTTATAACCCCACCAAATTATATTAATATCCAAATTTTATCAATAATTTGAAAATTATCACCTCATAGCTTTCAACTAAAATTCTCGAATAAAAAAAGCAAGTAGTCATGTATTAATAGATAATATAAATAGCAACAACAATATAAAAATAAAAAAAAGAGTTAGAACAGAATTTCATGTAAAAAAAGTAAATTTAATGTGAATCCCTAGATTTAACGAACATCTACCTTACAGTAATTGAAACTTTTTTACTTAATGCATAATAATAGTTATTACCTGCATATTTAATTAATCCCGTGAATTTACCTCGTTTATTTAATTTTGTAATTTTAAATGTGGCTATACCTTTGATATTTGTTTTTGCAGTGTATGTTATGCCATTAACTTTTAAAGTAACCTTTGTGTACTTCATGACTTTATATTTATCTGTCTTTAAAGTTATGCTGTATTTTTTAGTTTTTACTGATTTTTTAAATGTTGCTGATTTAGCAGTTAATTTTGGAGTTCCTTTAACTGAAATACTAATTTTCTTTGTTACTTTATTGTAATTACTATTTCCCGCATATGTGACTACTGCACTGTAAGTTCCTTTATTAGTTAACTTTTTAAGACTGAACTTAGCAACACCATAATTATTTGTTGTAGCATAATAAGTCGCACCATTAACTTTTAAAGTAACTTTTGTGTTTTTCATGACTTTATTTTGATTATTTTTCAAATTAATCGAATAATACTTAGTTTTTGTTTTAACATTGAAAGTTTTTGAACTAGCAGTTATTTTTGGAGTTGCTTTTTTAACTGATATCCTAATAGTATTATTTGATGATTTATAAATATCACTACCTTCAAATGTAATTTTTGCAGTGTATTCCTTAACCGCAAGATTTAGAGATAATTTAAATTGACCATTCATATCAGTTAAGTTATAGTAATCTTTATTATTTAAGTTAACAATAACTTTTTGTCCAACTAAAACATTGCCCATATCATCTTTAAGAGTGACAATGAAGTTTTTGGCAACATTATATGTAGTGATTATATCAGGAGCTATTATATAACTAGTAATCTGATTTATAATAATTCTTGCATTTGTATATGAAGACAAATATCCATTATCACCAGCGAATAGTATTTCTGATGAATAATTACCTGGAATCAATTCAATTTTTAACATTGCGCGTCCATTCTCATCAGTGGTAATAGTGTGATTCAATCCATCTAAATTAATCAAAATGTCTTTTCCTTTTAAAACATTGCCTTTACTATCTTTTAAGGTTACAACTAAATTTTCACCAGAATTATAAATTGTAGTTACATCATTAGTTTCAATATGTGTTTCATCATAACCAATAATCTTATTATCCCTACGAATTTGTGAACCTGACCAGACAAAAACCTCTTTAAATTTATTTTCTATAGCCATGTCCATTGATTCTTTTATTAATTCCCAGTATTTGTTTGCATATTCAGGATTTTGGACAAAACCACCAAAATAATGCAAGCAATCTTCGCTGAATCCCAATTTTTGACCAATAGTATATGCTTCACTATGATGAGGATTTTCATAAATAACCCAATCATAATCCTCAATTTGCAATATATCCAGTTTAGAAGGTGAATATGCATCATATAAATAATTAACATCCCTAATCATTGGAGGAACATTAATAGTATCGCAAACACTTGGTGTAAAGAACAATGCCATATACAATCCATCATTATATTTATCACCCTTAACAACTTCACGTAGAGCATCACTATACTGCACTAATTGTTGATTTAACCAATAAATAGTTCCTTCATCATATTCTACATCATATACATCATCATACTCAGGTAAATCAGTACCATGTTCAGCTAAATATTTAGATTTAGTTGAATTATCATAAAAATATGGTGTTTGATTCCACCACCACCATGTCTCACCCATCTGTAAAATAGGTTGAAGATTATTCCCTACAGTAATATCCAGGCAAGCTTCACTTACTTTTTGTATATACTGAATAACTTCTTCATTACAAGGACTATACAAGAATGTTGGTGGATTCCAACTAGACATTGCAAAATTACCATTATAATCCATTTGTCTCCAACTTTGAGGACATTGCAAATTCTCCATAGAAACACTAATAACAAGATGTTCTACACCATTATTTTTTAATTCACGTGAGTAACAATCTAACCAAGCTTTAAATGCATTATTTAAAGGAGTATTTTTATCCAATACCATTTTTTCAGTTCTACCATGGTTAAAATCTTCATCAGCAATCACCTCACCAACAATGCCACTTTTTTCATAAAAATATGAAGCTCCAATGTATAAATCAACCCACTCTGCGTATCCTAATTTTCTCATCTCTTTACAAAGTCTAAATGGATTAAGATTATTAATATCATCATATCCTTCACAAAGTCTATATTGATGAGGTTGCAATGGTAATTGTTCATTTGAGATTTCACCATTAAAAACAGTAATATTAGATATTTTACATTTGAAATTCTCATTTGCCATAATATTATATTGAGTACTATAACCGGCGAAATTAGTAGGCACTAATTCAAACATGACAAATTTCAAGTTACTTACATTCAATTTAGTTTCATTTATAACAGTTATTACTTGACCATTATTGTTAAAATAAGAATTACCTGGCAATAATGTTAAATTATTAAAATTTAAGGTCACATGATTATTTTCAATGAATCTGCTCATGGTCAGGTAATATATTTCACCAGTATTGGCTTCAATCATGATATTAATATTGTCATTTGAGAAATCCATACATCCAGTCATTTCATAATCAAATTCCAATATCACATCAGAATAATCACTATGGTTACCATAACTAATATATGGATGTTGAATTGGATCTGTTGAATTCCAATATAACCCTACAATATCGTTTTCAGTACGAAAAGTTCCAGTAACAGTTAAATCAGCAAGAGTTTCACTGGTAATTGCTGCACTCGATTCAAAATTATTAGTAATTACCCAGCAGTCACCACGGAATAAATAATAGTTGTTATCATATACCATTTCTTTTTCGTTAGATAACTGAACATCTTTAGATGATTGACTTTCATCATCTATTAAAATATAATCGTTTCGGTTATCTTGTGTGCGGTTTTCTTGTACATTTATATTAAAATCATCAATATTACAAGATTCATCATTCGAACTGTTATATGAATCATTTTGGATCAAATTATCTGCTGCATTTACAGTACCGATTGTCAGCATAACTAGCAAAATACCAACAATTAAAAATTTATTAATCTCCAAAGTGACAGCCCCAATTAATCTAATTAATATCATGTTTGAATAAAAAAATTAATAAATTTTACTATACTAACAATTAAACTCAAAAAAGAACAAAAATAAAATTTAATATTCAGTCAAATATTATTTAACTGCATATATCTTCAATACCACAATGTAATGCCTCAAATGTGCAATACAAATTATTTATTATAAAAATCTGATTGAAATTAATCTCTAAAAATTTTATATAATTACAACTTGCCAAAAGAAAATTTTATTATAATATTAATGTTATAACTAGCATTTATTGATAAATCCTAGTTAGAACTTCGCCAGGTGTTACCGCATTTAGCACATCTTATAAAATTAGTTGGTGCTTCATCTGCAGACCTTGTCTGTACTGTCCACCAGTAACCTTTTGTTCCACCACATTTATAACAAGTGATTTTTGTTGTCGGTAATGCAACATTATTACTGTCTGTTACAATTACTTTTGTTTCAGGATTAGTTTCCCCCTTCATATGATATTGTTCTTTTATATCATCATTGCTCAGAGATTTTTCATAACCACATGTACATTTAATTTTACCTTTTTTAGGTATTAACATTGCACCACAATCAGGACAGAATTCCATCTTATAAAACACCATTAAAAATTTGTAAGTATTAGTTTAGCAATAGTAGTTTATAAATATTCGTGTTTGAAAATTAGTG
>CAYFRZ010000062.1:0-10106 GCA_964345675.1 uncultured Methanobrevibacter sp.
ACTCTATTTATTTAGGAGGGAAAAAATGGCAAAGTTTGATGATAAAGTCGATTTATACGACGATAGAGGATCAGTAATTGCATCTGACGTACCAATCGAAGCTCTCAGTCCATTAAGAAATCCTGCAATTCAAAACATCGTTAAAGGTGTAAAAAGAACTGTTGCAGTAAACTTAGAAGGAGTCGAAAAATCCGTTAAATCCGGATCTGTTGGTGGAGACAAATCTAAAATTTTAGGAAGAGAATTAGATATTGATATTATTTCTAACGCAGAAGCAATCGCAGACAAAATTAAAGCAATTATTCAAGTTGCTGAAGATGATGACACTAAAGTAGAACCTATCTCTGGTGGTAAAAGGTTATTAGTACAAGTACCTACCAAAAGAATTGATGTTTCTGCTGAATATTCTGTAGCTCCTTTAGCTACTGCTACTGCTTTAGTACAAGCTATTATTGATATTTGTGATGTAAATATTTATGATGCAAACTTCTTAAAAGCTGCAGTATTAGGTAGATACCCACAATCTGTAGAGTACAAAGGATCTAACATTGCAACCATGTTAGACATTCCACAAAAACTCGAAGGACCAGGTTATGCATTAAGAGGAGTAAAAGCAAACGATTTCGCTGCTGCTACTTTGAAAAATACTTTCCAAGCTACTGCTTTAGCATCAATTTTCGAACAAACTGCTATGTTTGAAATGGGTGATGCTGTAGGTACTTATGAAAGATTACACTTATTAGGTTTAGCTTACCAAGGTTTAAATGCTGATAACATGGTAATGGACTTAGTAAAAGATAATGCAGTTGAAGGTACTGTTGGTTCTATTGTACAAGCTACTATTGCTCGTGCAGAAGCTGATGGAGTAATCGCTCCTCAAAAAGAATTAACCGACTTCTCTATTTACAACACTGATGACGCAGCTAAATGGAACGCATATGCTGCTGCTGGTGCTGTAGCTGCAACTATGGTTAACATTGGTGCTGCTCGTGCTGCTCAAGGTGTACCATCTACTTTATTATACTTCAATGATAACCTTGAATTCGCTACTGGTTTACCAAGTATTGACTATGGTAGAGCAGAAGGTGTAGCTGTAGGATTCTCATTCTTCAGTCACTCCATCTACGGTGGTGGTGGTCCTGGATTATTCAACGGTAACCACGTTGTAACTAGACACAGTAAAGGATTCTGTATTCCTTGTGTAGCTGCTGCTATGTCATTAGACGCAGGAACACAACTCTTTTCACCAGAAGCAACTTCTGGTTTAATTAAAGAAGTATACAGTCAAGTTGATGAATTCAGAGAACCTATTAATGCTGTTGCAATTGCAGCTGATGAAATTAAAGGTGACATCTAATTAATTTTAAATAAGTCTAATTTTTGAAGGTTACAAAATGGATATTGAAATATTTCCTCATAGGATTCTTGGAAGCAACACAACTGAATTGTTGTTAAATGATTTAGAATCTATTGATGATGTTCAAAGAACTGTCATTCATGGTCCTAGGTTTCCAAAAGGCGAAGCTACTTTGCCAGATAAATATAAAGAACGTAGAGTCATTAATGTTGGTGGCGAGGATGTAGTTTTACAAGTTAAAACTGCTAGAATTTTCATTGAATTAACAATGGAATCTACAATTAAGGAAATTGAAGAAGTTTGCAAAAAACATATTCCGTTTGGTTTTGATATTAATCAAGATAGGGCGAATTATATTAGAAAACATAAAACTGTTACTGATAGAATTAAATATGGTTCAGCAGATTTGCCTGATGATTTAGTTGGCATGACAGATCAATATTCAAATTTTGAAAGCCATGTGAATATTATTAAAAGAGATAACTTAGATTAACATGATAGGGCGCTGTACTCACGTAGTAGATTGTAGGGAAACAAGTGGTATGGGAAGAGGTGGAAGTCTTGCTCAAAGAGGTACTTTCGCTGAATGTGGTACTGATGTATGTGCAGTAGCTATGTCTCCGGGACGTAGACACATTACTAAACCAGTTTGTGAAATTACATTTGGGTTACGTGAAGCAAATGTTTTAACAAGTACTGTTGTTTTAAATGCAGGTGCTGGTGTTCCTCATGATGCTCCTGCTAGTGGAGGAACATTATTTGGAATCATGGAAAAGGAAGTTAATCAATTAAATAATTTTAAATTGCTTGTTATTCACTTAGGTGGAGTTGCAAATCATATTATTTATAAAGCAAGGTTGATTTTAAGGAATGTTAACAAACCTTGTGTGATTATTTGTGAATCACCAGTTGACTGTGAAGATTTTGCTAAAATTGGAGTAAAAACTTCAAAAGTTATGCCTGCAGATGAGGATATTAAAACCCAAGGGACTATTGAAGATATCGTAACAGGAGTTATTCGTGGTGAAACAATTTCACAAGAAAAATTAGATGAAATTATTAGAAAAGTTAAATTAGCATTAGGAGATGCATAATTATGGTACAAATTTATCCAGGTACTTCTCAGGTTGCTCAAAACAGAAGAAACTTCTGTAATCCAGAACATGAATTGGAAAAGTTAAGAGAAATCTCTGATGAAGACGTAGTAAAAATATTAGGTCACAGAGCTCCAGGTGAAGAATACAAATCTGTTCACCCACCATTAGATGAAATGGATGAGCCTGACGACATTGTAAGAGAATTAGTAACACCTATTGATGGTGCAAAAGCAGGGGACAGAATTAGATACATTCAATTCGTAGACTCCATGTACTTCGCTCCAGCTCAACCTTACTTAAGAGCTAGATCTTACTTAAGCAGATATAGAGGAATCGATACTGGTACATTATCCGGAAGACAAGTAATCGAAGCAAGAGAAAGAGATATTGAAAAATTATCTAAAATCCTCTTAGAAACTGAATACTTCGATACCGCAAGAACTGGTATTAGAGGTGCAGGTGTGCACGGTCACTCTTTAAGATTAGATGAAAACGGTTTAATGTTTGATATGCTCAGAAGACAAGTATTCAACAAAGAAACCGGTAACGTTGAAATGGTTAAAGACCAAATTGGTAAAGAATTAGATGAACCTGTTGTTTTAGGTGAACCATTAGACGAAGAAACTTTAAAAGCAAAAACCACTATTTACAGAATAGATGGTGAAGCATACAAAGATGATGTAGAAGCTGTTGAAGTATGTCAAAGAATACATGTTTCCAGATCCTTTGGTGCATATGATCCAAACGCAGGATGGTAATTAATATGGCTGATAAAAAATTCTTAGATGCAATGAAACAAAAATTCAGTGAAGATCCAACTGAAAAATCAACCCAATTTTATAATATGGGTGGTTGGACTCAATCTGAAAGAAAAACTGCATTTGTAAACGAAGGTAAAGAAATAGCTGAGAAAAGAGGAATTCCAATGTACAACCCAGACATTGGTACTCCTTTAGGTCAAAGAGCTTTAATGTCTTACCAATTATCCACTACTGATACTTTTGTTGAAGGTGATGATTTACACTTCATCAACAATGCTGCTATCCAACAAGCTTGGGATGACATTAGAAGAACTGTAATTGTAGGTTTAAACACTGCTCACAACGTTCTTGAAAAAAGATTAGGTATTGAAGTAACTCCTGAAACAATTACTAACTACTTAGAAACTGTAAACCACGCTATGCCTGGTGCAGCTGTAGTTCAAGAACACATGGTAGAAACTGATCCATTACTCGTAGCTGATTCATATGTAAAAGTTTTCACTGGTGACGACGAATTAGCTGATGAAATTGATTCCGCATTTGTATTGGACATTAACAAAGAATTCAATGAAGAACAAGCTGAAGCTTTAAAAGCTGAAGTAGGTAACGCTGTATGGCAAGCTGTAAGAATTCCTTCCATTGTGGGAAGAGTTTGTGATGGAGGTACAACCTCTAGATGGTCTGCTATGCAAATTGGTATGTCTATGATTTCTGCATACAACCAATGTGCTGGTGAAGGAGCTACTGGTGACTTCGCATACGCATCTAAACACGCAGAAGTTATTCAAATGGGTACTTATTTACCTGTAAGAAGAGCAAGAGCTGACAACGAACTTGGTGGAGTTCCATTCGGATTCATGGCAGATATCTGTCAAGCTTCCAGAGTTGCTGCTGATGATCCTGTTAAAGTATCTTTAGAAGTAGTAGCTTTAGGTGCTGCTTTATACGATCAAATTTGGTTAGGTTCTTACATGTCTGGTGGTGTAGGATTCACTCAATATGCTACTGCTGCATACACTGATAACGTATTAGATGACTTCACATACTACGGTAAAGATTATGTCGAAGACAAATACGGTGATTTATGTGCTGCACCTAACAACATGGACACTGTTCTTGATGTAGGTTCTGAAGTAACATTCTACGCATTAGATCAATATGAAGAATACCCAGCTTTACTTGAAACTCACTTCGGTGGATCTCAAAGAGCTTCAGTTATTTCCGCAGCTTCTGGTTGTTCCACAGCATTCGCTACTGGTAATGCACAAACTGGTTTAAGTGCATGGTACTTAGGTATGTACTTACACAAAGAACAACATTCCAGATTAGGTTTCTATGGTTTCGATTTACAAGATCAATGTGGTGCTGCTAACGTATTCTCCATCAGAAATGATGAAGGTTTACCACTCGAAATGAGAGGACCAAACTACCCTAACTACGCTATGAATGTAGGTCACCAAGGTGAATACGCAGGTATTGCACAAGCTCCTCACGCAGCACGTGGAGATGCTTTTGCTTTCAACCCATTAATCAAAATCGCATTTGCTGATAAAAACTTAGCATTCGACTTCAGTAAAGTACGTGCAGAATTTGCTAAAGGTGCTTTAAGAGAATTCGAACCAGCTGGTGAAAGAACTGTTATTACTCCAGCAAAATAGATAGATGGATAAACACATAGATAGGTGTCTTTACACCTATCTAGTTTTTTATAAAGCTTACAATCAGAATATTTATTCACAAAACATTTATATTAATAATTTAAAAAAATATATACTATGCAATTATAAATTGCTATTAGATTTTTGTATGGAACAAAAATCAGAATTATTTCACGTTTATTAAATGATCAATTTAATAAAAAATATGGAGGAAAAAAATTATGGACCCTGTAACATTAGGTGTAGTTGCATTAATGGGTGCAGTTGCTACTATTGGGGGGGCTGCTGAGGACTTAGAATCTGATATTGGTTCTCAAAGTAACCCTAACTCTCAAGTTCAACTTGCTCCACAAATGGGACATTTACACCGTATGATAAACAAGGCGGCTTCTGGTGAACCAGTCGCTTATGGTGTTTGGTGTGGTGTTGCTGGTGCTATTGCATACATAGTAATGTCTTTAGGTATGTTACCTATCGTTGCTATTGCAATGGGTGCTTGTGTCGCTGCTTTTGTTCACGCTATTTATACTGTTACATCCCACATGGGGAGGATTGTTGGACAATCTCAATTTGAACAACCATTGTTTATGGATGTATTAACTCAATCTTTAGGACCTATTGTAGGTCACGGATTTATAACTAGTTTTTGTATTGTTGGAATTTCATACTTAATGATCATTCCAATTAATGGTACTGCATTACATGTATTCCCATTACCACTCTTAGCAATGCTTTGGGGTATTGCTCTTGGTGCTATCGGTTCTTCTACCGGGGATGTTCACTATGGTGCAGAAAGCGAATATCAAAAATTTGAATTTGGTGGAGGTACTCCTGTAGCTATTCAAGGAGACATTGTTACTAAAGCTCCTATGGGTGCTAAA
Source organism: uncultured Methanobrevibacter sp. (assembly GCA_964345675.1). Classification (GTDB taxonomy): domain Archaea; phylum Methanobacteriota; class Methanobacteria; order Methanobacteriales; family Methanobacteriaceae; genus Methanocatella. Next base: position 5,755 of record CAYFRZ010000062.1, read on the forward strand.
AACTCTATGGATGTAGTAAACTTCTGTGCTAAATTCGGTGGACCATTAACTGGTTTCTGTTTCGGTCTCATTGTATTCTTTAGTTTCTGGAATACAGTAGTATTTGGAGTATATGGTGGTATTATTGTAGGTATTATTATTGTTATCTTATTAGTCATTATGGATAACTACTTAGAAGTATTTGCAAGAAACCAATACGGACCATATGAGGAAGAATAAGGAGGTTTCGATTATGGATCCAATTAGTTTAATTTTATTCATTGCAATAGGCGGTATTATGATTGGTGTTGGTGTGCACTTTATTCCTGTAGGAGGAGCTCCTGCTGCTATGGCTACAGCTACTGGTGTAGGTACTGGTACTGCTATGTTAGCAGCTGGTGCTGGTTTAACAGGTCTTATTACTGCTGCAACTATGACAGGTGAACCATTCTATATAATTGGTATTGGTGGTGCAATAGGTGCTATGATAATGATGGGTATTACCATGCTCGTTGCTAATTTAATTTATATATTTGGTGTAGGTATTGTTCCTGCAGCATCTAAAGTACCTGTTGACTGGATTACTAAACGTAACCAAGAAGCATACAAAACCCCTGGTACTGAAGGTCACGGTGTACCAGTTACTTCATTTGTAAGTGGTCTTATTGGAGGTCTTCTTGGTGGTTTCGGTGGTGGATTAGTATACTACGGTATTGACACTGCTATTAATCAAAGTAGTTTTGTATCTGACCCTGCTGTAAGTATTGGTTTAGCTGCTATTATTGGTGTATGTGTATTCTTTATTAACTCTGTTATTGCTTCTTACAATATTGGAGGTACTATTGAAGGTATGCACGATCCAAAATTCAAAAGAATCGGAACTGGAGCTATTGCATGTGCAATTGCATCTATTGTTATAGCAATCTTTTGTATTATTTTAACTGGAGGTATCTAAATGTCTGCTGGTGGAAGTGCAGATGGTGCAGCTGCAGGTGCAGTTGACTCAATGCATTTATTAATTTTAGGTATAGTTGGTGGATTAGTCGGTATTTACTTAACTGCTTTCTTAGGTGAAACTATCGGATCATTATTTGCAGGTCTTGGTGCTGTATGTGCTATTGTCTGGGGATCTGATGCTATTCGTAGAGTTGCAAGTTATGGTTTAGGTACTGGTGTACCATCTATCGGTTATATGTCTTTATCTGTTGGTGTTATCTCTGCTTTTGCAGGTATTAGTTTAGCTACTATCTTAAAAATGCCTATGATAGGACCTATCGCAGTTTTATTAGTTGCTGTTATTATCGGTGCAGTCATTGCTATTGTTGCAACTAAAATTGTAGGTATGAAAATTCCTATTATGCTTCAATGTACTATTGAAATTGCTGGTGCTGCTTCATTAGCTATCTTAGGATTCTCTGCTGCAATTGCAGGTAGTTTCGATATGACCGTAATTTATGAAAATGTTGTTGCAACTGGATTTATTGCTGTATTATTTATTTTATGTACTATGGCTATCCAACACCCATTCAACGCATGTTTAGGACCTAACGAAGATCAATTAAGAACTCTCAAATGTGCAGCATCTACTGCATTTTTATCCATGACTATTGTTGGTCTTATGTCTATCACTTCTGGTGGATTAGGTTGGTTTATTGTATTCATCGTTGGTTTAATCGGTTGGATTATCTCATTCAGAGCATTTGTCACTGCTTCTATGAATGATGCTGCATCAACAAAATGGGCTGGATTATGGCCTAAAGTTGAAAACTAGATTTGGAGGAATTAAATATGGCTCAAATGTTACCTATGGTACAAGTTGTACCTGAAATGAATTTCGCATATGACCCTGTATCTGGGGTTATCGGATCATCTTTAGGTTCAGGAGTTGTTCTCCTATCTATGGATGAAGTAAATGAACAAGTAGCAAAAGTCGAATTGGCTGCTGATGAATTAATGGCTTCTTTAGACCCATACACAAGTCCTGTCGGATCTTACCCTGGAAGGGAAGGATCTTTTGTTACTGCAGGATTATTGACTAACATAGTATATGGTTTCTTATTAGCAACATTCATTATATTTGCTGCATTACCAATTTTACAAGCAATGGGGGTTTTATAGATGGCTGATAAAAAAGCTCCTGCAGATGGCTGGCCAGTTATTAGTGGGGATTACATTGTAGGTGATCCTGAAAGCCCTGTTGCAGTAACAACTTTAGCTTCTCACATTGAAGCTGAACTTTCTGGAGCAGCTATTGCAGGTCCATGTAAAACAGAAAACTTAGGAATTGAAAAAGTTGTTGCAAACATTATTTCTAACCCTAATATTCGTTTTTTAATATTAGCTGGTGCTGAAGTACAAGGTCACATCACTGGTCAAAGTTTTAAAGCTTTACACGAAAATGGTGCTGACCCTGACAAAAAGAAAATTGTTGGAGCAACCGGAGCTATTCCTTTCGTAGAAAATGTTCCACTTGAAGGTGTTGAAAGATTCCAACAACAATTAGAAATTGTTGATTTAATTGACACAGAAGATATTGGAGCAATTCAATCAAAAATTAATGAATGTGTAGAGAAAGATCCAGGTGCTTTTGAAGAAGAAGCTATGATTATTTCTGTAGAAGGCGACGACGCTGATGAGGATGAAGGAGAAGCAATTAGGGTTGTTTCTGCTGAAACTGGCCTTATTGAAGCAAGAATTAGGGATATTAACACTAAAATTGACATGGTCGGTGCTATTCAAAGAAATATGGCTGGTAATTATGCTGGTAAAGTTCAAGGTATAATGATCGGATTAGCTTTCACTTTAATCATTGGAGTTTTATTCTTGTTATTCTAAGGAGGAATGAATTATGGTACAAATTTCTAACAAACCAAATATAGGTGGAATGAAAACTGCAGCAGATGATGCTGAATACAGTTCAAAACTCCTTGCAAGAGAAGGTAAATTATTTGCTGGTTTACTAGCAACTAGATTTAAAGGATTTGCTATCGGTGCTTGTATTGCAACTCTTTTAATTGTAATTATTCCTTTCATTGCAAAAGCAGCAGGATTATAGAGGTGTTATTATGAGTGAAGAAAATTCAATACCTCAAGTAATGGTTTCCTCAGATGAATTCAACGATGTTGTAGCTAAATTAGATGCAGCAGAAGAAAAAGTTGATTTCACTGTTGGAGAATATTATCAACGTTTAGGTCAACAGACTGGTAGGGATGTTGGTATATTATACGGTATTATACTTGGATTAATGATTTTAATTGTAGCTATTAAATTCGGTGTAGCTTCAATGTTATCTACCTTATTATAGGAGGATTATACTTATGTTTAGATTTGATAAAGAACAACTCGTAGTTGATGTTGCTGGTATGAAAATGGGGGGCCAACCTGGTGAATACCCTACTGTGTTAGCAGGAACTATCTTCTACGGTGGACACAATATTATTAGTGATGAAAAAGCTGGTGTCTTCGATAAAGATGCAGCTGAAGATAGAATTAAAGTAATGGAAGAAATGTCTGATGTAACCGGAAACCCTTGTGTTGTACAAACTTTCGGTGCTACTGCAGAAGCTATGGTAAAATACTTAGAATTTGTAGGAGATGTCTGTGACAAACCTTTCCTTATAGACTCAACTGCAGCTGCAGCAAAAATTGCAGGTGTAGAATATGTACAAGAAGTTGGATTAACTGAAAGAGCTGTTTACAACTCTTTAAGTATGGCTGCTGAACCTGCTGAAATTGAAGCAGTTAAAAATTCCGACATCGATGCATCTATTCTCTTAGGTTTCAACCCAATGAACCCTGGTGTTGCAGGTAAAATTGAAATTTGGGAAACTGGTGGAGATGTTATCGACCAAGGTATTCTCGAAATGGCTGAAGAATGTGGAATTACTAAACCATTCATGGATGTAGCAGTAACTCCATTAGGTCAAGGTGCTGGACCTGCAGTAAGAACTTCTTTCGCAGTTAAATCCAAATGGGGTTATCCTGTTGGATCTGGTATCCACAATGTTCCATCTGCATGGGATTGGTTAAGAGGATACAAAAAAGAACACAAAGAAGCATGGCCTGTTTGTGACATTGGTTCTAACATTGTTCAACAAATGGCTGGTGGAGACTTCGTACTCTTTGGACCTATCGAAAATGCAAGACTTGCATTCCCTGCTTGTGGTATGGCAGATATTATGATTGCAGAAGCTGCTAAAGATATTGGTACTGAACCAGTAGAAGACCACCCAATTAACAAATTATTATAAATAAATATATAGGGTCTTGATTAGATGATTAATTTCATCTAATCCTTTATTTATATTTGTTTAACACTTAACTAATTTTAAAACACTTTTTTCAATTAAATAACTTATTTTGCATTAAATTT
>CAYFRZ010000063.1:0-9984 GCA_964345675.1 uncultured Methanobrevibacter sp.
GCAATTACTGTATTTAGCCCAGATGGAAGACTTTTCCAAGTAGAATATGCAAGAGAAGCTGTTAAAAGAGGAACTACATCTATAGGTGTAAAAAGTTCTGAAGGTATTGTTTTAGCTGTTGATAAAAGAACTACTTCTAAATTAGTTGAAGCATCATCTATTGAAAAAATATTCAAAATTGATGATCACATTGGAGCAGCCACTTCAGGTCTTGTTGCGGATGCAAGAGCTTTAGTTGAAAGAGCAAGAGTTGAAGCACAAATTAATAAAATAACTTATAGTGAACCTATTCGTGTAACTAGCTTATCTAAAAAATTATGTGACATGTTACAGTTATACACTCAAAATGGTGGAGTAAGACCATTTGGTTCTGCTTTAATCATTGGTGGAGTATATGATGGTGAATGTAAGTTATTTGAAACTGATCCAAGTGGTGCATTAATCGAATACAAAGCTACTGCAATTGGTTCAGGAAGATCTGCAGCTATGGAAATCTTTGAAGAAAAATACGAAGATGATTTAACTTTGGATGAAGCTATCGTATTAGCATTAACTGCTATTAATGAATCAACAGATCATGATACTACTTCTAATAATGTTGAAATAGCTATTATCAAAGTTGTTGATGGTCAATATGTAAAACTCTCTCAAGATGAAGTCCAAAAATATATAGATGAAGTTCTTGCTGAAGCAGAGGAAGAAGACATAGAAGAATCTAATGATTCAGAAGAAAATGAAGAATAATTCTTTTCTTAATAATTAGTTAGGGGATACTTTAATGGTAAATATTGATGAAGCTATTATCGCTAAATATGAATACTGTGGTGAACACTTTGAGATATTAGTTGACCCTGATTTAGCAGCCGATTTCAGAAATCCTGATGGCCCAGATGTTGCCATTGAAGATCTTTTAGCTGTTGAAGAAATTTTCAAAGACTCCAAAAAAGGAGATAAGGCTTCTGATGAAGCTATGAATAAAATATTTGAAACTACTGATCCTATCGAAGTTTCTAAAATTATACTTGAAAAAGGGACCGTACAATTAACTGCTGATCAAAAAAGGAAAATGCAAGAAGATAAAAGAAAATTAGTTATTAATAAAATAGCTAAAGAAGCAGTTAATCCTCAAAATGGTTTACCTCATCCTGTTCAAAGAATTGAAAATGCATGTGATGAGGCTAGAGTTAAATTTGATCCTTTCACTTCTGTTGACCAGCAAGTACAAACAGCACTAAAAGCTATCAAACCACTTATTCCAATTAGATTTGAAAAAGTCAAAGTTGCTGTTAGATTACCTGGAGCTTCTGCTGGAAGTGCTTATTCTATTATTCATGGATTTGGTGAAATTATTAATGAAGAATGGCAGCAAGATGGCTCATGGATTGGTATTATTGAAATGCCTGGTGGTCTTCAAGATAAGTTTTCTGCAAAGATGGCTGAAATTTCAGGTGGAAATGCAGAAACTAAAACTATTAAGTAATTTATGTTTATGGGATTATTATGATATATGTGGAAAATAAAGATTTAGTTATTCCTGGTCAGGTTTTAGCTGATGATGAATACTATTCTGGAAGAGGTACCTTTAAAGATGATGGTAAAGTTTGTTCTTCTTTAATGGGGCTTGTTTCTTTGAGGAATAAAAAACTTAGGGTTATTCCTCTTAAAAGCAAATATGTTCCTAAAAAAGGAGATGTTGTAATAGGTAAAATTAGTGATGTTAGATTCTCAATGTGGAATGTAGATATTAATTCACCTTATTCTGGAATTTTACCTGCTTTTGAAGTGTTTGGTCGTGAAAAAAAAGAACTCAATAAAGTTTATGATATTGGGGATGTTCTATTTTTAAGAGTTGTCGATGTTGATGAAATCAAAAAGGCAAAACTCGGTTTAAAGGGAAGAGGAATGGGTAAATTCAAAGGAGGAATTCTTGTAGATATTTCTCCAACTAAAGTTCCTAGATTAATTGGTAAAAAAGGTTCTATGATCAATATGATTAAAGATAAAACCAATTGTAAAATTGTCGTTGGTCAAAATGGTCTTGTTTGGGTAAAAGGAGACAAAGACATGGAACAACTTACCAAAAATATAATTCATTTAATTGAAGCTGAAGCTCATACTTCTGGTTTAACCAATAAAATTAAAAACAAGTTATATTTAGCTATTGATGGAGAATTGCCTCCTGAGGAAGTTGAGGAAGTTGAAGAAGAACAAGAATTTGTATTGGAAAAACCTAAACTTCAAAACTTTAAAGAAGAATTAGAACAAGAAGAACGTGCAGAACACGAAGCAGAAGAAAAAAAAGAAAAAAGCGATAAACCTAATATTGCTGAGGTTATCGAAGAATTAAAAAGAAAAAATAAAAGTAAAAAAGACACTGGATTATCTTATGGCGATAACTCAAATAATTCTTTTATATTAAACAATAAATAATTCTTCGCAGATTAAGAGGTTGATATGATGTCAGAATTTATTAGAAAGGACGGTAGGAAATATGATGAATTGCGTCCTATTAAAATTGAAGCAGGTGTACTTGAGCGTGCAGATGGTTCAGCTTACTTAGAATTTGGTGGTAATAAAATTTTAGTGGCTGTTTATGGTCCTAGAGAATCATATATTAGAAGATTACTTAAACCAAATACTGGAGTAATAAGATGCAGATATAATATGGCTCCATTCTCAGTAGATGATAGAAAAAGGCCTGGACCAGATAGGAGATCCTCTGAAATCTCTAAAATTACAGCAGATGCATTAAGACCAGCTTTAATGTTGGAGAATTACCCCCGTTCAATGATTGATATTTATATAGAAGTAATAGAAGCTGAAGGCGGAACTCGTTGTGCAGGAATTACAGCCGCTTCTGTTGCGCTTGTTGATGCAGGAATTCCTATGAAAGATATTGTTGTAGGTTGTGCTGCTGGTAAAGTTGATGATGAGGTAGTACTTGATTTATCTGAATATGAAGATAAGGAAGGTCAAGCAGATGTCCCTATTGCTATAATGCCAAGGACTGGGGAAATTACTTTATTACAAAGTGATGGTGATTTGACTGAAGAAGAATTCCAAAAAGCTATTGATTTAGCAATGGAAGGTTGTCTTAAAGTTAGTGAACTTCAAAAAGAAGCTTTAATGAAAAAGTATTCTACAGAATAGTGAGGGGATAATATGGATATAGTACCAGAAATTACAAGACAAAGTATTGCTGACCTTATCAAAATTGATAAAAGAGAAGATGGTAGGGATTTAACCGAATATAGGGATATTACTATTGAAACTGATGTTATCTCTAAAGCTGAAGGTTCTGCTCGTGTAAAACTTGGTGGAACTCAAGTTATTGTGGGTATTAAGCCACAAATTGGAACTCCATTCCCTGATACTCCTGATTTGGGAGTTTTAATGACTAATTGTGAAATGTTACCGATGGCTGATCCTAGCTTTGAACCAGGACCTCCTAGTGAAGATTCTATAGAACTTGCACGTGTAGTTGACAGGGGTATTCGTGAAAGTCAATTAGTTGATTTGGATCAATTATGTGTTGAAGAAGGAAAACATGTTTGGATGTTATTCATAGATTTACATATTATTGATAACTGCGGAAATCTTTTTGATGCATGTGAATTAGCAGTTATGGCTGCTTTAAAATCCACTAAATTACCTGTCGCTAATATTGTTGATGATGAAATAGTTCTTAGTGAAGATGAAACTTTCGATTTACCAATTAATAATGAATTAGCATTATGTACTTTTGTTAAAATTTCTGATAAAATGGTAATTGATCCAACTTTGGATGAAGAAAGGGTTGCAAGTGCTCGTTTAAATGTTGGTGTTACTAAAGATGGCCACATTTGCTCAATGCAAAAAGGTGGTGAAGAACCTTTAACTAAGGATGAAATTTTCTATTGTGTAAATACTGCAGTAGGAAAAGTTAAAGAATTAGTTGTAAATCTTTAAATGTCTTCTGGACGATTAAGATTTCTAAATTCTTTTTTTTCTATTTCTTTATTATCAATTAAAACAAACTTCGTATCTATTTTTTCTATTAATCCTTTGATATGTAGTGTATCTTCATTAATTAATTTTTCAATTTCATAAATGATGTCTTTTTTATAAATAGAATGAAGTGGTTCCGATGTTTTTAATTTATTATTTTCATCATGATATGGAACAATGGCCTGATAATTTTTATCAATTTGTGAAAAAATAGTTTTAATGTAGTCTGATGAAACATATGGACTATCGCATGGCAAAATTAAAGCATATTCACTTTTTATTTCTCCAAGTCCAGTCATAATCCCAGGCATTGGTCCTTTATTTTTAATTTTATCTTCTAATAATTTGATGGTGTAGTTGTATTCATCGGGGTTTATGAATTTATTATATTTGTCAACTCTTGTTTTATCATTTAAAACAATTATTGCTTCATCAACATGATTGTTTAAAGTAGAAAGTATGTGTTTTATCATAGGTTTATTTTGAATAATCATAGAACCCTTATCTTGACCCATTCTTCTACTTTGCCCTCCACATAAAATGATGCATGATTTAATATTTTCATTATTTTTAATTGTATTACTCATAAATCTCTCCATTATTTTATTCTGTTACATATACGCTTGCATCTTCATCAAATGGATTGGTACGTATCATTAATGCAATCATATATGGATGGTGTTTGTTAAGATATCTTAAATAATAAACCCATTCATGTACTAAAATGTTATATATTCTATTCATATCTCCATTCAAATGTCCGAAGTCAGTATCATTCACTAAAGCTAAATCTTTTCTATGTTCTAATTCTTCATCTAAGTGGAGAATAGCATTAATCAAGCTAGTGAATTCTTCTTTTTCAAGTAAATTTGGATTGTTTATTAAATTAATAATAAATTCTCTTTTATTGGCAAGTAATTCTCTTAAATTTTCTAAGAACTCTTCTTTGTTTTCTGGAGCAACATCTGCTAAGAATTCAACTGGAGAATTTTTAAGTTCTTCTAGCTTATTTTCATAATCTTCATCATCCCAATTTTTAATAGATTTCAAACCGGCAGTACTTGCTTTATGTCTGTTAGCAGTACTTAATTGACTTATTAAGTCATTACCCACTTCAGAGAAGAAAGTACTCATGAGCATATCCAGTTTTTCAAGTATAGCTTCTTTTTCTTTTCTTTCAATAATTCCTTCAAGCAAGAATGCTACAACAAGGATGTCTACCGGAATAAAACCTAAATGGGTCCAAACATATGAAATGATATGTTCTCCATCTCCGAGTACTAGGTAATTTGATCCGTAAATAATGATTATTAAAACAACCATTAAAAGTGAAAATTTAATTTTCCATTTTTTATGTTCATCCATTTTACAATCTCCATATTTTTATCTTTTTTTAGCAGTAATAATAGCTATTGGGTTTTCACTAATCATTAAAACACCACGATCAAGAACTCTTCCATTAGACACATTCACTTCCATTATTTTTGGATTATATCCTAAGTCTTTGAGTTTATTGATTGCTTCAACTTTTGTATCAACTAGAATGGCTGTTATAATTATTCTGCCTTTTGAATTTAAGTTTTCATGAACAATATCTAGTATATTTTCAAGTTGTCTGCCACTGCCCCCAACAACGGCAATATCAATATCTTTAATATTTTTTAAAGCTTTTGATCCGTCATCATTGATTAATGTGACATTATTTCCAAGACCAAACTTTTTAAGGTTTTTTGAAGTCACTTCAATTGCTTCAGGGTTCGTATCAATGGATATTACTTCACCTGCTCTTTGGGAAAATTCACAGGTAATTCCACCGGTTCCGCATCCACAGTCAACAACTTTGTCTTCAGGGGTTACATTAGATTTATATAATATTATAGCTCTAATAGCTTCTTTTGTAGGTCCTGGTACATCACAGGATTTAATAAAATCCTTATCTTCTAACATTTATTCCCACCTTTTAAATAAGTTATTTTCAATTTTTAATGAGTCTAAAATTTTTCCAACAATGAAATTAATTTGATCATCAATTGTTTTTGGATTTGAGTAAAATCCTGGCATTGCTGGTAAAATTGTAGCTCCTTCTTGTGATAATGTTAGCATATTTTGTAAGTGAATACTTCTAAGTGGGGTTTCACGTGGAACAATAATTGTAGGTCTTTTTTCTTTTAAACTAACGTCTGCTACTCTAGTTATTGTATTTGCCCCATATCCATTGGCTATTGAGGATAAAGTTTTCATTGTACATGGCACTATAACGAGGCCATCTGTTTTAAATGATCCACTATTTATTGAAGCAGTCAAATCATGGAAATCATAATAGTTGTCTGCTAATTTTATTACGTCATTGGATGTGTAATTTGTTTCTGATTCAATAACAACTTTAGCTAAATCGCTCATTACTAATGAATTTTCAATATTTAATTCTTTAAGAGCTTTAAGAAGTTTTATTCCATATATTACTCCACTAGCTCCTGTAATTCCAACTACTATCATATTTTTCCTCTATATTAATTTAATTTGGTCATAATGAATTCCATGGAATTTGTCTCTGTCAATTTCTGGTAATTCTAAGTAATTTTCTAATTTGAATTTTTTGAATTTAGATTTTTCACTATTATCTACATAAACACTTATATCAGGTATATTAAACCTTGCTTTACTTAATGCACTTATAATATTTGATATTTTGGTCAATGGGTATAATTTTCCATCTACGTTAACTTGGGTTTTCATTTCATCAAAGCGAGGATATTCGGCGATATTTATAAATACATAATCTTTATCAAGGTCATAATCTTCAGCAATTTCTTCTTCAGCTTTTCTTAATGTATTTGATTCAATTTTATACATTTTTTCAGGTAATTTGAAATTATTGAGTCTTATTGTTTCCACTCTTTTCATTATACATCTTGTATCTAGTCTATTCATAATGTCATTTGCAAATTTATTGTCACAATGTCTAAATATACTAATCATGTCAATATCATCATATTTGTAAATATCATTTTCATTGATTATTTTTTCATCAATAATTCTTTTTAATGCTCTTCTAAACATTGAATTAACAATTCTTGTTGTATGGTGTTGGTAAACACTTGGATACATAAAATATCTGGAAACAAGAGCTCCTTCAGCTGCTTGAACACCTTTAATATCTAATATTAATCCATTTTCTAATTTTAAATTGGATATGATTCTTTCATAATCTATAATTCCGTATGCAACACCAGTATTATGAGAATCTCTTAAAAGATAATCCATTCTATCAACATCAAGTTCGCCAGAAACGATTGGACCTAGATATCCTTTTCCATTGACAATATCTACAATTTCATTAACGTCGAATTTTTCTTCGAGTAAATCTCTCATTGATGTTTTAGTAACAACAAATTTTGTTAGTTCTTCATGAGGAACAGATAAAACTCCCTCAGATACATGTGAAAATGGGCCATGACCGATATCATGCAATAATGCTGAAGTTCTGATTAATTCTATTTCCTCTTTTTTCAATTCAAGCTCTTCTGCAAGTTTTGAACCTAAATTCATTGTTCCAATTGAATGTTCAAATCGGGTATGGGTTGCACCTGGATAAATTAAACTGATTAAACCTAATTGTTTAATTCTTCTTAGGCGCTGGAATTGTGGCATGTCCATAATTTTTACTTCAAAACCGTTTAGGTTAATATCCCCATAGACACTATCTCTGATAAATTTTTTCTTATCGCTCATTTTATCAGTCCTCTTAATCTTCGTATGTTTCAATCCATTCTTGGTCTGCATCATTCAAATTGGTTGTATTGTGACTTGTTGTATTTTTAGTAGTGTTTGTAGTGTTATTTGTTTCAACTTTTGGAATGATTGTTGGAACTTTATTAATGTAGTTTGGCTCAAATGAATCATTTTTAATAGGAATTAATTTGTATGAATCAGGTGAATCACTAATTGTTAGACTAGCAAATGACGAACTAATACCTAATGCAATAAGTGCAATAACTAAAAATACTATTAGTTTTGCTTTAACTGAGTCTTTCATAATAACACTTTTTTTAATTTTAATTAGTATTTTGTCTATACTTGTATTATTTTTTTAAAAAGCTTATATTTAATATTTTCTTAAACTATTAATTTTTAAACTTATAATTCCTTTAATTTGTAATGAAAATAAATTATTCTTTGTGATTGTGCTTTTCTTTAGTATTTTTTTTAATTTTAACTTTCTAAATTTATGTTGTTTTTTTGCAAAAGTTTATATGTTATTGTGTTCAATAGAGTTATATCGGAATAATACTTCCGACATATTATTTCCGATAATGTCGGATAAATTCTATAATTTAATTTAAGTGTTTTGATATGATGGTTATGTTTAGTGCGGGTGATACTGCATGGATTCTTGTTTGTACTCTTCTTGTACTTTTAATGAGTATTCCTGCAGTAGCATTCTTTTATGGAGGATTAAGTAAAAGAAAAAATGTTTTAAACACAATTTTCTTAACTTTTATTGCATTTTCAATAATTAGTGTAATGTGGGTTATTTTTGGTTATCAATTCGCATTTGGTGCAGATATTAATGGATTAATAGGTTCACCAACTAATTTCTTTTTACAAGGAATTGGGATTGATGATTTAAGTGGTTCAATTCCAACATTATTATTTGTCATGTTTCAATGTGCATTTGCAGGTTTAACATGTGCAATCATGTCTGGAGCTTTGGTTGGAAGAATGAAAACTAAAGCTTGGGTGATTTTCACAATATTGTGGATTTGTTTTGTTTATGTTCCTATTGCTCATTGGGTATGGGGAGGAGGATGGTTAATGCAGATGGGTGCTCTTGATTTTGCAGGGGGTACAGTAGTTCACATTAATTCAGGTATTTCAGCATTAGCTGTCGCATTAGTGTTAGGTAGAAGAAAAAATATATCAGTTCCTCATAATTTGGGATATGCTGTTTTAGGTGCGGCATTACTTTGGTTCGGATGGATGGGATTCAATGGAGGATCTGGTTTAGCTGCTAATGGTCTTGCAGCGAATGCAATTATAGTATCTAATGTTGCAGCAGCAACTGGTCTTATTGTTTGGACATTAATTGATACTCAGGTTGTTGGAAAACCAACAGTGTTAGGTGCAATCTCTGGTGCTGTTGCAGGTCTTGTAGGAATTACTCCTGCAGCAGGATTTGTGGATGTTTATGGTGCATTATTTATTGGTGTGGGAGCTTCAATTATATCTTACTTTGCAGTTTATTACTTAAAACCAAAAATTGGTTATGATGATGCATTAGATGTATGGGGAATACATGGTATGTCTGGTGTTTGGGGTGCAGTTGCAACTGGTATCTTTGCCGTTCCATCAGTAAATGAAGCAGTGGGATTAATTGCAGGAAATGCAAACCAAGTTATAATTCAAGTAATAAGTGTTGTCGTTACTATTGTTTATGCATTTACAATAAGTTTCATCCTTGCTAAAATTTTAGATAAAGCGATGGGTGGTATTAGGGTTGATGAAAGTGAAGAAATTATTGGATTAGATAATAGCCTTCACCAAGAATCTGCATATAATTTTAATTCATAGGGTGATTTAAATGAAACGAATTATTGCTATTATAAGGCCTGAAAAATTTGAAGATGTTAAAAAAGAATTAGTTGAAGTTGGCTGTGAAGGTATGACAGTTTCAGAAGTAAAAGGAAGGGGGAGTCAAAAGGGCATTAGGGAGTCATATAGAGGTTCAAATTTTTGTATTGATTTAATCCCAAAAACACGTATTGAAATTGTTGTCAATGATGATAGATTAGAGTTAATTGTCGATAAAATTATTAAAGGCGCTTACACTGGAAACATTGGGGATGGAAAAATTTTCATACAATCTGTTGAAAATGTAATTAGAATTAGAACAAATGAACAGGGAGACAAAGCCGTGTAGTCTTTTAAAAAATAAATTGAACTATAAATATTTTATTTTATTTCTGAAATAATTTTCTTAAATTATTTCATTTTTTT
>CAYFRZ010000064.1:0-9762 GCA_964345675.1 uncultured Methanobrevibacter sp.
AGTAACATGTTGCAATACTTTAACACCCATTTCTGGTCATTGGCCACATTAACAATGAATCCTGTAATAGCTGAATCGTTAATGTATTCCGCTACATTCTGATTGGAGCGTTCATTTCCTGCCTGTGACTGCGGAGTTACAAAAGTCCTTAAAATGTTATTTCTGAATATTTCAGTCTGTCTGGTATAGTCTGACTGGTAGTTGTTACCACCCAATATTTTGGATTCGATTCCAGGAGGTACAATAGCTACATTGCTGTCGGCTGTAGTTCCGTAATCAGCATAAAGGTTTTCCTTTGCAGTTGATGAGAGCTCCATTATATACGGCCTGCCGTTAGCGTCAAGTGAAGGCTTGACTTCAATAATATTGTCCTTGTTGATTCTCTCCACCTGGTTTCTTTCAAGATTGCATTTGTGATAGATATCATCCAGACAATTTAAGATAATGCTTTGAGCCTCACCATAAATCTCATTATACATGAAATTGATGACCTCGCCTGCCTCATACTTAACTGTTAATGTTCCTTCTTCAATACTAACATAATTGTTGAACTCCTCAGGAGATCCACTGACAACATCCTTAGGCATTTCATGAAGATATAACTCGACTTCATTGTCATCGTTGAATTCTTTTTTTAATCCGTAGCCGTGAGCGCCGATTTCAAGAAATACTGGTTTAATGTATTTGCCGATTTTTTTATCCCAGCGCTGAACAGGTTTGATTATTCCCTCACCATCAACCATTCCACCTTGCAGGATTTCCTTAGCCACCTGACGAATGTCAATTTTACGAGCCCACAAAATCAAAGTTAGCTTCTGTTCCTGCGAGAGTTTATTGTCCCTGTCTACAAGCACAATATTAACATTAGCTTTATCAATTCTATTTTTTAAAATACCTGAAGTGTAACCGTCAAGCTTAACAGCATATCTGGCATTAGCTATAGTTTTATTAATCACTGGAGGAAGTGCATCAGGTAAATCCAGTCCAGTATTGATTCCATCAGTTCTAGGCTGTCTTTCATTCTCTCCCCAATAGCTACGCTTAGTATTATACTGTTCTACACGATTATTCAATAATCTAGTTTTAATATAATCTGTAAGTCCCATATCATCATCCTTACTGTAAACATTAATTTATTATATTTTTTATTATATTATTTATATAAAATTACTAATAAATTATTAGGATGAAACAATAACAATAGAACAAAATAAAAATACATTAAAAAGCGAAATTATAGAAAATTAATAGAGCATACTGCCTTAAATTTTTAAGAAAAAATGAAATATATAAAAAAAGAATAATTGCTGAATATTAACAAGCAGTTGAATTATTAGGCCATTTAGCAAGAGCTTTATGAATTGAATTATTCTCAATATAACTTATCTTATTATTCGCCATCAAATCAATTAAACCATTTTGGTCATATAATAAATCCATTTTTAATCTACCTGAATTTTCTTCCGGAAGATAATTAATAAATTTATTCTTTTTAAGAGAAACAGTTTTTTCATCCATATATCTTTCTGTAGAAGCATCATTAAGAATATCTTCAATATTATACATTAAAGACTCAAAATAACTAATACTAAAATCAGAACAGTCTAATGAATAATAGAGATTAGTTACTTCTTCATTTTTAATATCATAGAACATATTAAATAAATCAGACAATAATAAATTAGCATTTAAACCAGCGAAAGTGTAAACATATAACTGATTATTATCCACATCATAGTAAACCGGAATAATTCCTTTTTCAAATCCGCAATCTTTTGATTTTTCAATTAAATTTTCAACAGTAAACCTAGCTTTAGTATCCAATGGTTTTAAAGCTCTTTTATCAAAATCTCCCAATAATATATCATAAATTTTTCTACAGATTATATATGAAAAGGGAGTTCCTCCACCGCTCCAACGTGGAATTTTATGTTTTATTAAACTTTTAGATTTAACATTCATCAAATATTTATCGTAATCTATTGACAGAACTTCCCAATATCTTCCGGCCAATACAAAATCTTCTCCAGGACTTAACTTAATTGCATAGCACGCATCAAGAGTTCCGACTTCATCATCTCCTTCAAAAATTTTAAAATCATAACTGGAATTAAAAACAGCATAGAAATTCATGAAATTTAAACTTCCGAATTCTTCTTCAAAGCCTAAACCGAGATTTATTTGATTATGATTTATTTCAACAAAGTCATTGTCCCTCATACTTTTCAATAAGAATTTGCAGTCATCATATGAGATATTAGAAAAAGCATAACAGTTATGGAGTTCAGAATACAGCTCTTTTACATGCATATCTCCTCTTTCAAACAGTAAGCTTAACATTTGATGGAAGAATATGTCTTTTGAAGTTCTTGAAATATGTATGTCTTCAGTTTCCCCTTCTTTATGCAATAATATTTCTGATAAGGCAAAAATAGGTTCAATACACCCTACCAAATTTATTGTTTTCTGAATTTTAGTTCTACGGCCACATCTACCTATTCTTTGAGAAAAAGAACTTACATTATTTGGTATTTCAAAATTAATGACGATATCTATATTACCAATGTCAATTCCCAATTCCAAAGTGGATGTTGAAATCATAAAACCATTATCAACTTCTTTAAACCTTTTTTCATTTTCTTCACGTATCTCTTTACTAATAGAAGCATGATGAATAAAAATATTATCTGAATTCAACCGTCTTTTCAATTTATAATGTATGGATTCGGCCAAAAATTTAGACTTAGTGAAAATTAAAACTTTATAATCCTCATATTCTTTCAATACATCAATAACATCAAAGGGATTATCAGAATCACCTTCCTGATCAAGACTGATAATCTTATATAACAATTTAGAATTTCCTTCGACTTTAACAACATTAGCCGGATGTTCAATATCAATCCATTCAGAGATTACCTCCGGATTTCCAACAGTTGCAGACAATCCAATTGTTACAACATCACCTGTGAAATATTTTGAAATACGATTTAAAATTGAATTTAACTGAACACCCCTATCAGAATCAGCGAAATAATGAATTTCATCAATTATTATGTATTTTACGTTTTTAAACAGTTTTTCTTTAATTCCTGATTGTTTATTCATCAAGATTACTTCAAGGGATTCCGGAGTTATAGCTAAAAAATCGGTTGGATTTTTAATAAATTTATTTCTTTTATCTGGCCCAACATCTCCATGCCATTTCATTGCAGTTATTCCAAAATGATTTCCCCATGCCTCAATACGAGAGTGCATATCATTAATTAAAGCTTTTAGTGGAGCAACATAAAGTACGCTGACAGGTTCATATTGTTTATTAATTATTTCAGAAAAAATTGGTATTAATGCCGCTTCAGTTTTACCTGAAGCAGTTGGAGCTAAAATTAAAGTATCTTTTCTATCTAAAATACTTGGAATAGCTTTCTTTTGAATAGAGTTTAAATCACTCCATCCCAAGTTATTTGATAAAAAACTTAAAAGAGAATTATTTAGCTCATCATACATCCTTTAAACCTACCAATCATCATCAAATTCATCAAATTCATCTTCATCGACTTGATTAATGTTTCCATTGAATTCTTCCAGAATATCCTCAGGAGAATTAAAATGATCCTGATTTTGTTCAACAGTATCTAATAATGTAATAAATTTACGAATGAAATCACGTGCTTTTACTTTTCCTGCCGTTAAACCTGCATTGGAAACATGATTTTCTGCAATAGTTTCAACAAGAGGACCAATTTTAGCATTAGCATCCCAATTATAAGCATCAGAATGCATATCTAATAATTTTTTAGAAACTTCGATAATATCGTTTTTATCAAAGCCTTTAAGAACAAATACGGGTGTTCTTACATCAACTAAATCAGTTTCATAAGCTTTTTTAATTCTTTCTTCAAGGGCAGTATAAGAGGGTATGCCTCTTTTTGGATCTTCAAATAATTCACTTGTTCCTGCAAATACAAATAGTGCACTTTGGAATTGCCCATTACTACAGTTATCATATATCAATCTAATATAATCATATGCTGCTTCCCTAGTATCCTGTCTAATCATTTTTCTAATTATCTCAGCTTCGTCAACTAAAATAACTAAACCTGAATATCCTACAGATTTGATAAACACGGATAATGCTTCTAAAAATCCTAATGCATTGGTTTTATTAATTTCTGATTTTATTTGGAATTTCTTTTTAACGGAAAATGGGATGTTTTCATCACCTCGAAGCCAGGATATTGCTGATGAAGCACCTTCATTATCTCCCTCACTTCTTAACTTCGCATAATTTTCAATAACTGTTGCAAAAGCTGTGGAATATTGTCTTGTTTCTTCTAATTCATCATGTATCCTTTCTCTTAGCAGTGCATGTTTTTCAAAGTCATTATCAGTATCTTGTGAAGCCATATTATAGTGTTGTGTATACCATCTGTCGATAACATGTTCTAAAGAAGTTCCGGTTTTTACTCTTAAATTTTTTGCAACGTTTCTATAAATTATTTCAATTTTATTGAAAGGCACATTATTTGAAACAGTTATCCAAGAAACGGCAAAACCTTTTTTGTAGGACATATCTTCAATTACTTTTAAGAAAAATGATTTTCCAGCCCCAAATTCTCCTTTTAAAAATTTAGTGTATGCTTTGTCTTCATCATCAATTTTCTCCAAAAGTCTTTCAAATTCTTCTATTTCATTGTCTCGACCAACACATAGATCTCTTACACCTTTTGATGGAACATTACCATTTTTTAAGGACATTAAAATATCTTCATTACTCATATTACCACAACTATTCTAAACTAATATAACCAAAATTTTTTTTCTCGCCTGAAGGAGTAAGTAACACAACAAATTTATCTGGATCTCTTGTTGTGACATGTTTAAATCCTAATTCATGAGCATATCTTGAATAAAATCGTTTTAATTCATCAGTATCTTTGTTAATCCCATATCCTTTTAATGACACATTTAATAAGGATAAAAATTTTTTAATTTCAATTTGAGAGTGATTCTTTTCAGCTTTTAAAATATTATAAATTGATTTACATGTATTAAGTATAAATTCTTTCATGTTTTTACTGTAAACTTCAAAATAAACCGGAAACATCCCTGTAGTTGAAGACTGCTTTTTAATTAACTTATAATCTTCAGAGCTAATTTCTCTGTAATATCCCACTTTCAACACATCAGATATTCTGCCATCTGATTTAATCGAATTCAACTTATTTCGAATATCATCAATAACTACCGGTTGTAAAAAATATTTAATGCACTTAATTTTTAACTTAAACCTGTTATCATAAAAACCATATAAATTATCATCATTTTTAATAGCTTCCTCGATTATAGTATAACCATAGCAGACATATTTATTATCCATGCGAGTTACTAAAAATATTTCATTTCCACTGAAAAACTTGTTGGATAAATTTTTAGAACGTTCATTCTTTTTAAAACCAATTAAATTGTTTTCATCAATGGATTTTACAAATGAAAGATCAACAGTATGAATCCAACATTTATTTTCATTATCTACAGACTCTAAAGTAGACGACTTATTTGAACTAATAAAAATCACCTTGAAATTAAAATGTAAATAATATATGTTATATATTTAATATTATAAAATTATTATATATAGGTTCACAAGGTCAAACAATGTCAACTACTATTAATCCAAACATTAATAAATTTTTTAATAAATTATACGTTTCTTTTCCGAATATCGCCAATATCGATGAATCTGAGGAATTTGGAAATAGAAAATTTGTCTATAAAACAAAAGACTCAAGTAAATGGTTTGTTAAATATGAAAATAATGATTATGAAATCTTTTTATTTGGAAAAATCAAAGAGAATACTCCCCAGCTTCCATTATTAACTTTAACGTTTGATAAAATTGCATCATATTCAAAAGGCTGTTCTGGAATAATCAATGCAAAAAATGTTTATATTAATGTGGAATATTTTATTAAGAATTACCCTAACTTTAGAACCATTTTAAATGAGACAACAATTGATGTTTTTATTAACGGCCATGTCAATTCAATTAATGTAATAAAACTTGGAGATTATGTTGACAACATAGATATTTTAATTGATAATCTTAATACCTTATTAAATGAATTAGATGAATTTGAACCTGTTGAAAAACCTGAAACCAAGGTCACTACTGAAAACAATACTAAAACCTGTGAAATCTGTGGTAAAAAACTTAAAAATAAAAAATTCAAATTATGTAAAAAATGCTCTAAAAAAAGACATGCTGCAACTATCCTGACAAACCTCTTAAAGTACGTCGAACCAAAAACACCATTTGAAAAGAGTGATTTGAAAAAAGTATATGAAAAAGAGATTGAAATAGACGATTGCATATGGTCACTTGAAGAATTCAATTTATTAACTCAGAATAACAATCAGTATTGTTTGGTAAATCATGAAAAATTAAATAGCTTTGTTGAAAAATACGGAACTATAGATGAACTGCCAATTCAAACTAACGAAAGTAAAGAAAAGCCTAAACAACTCAACAAAGAATGCTGCATCTGTAAAAAAACACTTCCAACATCTAAATTTTACAAAAGTAAAAAAACAGATGATGGTCTTGAGGATTACTGTAAAAAATGTAAAAAATATGTTAATACCGCAAATTACCTAAAAGAAATCTTAAATCAAGTTTCACCGGGGAGTGAATTTAAGGCAACTGATTTAAAAAATGATTTTAAAAATCCATTGGAATTCAATGGAAGATTATGGGAACTTCAAAACTATGACTTGTTAATTTATGATTCAGATAGAGAAGCATACGTATTATCAGATTTAGAAACCTGCCAAAACTTTTTAGATAAATATTATATCCAAGGAAGCACAACAATAGAACCTGAAATTAAAAAAGAAACTGATGTTGAAGAATTAACACCCAAACAACAAATGGATAGTGTTATTGAAAGTATTAAAAATGGAAAAACAGATAAAGAAGCAGCTGAAATTGCAGGCATTAATCTTTATAAAATCACACATTGGTTTAACGAAGGAAAGAATAATTCCGGAGAAGAAAATATTGACTTCTATAATCGTTATATGGAAGCTAAAAAAGAATCTAAACTTAACTCATATAAAAATTTCTATGTTATCGAATCATTTAACGATAAACCAGATTTAACAATAGCTGATACCTTAAGAAAACAACAAATGGAAAATGTCTTAAAAGAAATGGGCTCAGGTTCACCAATGAAAACAGCTGCATTTAATTCAGGCATCACATATGAAACTTTACAAAACTGGTATAAACGTGGAAAGCAGAATTTAGGTGAGGAATATATAGAATTTTTCGAAAAAATAAATACTCTACAAAGTCCTATCGAAGTTCCTGAGCCTGAAGAGGAAGTTGAAAAACCAGTAAAAAATACTGAAGTAAAAGATGAATTACCAGATAAATATAAACATATTCTTGACGTGCTCCCATACAAAATCAGACGAACATTTAGAGGCACTAAAGAAAGTGAAAGTGGATTTGCATGGGTTAGAAAAGAGGGCAACAGTTGGAGATATGACAGACAACAAAAAGATAATCGTCAATCTATTTTTAAATCAAATATTTATGAATTATATGATGAAGTAATTAAACATGACTACATTTGGGGCGTTAGAGACCTTCAAAAAGCAAAGGAAACATTAAAACAATGTGAAATACCAAACGTTAATGCTGAAACTGATGATGATATATTTAAACATATACTTGATCCAATAGCTCCGGAATATGCTAAAAGATTTAAAAAACCAACTTCATCCGGATTTGCATGGGTAAAAAAAGAAAGAAATAGTTGGAGATACCACAATAAGATTTTAGGAGTAACTTTACAGAATATGAATTTATATGAACTTTATATTAGTGTTAAAGAAAATGACTTCCCTTGGGGTGTCCGTGATTTAGAAAAGGCAAAAGAATCTTTAAGCACCTGCGTAAAACCTGGAACTGAAAATACAATTGAAACTCCTCAATTTGATGAAAATGATCCCTTCAGACATATTCTGGATCCGATACCTAGAGAATATCTTAAACGTTTTAGAAAACCAAGTTCTTCAGGTCTTTCATGGGTAAACAAAATTAATAACACTTGGAGTTATGCAAATCCAAAAGATGATGTGCGTATTTATGACAGCAACATTTATAATTTATATTTGAAAGTCAAAGAACAAAATCTTCCATGGGGAGTTCGTGATCTAGAAAAAGCAAAACAATCCCTTGCACAATGTGAAAAACCAATCATTCAACCTGAAACTCCAAACGAACAAGAGATTAATAACATTGAGAATAGTGAAGTGAATTGTATTTGTTTTGAAGAGAACGACCATGTAAAAATTATTATAAATGGTCTAATTGAAAATGATAAATTTTTGAATACTCTCTATAAATTCAAATCATATGAAAAAAATATTAAAAAGATTATTTCAGATCGCCACACACAATATACTGAGCTATTTATAGAATTAGAACTTGAAAAAAATAGATTAAATTCATTTAAAGATAGAATAAGTATGTATGGATGGAAAATTATAAACTAGCTATTCTAAACCAACATAGGTTAAAATAGCTTTTATTTCTTCTTCTTTTAGAACTTCTAAGGATTTTGATTCACAATCGTCCATCACATTTTTAATATCTTGCGGTTTATCCCAAATTTTTTGGATGAAATCATATCCATATTCTTCAGCTACAATTCTTAAAACGTGAACAGATAAAAATATGTCATCAATATAACCATATGCCCCATATTCTTTTTCTGGAATGACATCCATTGGAACAACGAAATAAGCTATGGCTCCACATATATCTCTCCTTAATTCTTGAGGAATATCATATTCTAAGATGTCACCTAATAATTTAAATAAATTTGGACCGCAATCAATAAATGAAGCATATTCTCCATTATAAGAATCTAAATTTTCAATTAAAGTGTCATAGAAATCTTTAAAATTTTCTTCCATAAATTACACCTATTTTAATATTGTTATCCATAGTTTATAAAAATTAATACACCTTAACAGAACTAATTAAGTTATCCATTTCATCAATAACATCTTCAATATTATTCTCTTCAGATAAAATTAATTCATTAGTTAAATCATCTACTTTACTAATTAATTGTTTAATTAGCTTTTTTCTAGAAGCTATTTCATACTTTGTTTTTTCAGTGGGAGTTAAAGCATCTAATATTTCTATTTGGGATTCGACGACATCTTTACAATTATCTAAAACGGAATTGAATTTTGTATTTGTCATTTGAGGTGCTGGAAATCTCCTTTCAATCATTTCTCTAGCTATTTTTTCTTTACTCTCAAATAATAACAATAGATCATCATTAGTTGATGTTTTTGGTTCTTCAATTAGTTCTGATGAAGTTTTATTTTCATTAGATTCAATTATTTTATATTGTGGATCAGTATAATCTTTAATATACATAATATAACTGTAATATCCAATTATTATTGCTATAGTTAAAAAGAATAATACTTTTCCAATAAAATAATCAGAAATAAAACCAAATACTGCTAAATTAACAAGAGCAAGAAATCCTCCCGCACCTAAAAGTGTTAATGCAGTATCATTAACTAATCCTTTGTCTTTTTTATTTCCAATTCCTCGTTTTAATCTAATTTCTGAAGCAGAAACAGAATTACCAGCATATTTTAAGATTTCATCATCAGTTAAAATTCCTTTTACTGGTTCTTCACTACCTAATGAATCTGTTAAACGTTTAA
>CAYFRZ010000065.1:0-9692 GCA_964345675.1 uncultured Methanobrevibacter sp.
TTTGGCAGACCCTTAACATATTAATATATTTAATACTTTTAATCAAGAAAATAAGAAAAAATTTCGCAATACAAAAACTATCAAAAATTCAAATCATAGAAATTTTTGAAAAAACACTATCTAAATTAATTTTTAAATAATGCATTCATAAAATAAAAAAAAGGATAATTTTTATCCTTTGATTAATCCAATTGCTGTTTGGATAGCTTCATCCATTTTATCTGTGTTTTTACCGGCACCTTGTGCTAATGATAAACGGCCTCCACCGCCACCACCTAAAACACCAGCGGCAGATTTGATAACCTCATTAATTTTAATTCCAGTATCAATTGCATTTTGAGAAGCTGCACCAACGATTTTACCCTCGGTGTTTCCGATAATAACAACATCTGCTTTTCCATTATCTGTAAAGTCAGTAGCTATTTTTTGAAGTTCCTTAAAGTCCGCTTCCATCAATTCAGATACAACTTTTAATCCATTAATTTCATCATAATCATCAGCCAAAGAGTTCATCTTTAAAGAAGCAATTTGAGATTTTAATCTATCAATTTCATTTTTCTGTGCTTTCCATTCACTAAAGAATCTATCACATGTTTTTGGAAGTTGATCATTGTCCACTTTAAATATTGCAGAACTTTCTCTTAAAAGTTCATCATCATGCTGCATGGAATCGATTGCTGCAAGACCTGCTGAGAAATCAATCCTTTCAACACCATCCTGAACTCTTTCGGTTTTATTAATTTTAATTGGTCCGACTACACCAGTTCTTAAAACATGTGTCCCTGCACAAGCTTGAACATCAACTCCAGGGATTTTGACAACACGAATCATTTTGCCTGGAACAATACCTCCTTGGTAAAGTACAAAACCGTATAATTCCTGTGCTTCATCTCTTGTATGGAATTTAATATCCAAATCAATGTTTTCCATTACATATTCATTAGCTAATTTTTCAATTTCATTTAATTCTTCTTGAGTTATACGCTTGTAATGAGATAAATCAATACGTGCCCTTTTAATACTGTTTTGAGAACCTGCTTGCCAAATGTGTTGACCCAATACTTTTCTTGCAGCTGCAATAACCAAGTGAGTTCCGGTGTGGTGACGTGCAAGAGTCATTCTTCTTGTCCAATCAAGTTTACCAGTGATTTTTTTACCAACAACATCATTTTGAATGTCTGCACCCATATGATGTAAGACAACATCATTAATTTTTTCAGCATGATGCATTTCAAAGACATTTCCATCAATGAGAACTTCACCAATATCAGAAGGTTGACCACCACCTTCAGGATAAAATACTGTTTTATCAAATATTAGACATTGATCCCCATCTTTTTCAATTAATCCTAAAACTTCTGCTTCAAATTCTTGCTGGTAGAAATCTTTATAGAATAATAAATCAGTTTTAGGAAAATCTACTTTTAAAGAAGATTTTTTATTAGAAGTATCTTTTTCATGAGCTCCTGCTACTTGTGTAAAGAAATTATCTGGAACATTTACACTGAAATCATCACCTGCCATTTCAACAACAGTTTCAGGAGGAATACCATGAGCATCATATAAATCTATTAACATGTCAAGAGGCATTTCATTTTTACCTTCTTTTTTGAGTCTTTTAATAGATCTTTTAACAATGCTTTTACCTTTTTTAACAGTAGAAGCATATCTTTCTTCTTCCAAAGTAATGATATTCATGATATGTTGTTCTGAATCACGAATTTCTGGGTAGAATTTAGATAAGAAATCAAGTTGTATTGCCATGATATCTGCAAGAGATTCCTTCATGTTCAAATCTTTCATGAATCTAATTGTTCTTCTTAAAACTAATCTTGCAAGATAACCCTCCTTTACATTAGATGGAATGATACCATCTGCAATCATGAATGCAAGACAACGAGTATGATCAGCAATAATGTAAATTGCTTCCATTGGTTCAGCTGCCTTTAAGTAGTCATCTAAAGAAAGACCTAAACTGTCTGCAACTTGTTGACGAAGTTCTTTTAAATCCCCAATATCTTCAATATCCATCATTCCAGCAATTTGTGCATTTCTTCCCTGAATATCTTCATTAATTTCAACACCTGTTAATTCCCTTAATTTATCAACAACTGGTGCAAAACATGCATCGTAAGCTGTTGGAGTTCCTTGAGAAATCCATGCAATTCTTTCAAGCCCATAACCAGTATCCACAACTTTAATTGGAATTTCTTTTTTAGATCCATCTTCTAAAGTTTCATATTGGATAAACACAAGAGTTGCAAGTTCCACTCCCCTACAACATACCTCATAACAAGGTCCCTCATTACCCCCGCCGGACCACCAGGATTTAATGAAAGTAATTTCTTCTGTATTAATTCCAATTGAATTAAAGAATTCATGGCAAAGTCTAATGGTTTCATCTTCCCCGTAAATAAAATCATCTTCTTTGTTAATAACTGTATGTGTCCCCATTGTAAAACAAGTCATGTGTCTTCCAGTACGTCCAACATTATCAACATCATTAAGTCTAATTGAAGGTTGAGCCATTTCAATTGGATTAGCCGGTGGTTTAACAAGTCCTGATGTAATCCATGGCTGGAAACAGAAAATTGATGCACCAACTAAAAATACATCATCCCTCCATCTTTTAGCAAGAACTGGATACCTTGGGACATGTGTATGTCCTTCACTTTCTAAAAATTCTCTAAAAACATTCTGGATTTCATATAAATTATATGGTTTATCAGTAGCAGGATTTGCAATAAAACCATATTCATCACATGGAGCATCCCCACAAGTGTCTCTATCCACTTGAGAGTAAAACTCTTGTCCACAAGTTTTACAAGATTGTAGTTTATAACCAAGTTTTTCAAAAATTTCTACCATATGAATCAGTTTAAATTATTTATTAGTATATAATATGAATTTTGTTAAATAAATATATTAGTGAAAAATGCTAGATAAAAAGTAATTTTTAAAAAAGTTGATTGAATTAATTGAATTAATACAATAAAATTATATTAACCTATTAAACATGATAGTTTAAGATTCTAAAAAATAGTTAGTTTGCAAGTAAATGATATAATATTAAAATAAGTATTGTATTAGTTTTAAGTAATAAATAAAAAAGAAAGGTGATAGATTTAAAAAATCTATCCGAAGAGAGCACCTAATCCAGCTGCTGCTTCTTCTTCAGAAGCTTCTTCTTCCTCTTCTTCTTCCTCTTCTTCTTCAGCTGCTTCAGCTGCTGCAGGAGCTGCTGCAGGAGCTGCTGCTGCCATAGCAGTAGTTTCCATAGCTTCATCAATGTCAACATCTTCTAAAGCTGCAATTAAAGCTTTGATTCTAGCATCTTCAGCTTCAATTCCTGCTGCTTCAATAATACTTTTAACATTTTCTTCGTTAATCTCTTTTTCTGCACTGTGCAAAATCATTGCCGCATATATGTATTCCATGTTATCACCATTAATTTTTAAAGTGTTAGTTTATTAAATAATAAAAATTTTAATTAAATAATTTAACCGAAGAGAGCTCCTAACCCAGCTGCTGCTTCTTCTTCACTACTTTCTTCTTCCTCTTCTTCCTCTTCTTCTTCTACAACTTCTTCAACTACTGGAGCAGCCGCTACAGCAACGTTAGAAAGTTTATCAGCTAATTCATCATCAATAGCACCAGGTGCATTAGCAACTTCGGATGCAATAGCTAACATTTTAGCTTGAGCTAAACCAATAATCGGTTCGGCAGTTTCAGAGGTCATAATTGCTCCTGCAACACCAACATTAATCGCTCTAGTGTATGCGAGAGTAATAATAGTGGAAATAGTTTCATCAGTAGGGATTGCTGCGTTTACAGATAAATTAAATGCATTTCTGAATGCATTTTGAACGTCAGCTAATGTTTGTTCTTCGTCGATTGCAAGTATGTCGGAAGTATAAATTGCTTCTTCTTCATATACTGCTTTTAAATCGATTCCTACTTCCATAGGATTGATATCCATTCTGGATAAGGTAGCTGCTACTTGTTTAGAAACTTTTTCGCCCGCTTTTACAACGACTGTTTCTTTTTGTACACAGATTTTACCTTTATCAATTTTTGCAGGAATTCCAACTTGTTGTAATTCACCTAAGAAAGGACCTGGTTCGAAACCTGTGTCTCCTTCCGGCACAATAATATCATCAGAAGCAATAGTTCCTGGTTTAGCAGGAGCAGAAGTTTTACTGTCTTCTAATATTTTGTATAATTTGAAAGGATTCATTTCAGTAGCAATAATTGCAACTTGACCATCCATATGATTAGATAAATCAACAATGTTGTTTTTATCAGCATTACAATCTTCAAGAGCTAAATCAATAAGATTCATTTTAGACATTCTGATAACAGCTTTACCATTAAGAGATTTTCTCATTTCTTGGAGCTG
This sequence comes from uncultured Methanobrevibacter sp., assembly GCA_964345675.1. Taxonomy (GTDB): domain Archaea; phylum Methanobacteriota; class Methanobacteria; order Methanobacteriales; family Methanobacteriaceae; genus Methanocatella. Next base: position 4,400 of record CAYFRZ010000065.1, read on the forward strand.
TTTTGCAGGAATGCTCATTAAATCAACAATACCGATTACATCATATTGATCGATAATTGCTTTGAGCTCTTGGACTTCTTCCTTTTTCCATTCTGCAACATGAGCCATTAGATCACCCTCACTACTGGTCCCATAGTTGTTTTAATAAACATGGACTTGATTTGACTTCTTCCTTTTTCTAAATTGCGGTCTAAGACTGTAAGAACAGTTTCCACATTTTCAGCTATATCCTCGTCTGACATGTCTTGGCTTCCAACAACAATTTGAATACTAGCTTGTTGTTTTACACCAACTTTGACAGTGTTTTGTAATCTTTCCAAGAGAGGAGCTAATTTAATACTTGCAGGGACAGGTTTTGGCATTTTACCACGAGGACCAAGTACTGGACCTAAAAACCTACCAACAAGTGGCATCATATCAGCTTGAGCTACTAAGAAATCAACAGAGTTTGCCATTTTTTTAGCAGATTTTCTGTCTTTTCCGAAAGCTTCTAAATCTCCTTTATTAATTACAGTGTCAAGACCAGCGTCTTTAGCTTGAACAATGAGTTCCCCATCAGCAATGACTCCGATTTTAACATCTTTGCCACGGCCTTTAGGAAGAGTAACTTCCTCATTAAACCTATTTTCTGGTTTTTTGACATCTAAGTCACGGATATTAATAATAATATCTACGGACTCAGTGAAGTTTCTCGGCTTAGATTGTTCTTTTGCCTCCTTCACCGCGTTAATTACATCTTGTGTCATATTAATCCCCCATGAACATCTAATGCTCATTGGATATTTTTTTTGGTTTCATGAGTATCGATTACAAGAAAAAAATTCTTCAACGATTGCATGAATTAAAAACAGTATATCCATTATAACTTGAATTATAACATCATATACACTGTATTTATTAACTTAATTTAAATTTAAAATAATATCTATTTTAATAAGATATCATCATATTTTCCAGCATCAACATCTTTTTGCGCTTCTCTTGGGTCTTTACCATCAACAGATAATCCCATACTAACACAGGTTCCCATAACTTCTTTGATACCTGATTTATAATCGTTAGCAAGTAATGAATCAAATTTCATTCTTGTGATTTTAAATGCAGTTTCAATTGGTAAGTCATTTACAATATCTAAACCTAGCTCATGAGAAGCTTTTTCGATGCCTAACTCTTCCATGATAAGAGCAGTTGTAGGTGGAGTACCGATTTCAATTTCGAAATTTTTAGTATCTCTGTCAACGATAACTTTAACAGGCACTTTCATTCCTGCAAAATCAGCGCTTTTCTTATTAATTTCTTCAACTACTTGCATCATGTTAATACCGAGAGGTCCTAAAGCTGGACCTAATGGTGGACCAGGAGTAGCAGTTCCACCTTCGATAAGAACTTCGACTGTATCTTTAGCCATCAGTTAGCCTCCTTTTGAATTATTCTAATTTGATCAGCTTTAACAGTAACTGGAATTGGTACTGCAGCTTCTATTAACTCAAGAACGACTTCTTCACGTGATTCATCAATACGAACCACTTTTGCTCTTTCTCCTTTGAAAGGACCAGAAATAAGTTCAACAATACTTCCTTTTTGAATAGAGGAAATAATAGGTTCTGGTTTTAAGAATCTTGTTACTTCTTCAAAAGTAATTGTAGCATCGCCACCAACAACCCCTCTCAAATGTTGTACTTTTAAATCAGGGTTCCTGAGATCTATCTTTGTTGAAGATTCAACTAAAATATACCCTTTTAAAGATTCTGGAACAAGAATTGAAGAAATGCCTACACCTTCAATGGTTTTAGCTTTACGTGCTAAAAGTCTAGCAACATTCCTTTCTTGACCTGCGGATGTTTTAAGAGCATATATGGAACTATTAGTATCTTCCATAAAAAATTCACCTATTTTTAAAATTTTTTCCTGTTAATAAAATCATACATTAAGTTAAAAATATTATAAAATCCATAATTTTCAAGGAAAATTGTCTCGAAAATAAGAATTCTATAATATGAATATCTATTTAGATTATAGTATTTAAAAGTTTTCAAAAAAATGATAATTTTAACTAAAACAAAACATTACAAAAAATTTTATCATAATTAAATAAAATCAAAAAAAATAAAAAAGTTATAATTATAAGCCTATTAAAGAGCCTAATAAAACAATGACAAAGCCAATAAAACCAATAACTACAATACCTAAAACAGCAATTTTTGCCAATTCACGATATTCCTTACCATCTGGTTTTTTAGCTACTTTTAATACCCTTTTACTGTCTTTGATAAATCTGTTAAAATCTTCTTGAACATTCATTTAAATAACCAAAATTAAGAATTTTTATAAAATTATAATAAAATAATAGTAATAAACTATTTTTTAAATTTAAACATTAATAAATGTTTGCATTTTTTAAAAAAATAAAAAGATATAATTAGAAAATTCCATCAATGAAATCATCTAATTGATCATCAGCTGCGTTATTTTCAGAATTATCTTCAACATATTCAATATCAGAATTATTATCTGCATCATAACTAGTTTTAATACCAGAAACAACCACAGTAGTCCTAACAGTATTTTGAAGGCTTTCATCAATTTGAGTACCCCAAATAATATTAGCTTCAGGGTCTAATTTATCCGCAACAACTTGAACGATTTTTTCAGCCTCATGTAATGTTAAGTCAGAACTACCAGATATGTTAACTAATGCACCAGTAGCATTTGAAATATCAATATCCAATAATGGACTACTTAATGCTTCATGTACAGATTCTAAAGCCCTATCACCAGTATCAGATTCGCCCATACCAATCATAGCCATTCCAGAACCGCCCATGATACTTCTAATATCTGCAAAGTCCAAACTTACAAGACCTTTTTTAGTAATTAATTCTGTGATACCTTTAACAGCCCTTCCCAATATTTCATCAGATACCATAAATGCTTTGTTTAATGGTAAATTAGGAGCCACTTCCAATAATTTATCATTTGGGATTACAATAACAGTGTCAGCAGATTCTTGAAGCTTTTCCAAACCTTGTTCAGCATTTTCTCTTCTTTTAATACCTTCTGCCGAAAATGGCATAGTAGCTACAGCAACGGTCAATGCACCTAATTTTTTAGAGAGTTTAGAAATAATTGGTGCTGAACCAGTTCCAGTTCCTCCACCAAGACCACATGTTACAAATACCATGTCTGCACCTTCTAATTCTTCCCTAATCTCATCTTCACTTTCTTCAGCACATTCTTCACCAACAGACGGCTCTCCACCAGCACCCAATCCTTTAGAAGTTTTTCTACCTAAAAGAATTTTTTTACCAGATTGACTGTAAAATAAATCTTGAGCATCAGTATTTACTGCAATTGTAGTTGCTCCTTCGATACCCATTTCATTTAATCTTGAAATAGTGTTGTTTCCTGCACCACCAGCACCAACAACAAATATATTAGTTTTAGCGCCTTTAATCATCTCTATAAGATCATCATCAATATCGGAAGAGAGTTTCTCAGGTACTTTTTCTTCCATTCTTTGTTCAGATTCTTTGATTGCATCATCTATAAATTTCACAAATTAACCCCACATTCTCTGCTTTAAAATAATTGTTAGATATTTCTATTTTTACTAATATTTAAATGCAACTAATTTATACAAACATCAGAAATTTCATTAAAAAAATTTAAAACATTATTCAATATCTTGGCATTGCTATAATCTCATGAATTTTTAAATTAAATAAATCTTTTGAATTGACTGGAGTTAAAATGACAGCGCTATCAACACCATGACCCCTACCGCCAATTGCAATTATTTCTTCCCCAACAGGAATCAATCCAGCATCAGCTGCCATGACGGATATTTCAACACCCACTTTAATACCATGAGAAAACATTCTAAAAGTATTAGCTATAACATCCAATGAAGAATAACCTCCAAATTTGTTAGTAACCCCTCTTGCAGCACCACTAAATGCATGACTTCCAAAATATGTTTTAATTCCAACTTTTTCAAGTTTTTCAACCACGTCCTTAGATATATCTGATTCATTAGGGCCGCTGAATCCCATGTGATGAGTTACATTAATAATCTCAACTTCATCACCTACAGCCTCATATAATTTTAATGCCGATTCGCCAGTAGCAGATGCAATGATAACTCTTTTAATGTCAGTAATATCCAATTTATCTTCAATAGCCGTGATTAATTCATCAGTATAATCATTGCCTTCCTTATCAAAATATGTAATAAATTTTCTTACCATAACAATACCTTCCCCATAGATAATTATAAAATACTCTATTAATATTATATTTATAATATCAATTTATAAATAAAGATTTTTATGACATATCAAGATGAATTAAAAAATATAAAATACACTATTAATGGAGAATACATAATAATTCCAATTGAAACCGGATACATAAAACCAAATGATGATTTGGAAGTCATTATTAAACCTGCCAAAGAATTAATGAAAGATAATGATTATTTAGTAATTGCCGAAACGCCGATTTCAGTTGCACAAGGTAGATTAGTTGATGAATCAAAATATTCTCCCTCATTAACTGCCAAATTCTTAACAATAATTTGGAGCAAATATTTATGGGGATATATTTTAGGACCAGCTTTAGGAATTAAAAAAAGAACTATTAAAAACTTAAGAAAGTTACCTAAAGAAACATATGCTCATAAAGAAGTAATTTTACAATTATATGGTTTAAAACATGCATTGAAACCAGCTTCAGAGGCAGGTGTCGATTTAAGTAATGCACCTGGAACATATGTTTCATTACTTCCAGACAATCCGGAAAATGTTGCAAAAGACTTAAAAAAAAGAATTGGGAAAGAAGTTTGTGTAATGATTATTGATACTGATGCAACATATATGAAAAATGGAAAATATTTTACAGGACTTCCTATTGCAATTGAAGGAATTGATGCTGATAACGGATTTTTAGGATATTTTAAAGGACAATTATCTGAAAATATGGGATCTACACCATTAGGTTGTAGCAAAAAAATAGATGTTGAAACTGCATTAAAAATAGCCAATATTGCTGAAGATTATCAAAAATCACTTTCTACAGAAATGAAAACAATACATAGTGTTAAAAATGTTCTTGGTACTGAATTCGACGAAGTAACCATTGAAGACCTCGATTCAATTACTCACACCCCAGCAGTAATAGTCCGGAAAATATAAACCTTAACCACAAAATAAAATTAGCTTAAATACCAAATTTAAGCTAAAAATATACTTTAAAGAAAATTTTATATTAATTAATAAACATAAAATAGTAATGC
>CAYFRZ010000066.1:0-9608 GCA_964345675.1 uncultured Methanobrevibacter sp.
TATAATTCTAAAAATTTCGATAAAAAGATATCAAAGAATTTAGATGAATTGGTTGAACTAAATATTATTAAAAAAATAGGTGGCAACTACTCTAAAACAAATTTATAAATATGATGCAAAACTGATAATTTAGTGTATTTAAGAAATTAAATACAAAGTTCTTTTTTGGTTTGAACTAAAAAGGAGAGTTGGTCACTCTCCTTTATTTAATCAAATACTTATTTTCTATCACTTAATAATTCACCTGCAACACCAATATCATCAAAGTTATAACCTTGAACTAATACGGTTATTGCATCTACAGGTAAGTCATATGCTTCTGCAACAACTTCAGATACTTTTTTAATCATTTCTCTTTTCTTTTCTATTGTTATTCCATTATTTCCAGCAATTGTAATTACAGGCATTTTATCACCATTTAAACTATATTAAGTATTGGATATAAATAAATTATTAAATGGATTTGATATAATGCTTGGTGAAAAAGAACTTGTTAAATTGTTTCCAGATTTCGCTGATTTGGTACAGCCTTCTGGAATTGATTTGGAACTGGATATGATATATACACAGGAAAGTGGAGGGTCTTTAATCGATAATGAAAAAAACTTGCCCGAAATTAAAGAGATGAATGGTGATGTTTTTATTTTAAAACCTCATACAGCATATCTTGCAAGTATTAAAAGAAAAATTAAAATTCCAAAAGGATATACAATGCTTTATCTTCCAAGATCAACACTTCTCAGATCTTTTATTTCTGTTCAAACAGCGGTTGGAGATCCTGGATTTTATGGAACACTCATGTTCATGATTTATAATCATGGGGACTTTGAATATAAAATAAAATCTGGAGATAGGATTGCTCAGGCAGTAGTATTTCCTGTTGTTGGTTCAGGAGAATATGATGGATCTTATCAGGAGGTGGAAGAGTGAATGTAGCAGATAAAATAGTAAAAATCCTTGAAGAAGAAGGAATTGAAAATATTTTTGGAATACCTGGTGAGCAAATAATGCCGGTTTACAAGGCATTGTCTGAATCTAAAATTAACCATATTTTAACAAGGCATGAACAAGCAGCCGCTCATGCTGCTGATGGGTATTATAGGGCAAGTGGCAAGATTGGTGTATGTATTGCAACTGCATCACCTGGAGCATTAAACTTTACAATGGCTGTAGCAACGGCTTTTAAAGATAATATTCCGCTACTTATCTTGACCGGAGATAATGAATTAAAATATAGGGGAACCGATTATTTTCAATCAACTCCTCAAGTTGATATTTTTGAAAATATAACTCAAGCATCTTACAGTCCTTTAAATGGAACTGAAGCAATGTATGTTTTAAGGGCAGCAATTTATGAGCTTAAAACTATTCCAAAAGGGCCGATTCATATTAATTTATCAAAAGATGTTTTACTTCAGGAAGATTTTGAGGATTTTGAGCTATGTTATTTGTGTGAAGATGACTTGTCCAACATATCTAAAGCTCAAGAGTTAATTAACCATGCAAAAAATCCATTATTCATATTGGGTGCTGGTGCAATCTCACAAAAAGAAAATATTGAAATGATTGCTCGCATGTATCAGATTCCAGTAACTACAACATTTCATGCAAAAGGAATTATCTCGGAAGATGATGATATTAATTTAGGTCTTGTAGGAATACGTTCAACACCAAGAGCAAAATATGCAGTTAAACATTCAGATTGTATAATTGCATTGGGTATAAAAGCATCAGAAAGAACTTTGCCTGAAATTCCAAGGAATTTAATTCATGTAAATATTAATAAGAAGGTTTTAATTGGGGAGTATCCAATTCATGGTAAAGTTGAAGATTTTTTACTTGAAATTAACTTTAAAAAAGTCGATTGGTTAGGTGAAATTTTAGAAATTGAAAATGAAATTGAAATTAAAGGTGTGGATGTAGATTTTAAACCTCAGGCAGCTATTAAAAGAATTTTAAGCAAATTCGATGATAATGTTATTGTTTCAGATGCGGGTTCACATACTACCTGGACAACACTTCTTAAAAAATCTTTAAAGCCCGGCCAGTTATTGTTTTCAGGAGCTATGGCTCCAATGGGTTATGGTATTCCAGCGGCTATTGGTGCTGCTATTGCAACAGGTGAAAAAATAGTGGTAATCAATGGGGATGGGGATTTTCAAATGAATCTTCAAGAATTAGCTACAATTCGTGAAAATAATTTGGATATAATTATTTTCATTTTAAATAATTCAGAATATGGCATTATCAGACAGTGGGAGGAGTCAATGTATGACATGAAACCATACCAAGTTAAATTAAACAATCCTATCTTTACAAAACTGGCTTCAAGTTATGGGATTGATGCTATTAAGGTTGATAATTTAACTGACTTGGAATTTATTTTGGAAAAAAATCTATCAGGTCCTCTTGTTGTCGATGTTACTGTAGAACGTGAAGATATTCCACTTCCCAAAGATTAATTGCATAATAAAAATATTTATTGAAATAATAATCATGAAATTGAAGATATTTAAAGGTTTGATGAGGCATTTAATCATTTTTAAACTTTAAATAACTTTTAACAATAGGATTAACATTAACCTCATCGGCTAATGGGGCAAAATAGTATTCATCATTTTCATCATAAATGATTCCAATAGGGGCAATTGATGCAGAACTTATTTGGTCTTTAACTTGAAAAAACTCATTTTTAAATACGAATGTAAATCCGTGGAGTTCGTGAAATTCATATTCGCTAATTATTTTAATGTCAGCCAGTTCTGGAATGAAATTTTTGACTTTTTCTTTCATTTTCTGACCTCTTTGATTAAAGTTCGCACTTCTTTTCTAGAAATTAATTTCAAAACTGGAGGTATTAATTTTAATAGATTTATCTCAAACTCATTAACACCATTTACATCAAAAACGCTTCCATTAAATGAAGGTTCAGCACTCAATTTTGCATTTTTATGGGATGAATTTACAATTACAATTAATCCCCAAATATATCCAATATATTTTGCAGTATCAGTGTATGAGTCCATACCAAAAATGAGATGATTTTCAAGATTTTGAACTCTTATACATTTCATAAATGATTTTAAAAATATTTTAAAGTGTCCAAAACAAGGTTTAACTAGTTTAAATAGTGGTTTTATATCGTTATCAGTTTCGCCCGCATCATCATTTTCATTTTCCCATGATGATAAAAGATTTTTTGAGTATACTTTAATTTTTCTTAAAATAGATATTTGTAAACATCCTTCAAGTTTACTGCCTGTTTTATCATAAATAAGTGATATCTTAACACCGAAATAAAGTAAAACAATAATGAAAACGATGATTATTAAAATAATCATCAATAGGATGTTTAACATGCTTATTCATCATCGGTTGTGCTAAATTCAGGTTCAATGTATTCTGATTCGTCAATTTCTTCATTATCACTTTTAATATTATTCTTGACTAAATCACTTATTAATAAACCTAAATCTGATAATGCTTTGTTGGTTTGATTACCTTTACTTAAATTAAGTACACGGACGCCTTCAGCATCATTTCCTTTTTTAGGAATTACTACCATGGATATAGGTTCTACCCCTGCACCAGCACCTGCTGCATCACCTTTTTCAGCACCTAAAATGTTTTCTCCAACACCAAATCCCACTCCCATTCTCATTACTGGAATTAAAAGTTTATCTTCTGTTTCAATAGGTTGGCCAATAACATTTTCAACATTAATGAGTTTACGTAATTCTTCAACTGTTGTTTTTATATTTTCAGACATATTTTCACATCCTAATTTTTATAAACACTTTTGTTTTTATTGTTTAAAATATTTTTAGTATACACATTTTTGGCTCTTTCAAAAACTTGTGTGATTTAAATATCTGCAAGTTTTTTATTAAAAACATTTTTTTAATATTTGGAGTTATTTTTATAATTTAAAGCTAATTAATCCATTATTCTGAAAAATTTAAATGAATAGATTAATCAAAAAATTAGTTATCACACAAGTTTTTGAAAGTGACACATTTTTTATATTTGAGACATGTATTTCAAGTGTAACTTTTAACTTATAACTACTTTTTTGTTTGTTTATAAAGGGTTTATAAATAAAAATTCAAGAGGTGCATTTCAAGTGTAACTTTTAACTTATAACTAATGTAAAAAATACATTGCTCAAAATAAAATTTAAAAAAAATAGAATAACAGAATCATAAGTATGATTCTGTGATAGATGCTACTCCAGCACCAGCATCTTCAATTGCTCCTAAACCTTTTAAGGTCATACCAATAGCGGCAAATGCTTGGGTTAATTCTTTGTAAGAAATGTTTCCCATGTGCCCAATTCTGAAGATGTTTCCTTTTAAGTGATCTTGTCCACCAGCTAATTCTACACCATATTTATCGCGGGTGGTTCCTCTAAATTGATTATCACTAATTCCTTCTGGCATTTTTACTGCAGTTACGGTTGCAGATGATACTGATTCATCAGCGAATAATTCTAAACCTAATGCTTTAACAGCATTTACACTAGCTTGTGCAGCTTTGTGGTGACGTGCAACTCTTGATTCAATTCCTTCTTCCATAATCATATTTAATGCTTCATTCATTGCATAAGTTAATGATACTGCAGGAGTGTATGGAGTTTGAGGTGGAACTTTATCCCCACTCTTTCTTGCAGCTTTCATATCTAAATAGAATGTAGGGGATTCAATTTTATCTGCAGCAGCCCAAGCATCGTCACTTAAAGTAATAGCACCCATTCCTGGTGGTGCAGCAATACATTTTTGAGAACCAGTTACACAAACGTCAATTCCAAATTTATCCACATCTACATAATCTCCTCCAAGGGAAGATACAGTATCTACGATGTATAGTGCATCGTAATTTTTCATTACTTTACCAATTTCCTCAATAGGTGCAGCTACTCCAGTAGAAGTTTCGTTGTGAATTAAAGATACTGCTTTTATGTCTTCATCTTCATCTAAAGCTTCTTTAATTGCTTCAGGAGTCACAGCAGTTCCCCATTCTACTGCTAATTCTTTGGTTTCAATTCCATGAGTGTTTGCTATTTTCATGAAACGTTCGCCGAATTTTCCTCCGACAACATTGAGCATTTTCTCTCCGGAAGCAACAGTATTACTAATACCAGCTTCCATAGCTGCAGTTCCAGATCCTGTTAATAAATATGCATCATTAGAGGTTTGGAAAACATCAGCCATTAATTTATTGGTTTCTGCTAAGATTTCTCCATATTTAGCTCCTCTATGGTTAACAACAGCCTTAGACATTGCAGCAATCACTCTAGGATGTACTGTTGTTGGACCTGGAAGCATTAATAAAGTTTCGTTCATTAAGTTTTCCTCCATTATAAAAATAATTTGTACTATAGCTTCTTTAAAGCTAATTAAATTTTTAATTTTTATAGTTTTTAAATATTGTGTAGTATATACATAATATAATGTTTCCATCAAAATTAACAATTTATAAAAAAATAATCATTATTTCTTGTTCTATCAATTATGGATACTTGAATGTTTTTTTCAAATTAAATATCATTTCATTGAATTCGGGTATTGGCGGATAACATAATCATTAGCTATTGTGTCCAGTCATTCTATTGCAAAAACTAAATGCGGACATGTTCAAGATAATTATTTCATCAAATTACAGTTTAATTGATGATGATATTGATATTGGAAATATCATTGTGGAATTGTCAAATGAAATAACTGTAAAAATTATAAATATGATTTATACTAGATAAGTGTTAGGGAATTAAATTTTAAGAAAATGTAGTGAAATTATGTGGGTTAAAAGAATATTGTCATTTGTTATTGGTTTACTTATAATGTCCTTTGGTGTGGCATTTTCGATTGTATCACTTCTTGGAACAACTCCAATTAGTTCTATTTCTTACTCTTTGGCATTAATTACTAATATTGATATTGGAATTACAACATTCATATTTAATGCAGCACTGATTTTTATTCAATTTTTAATTTTGAGATCGAAATTCCATAAAAAAAGATTACTTCAATTGATTAACTGTATATTATTTGGATATTTTACAGATGTAGCACTTTATTTTGTATCTTTTGTTCCATTTGACTCATCATTGTGGATGTGTACATTATTTTTACTCATAAGTATATTTTTAACAGCATTTGGGATATTTATATACTTGCCTGCAAATATTGCACCACTTCCTGGTGAGGGTTGTGTTGAATCAATAGCTATTGTTACTGGATGGAGATTTTCAACTATAAAAATGGGTTTTGACACATCAATGGTTATAATATCATTAATACTCTGTGGATTATGGTATACAAACATATTTGGTGCAGTATACATTGGAACAATCATCTCAGCATTTATGGTTGGATTTACTTTAAGACAAATTAATAATTTACATGCTCACATTACTGGAGCTCATGTTAATGTTGTAAATAAAGAATAAATTATTTAATAAATTAAAAATTAAATTATTGTAGTGGGGTTTAAATATGGAATTTGGACTTTGGGAAAAATATTATAAGGAAATTCTTGATGATTTTGGATTTTCAAGAAGTGGGGATGAAAAATCTGCAAAATTGCTCGATGAAATTTTATCAACAGAGGGTTGTCTTACATTAAACAATTTAGCAGAAATTGTAGGATTTTCAGATAAATTCATAGTATTTGGTGCCGGACCTTCTCTAAAAAATCATGTTTTAATGTTGAAAGAAGACTATGATTTGAGGGATTATGTTTTGGTTGCAGCAGATGGTGCAACAACTGCTTTAATTGAAGAAAAAATCTCACCTGATATAGTATGCACTGATTTAGATGGAAATATTGATGATATTCTTCTTGCAAATCTTAGGGGGGCAAATATTGCAATACATGCTCATGGAGATAATATTGATAAAATAGCTTCATTATCCTCATTTTTCAACAATGTTATCGGAACTACTCAATCACAACCTGTGGGAAATCTCTACAACTTCGGTGGTTTTACTGATGGGGATAGGGCTTTATTCCTTTCAGTTGCACTCGGAGCATCTGAAGTTACACTTGCAGGGATGGACTTTGGGGAGAGAGTAACTAGATATTCAAGACCTGACCTTGAAGCTAAAGTTTGTGCTGCGGATGAATTTAAACGTAAAAAATTGATGTATGCTGAAAAATTCACTAATTGGGTAGCTGAAAATGAGCCAGTTAATGTGATAAATTTATTAGAATAATAATAAATAATACTTAAAATAAAATTAGATAACATGGGAATCGAAGATATTTTAATGCATGATGAAAGTCTTTTTCAAAATATTAATGCTTTTGATCCAGATTATGTACCTCAAGATTACAATTTCAGAGATACACAAATGGAGGCAATGGCAATATCAATAAGGCCTGCAATGATTGGTGGTCAACCGTCAAATGCTATTGTTTTAGGTTCACCTGCAACCGGAAAAACAACTGCGATACGAAAGGTATTTGAACTTGTTGAAAAAAACACGGAAAAAGTTGTTTGTGTTTATATTAATTGTCAACTTCACACAACACGTTTCGGAATATTTTCACAAATTTATAAAAAGATATTCGGACATATTCCACCTGAAACCGGAGTTCCATTTTCAAGAATATATGATCAAATCATGCAAAATCTTCAAAAAAATAATAAATCCCTTGTTATTGCATTAGATGATGTTAATTATTTGTTCCAATCAAAAACAGCAAATAAGGTATTCTATGACATGCTTAGGGCATATGAGGAATATCCTGGAGTTAGAACAGCTATTTTTGCAATATTGTCTGATTTGGAATTTAAATTTGCATTTGATAAAAATGTAAATTCCGTATTTATTCCACAAGAAATCAATTTCCCACTTTATACTTATTCTGAAATTGAAGATATATTGAGAAACCGGGCAAAGGCAGGGTTCTTTCCAGGAGTATTGCCTGATGATGTGTTAGAGGAAATTGCAATGTATACCTATGAAAATGGGGATTTGAGAATTGGAATTAATCTTTTAAAGTCTTGTGGTAATTTTGCAGAAGCGAGTGCCAGCCGTGAAATAACACAAGAGCATTTTGCTCAAGCTATTGATTCATTAGTCTCAATTAATGTAACTGAAACAATAAATTCATTAAATGATGTGGAAAAAGACCTTCTAAAGGTAATTATTAGTTGGGAAGGTGTTTGTAAAGCTGGTGAATTGGCTGAAATGTATAAAGAAAAAACAAATTCGAGTTATGCTTCTTTTAATCGTACATTGGATAAATTAGAATTTGTAAGGTTAATTGATACAAAATTTACAGGAAAAGGGGTTAGAGGAAATTCTAGAGAAATTATATTGCGTTTTAACCCCGATAAGTATATTATTTAGTTTTTTCCTGTATGAAATTAGTTCTGTTAACATTAGATTGCTGCATGGTAAGCTTGTAGAATCTAATGCGCAGCTAAGGGTTTGGTATTCATAAAATTCGAAAAATCCATTAGATTATATATGGATTTTGAGCTGCTACAACAGAAATAACAGATAAAAGTAATGCTGTTATTACTACAAGCATTACCATGCAAGATTGAACATCTATGTTTTTATACATGATTTCTTCTTTTAAACTACTTTTTTTCCTTAAATCTACTTTGATTGTGGTGTCATTATTTTCGAACATGTTAATCACTATATTTAAAATTGTTAAATGACTAATATAAAAAAAGAGTAAGAGAGCATTTGATAAGTAATATTTTTGAGGTAAGGTCATGAAAAAATTTGAATATTTTGAAGTAACTGCGGATATTGGTTTTAAAGCTTATGGTGAAAATTTAAATGAAGCTTTTGAAAATGCAGGACTAGCTATTTTTAATATAATTTCAGATACAAATGATATAAATCCAACTAAAGAAATATCATTTGAAATAACCTCTGAAGATAATGTATCTATGTTGTATGATTATTTGGAAGAACTTTTATTTTATCATGAAGTGGAATTCATGCTATTCTCCGAGTTTAATGTTGAAATTTCAGATAATTTCTCTTTAAAAGCAACAATCAAAGGAGAAGAAATTAATTGGGATAAGCACGAAAGAAAATCTGAAATTAAAGCTATAACATTTCATAAGATGGAAGTTTTAGAAACCGCTCCTGTAAAGCTCCAGGCTATTGTTGATTTATAACTATATATATTGTTGAAAATATATTATTATATCATGAAGAGAACTAGGATTGTATCAAGAAATTTTGAAATGGTGCTGGGTATTATTGGATCAATTATTGGATTATTTTCTGGTTCTATTTTATTATTTTTAGGAACCCTTGATAATGTCCCCACTCCTTTTTTAGGATTCGTAGCTATAATTGCATCTTTTTTAGGTTTGGCATCAAGTTTTTATGTTAAAAAAAATCATGAAATAGCAGGGGTTGGATTTGTAATTGCGACAATGTTTGTAATTGTCGGGTCTGAATATATTAATGTATTAAGTGCTATTTTTTTACTTGTTGCAGGTGTATCTTCATTATTTAGAAAATAGATATAAATTTATTTTTTCAAATCTTTTTTTAAAACTTTAATTTTTATTTAAGGCTCTTTCAAAAACTTGTGTGATTTTTTTGTTTTTTATTTTTTATGTTCCAATG
>CAYFRZ010000067.1:0-9305 GCA_964345675.1 uncultured Methanobrevibacter sp.
CGACTTTCCAAAAATTTAATTAATTATCCCAAACAAATTTTATTATAGAAAAGTTGGGAGAGAAACGATAAGTTTAATATCTTTTTTGTATGATAAAATGATTCTTAAGGTTAAAAATATTTCAAATATTGGTGGTGAGGTTAAAGCACCTCCATCTAAAAGTTATTCTCACAGAGCAATTATCTTAGCTTCATTAGCTAAAGGTACATCCAAACTTTATGACATGTTATATTCGGAGGATACTTTAGCATCTATTAGGGTTTGTAAAGCATTAGGTGCTCAAATTAATAAAAAAGATGATTATTTGGAAATTATTGGAACTAATGGTAAACTTCATAATTCTTTTGATGGACCAATTGATCTTGCAAACTCTGGAACTACTCTTAGATTAATGACATCTGTATCTGCATTAAGTGATAATGAAGTTATTTTAACTGGTGATGAATCTCTTCATACAAGGCCGATGGGTCTTTTGATGGATGCTTTAAAACCATTAGGAGTTGAAACAGAATCATTAAACAATAATGAAAAAGCACCAATATTGATTAAACCGGGATATATTGGTGGTGAAACTAATATTTTAGGTAATGTTAGTTCACAGTTTATTTCATCAATTTTGATATCCGCACCATTGTCTAAGTGTGGTGTTACTTTATACGTTTTACCTGAATTTAAATCAAAACCTTATGTTTATATGACTTGGGACATTATGAGAAAGTTCGGTATTAAATCAATCAAATCCTATTATTTAAAGCATGATTCTTGCAATCAGGAACATCAAAGTTGTAGAATAGATGAATTTAAGATTCCTAAGCAAGAATATATTGCTTGTGAGTATACTGTTGAAGGGGATTATTCCTCTGCATCTTATTTGCTTGCATTAATAGCTATTAATGGTGGCAGTGCTAGAATTAAAAATCTATTTAGAACATCAAAACAAGGAGATAAATTTATTTTAAGCATTCTTCAGGATATGGGTGCAACTATTGTTCGTGGGGAGGACTATGTTGAAATTACATCTAATGGAAATTTAAAAGCAATTGATGTTGATTTGTCAAATGCTCCGGATTTATTAATCACTGTTGCAGTTCTAGCAGCAATGGCAGAAGGAACAACTAATATTTCTGGTGTTGCTCATGCAAGAGTCAAAGAAACAGATAGGATTGACACTACCTGCCGTGAGTTAGAAAAACTCGGTTGTATGTTGGAGGAACATGAGGATGGAATGAGCATAACTGGCGGGGTATCATCAGGTGTTGTTGATTCCCATGGAGACCACAGGCTTGCAATGGCATTTTCTTTAATTGGTCTTAAGCATGATATTGAAATTACAAACGGGGAAGTTTTCGATGTATCATTCCCTGATTTCATCGAAACAATGGCTAAACTTGGTTTTGAATTGGAGTTGGTATGATGAATAAAGAAGAAAGGGTAATTAAATTAGTTGAATGTTTGGATAATACTTTTGAGATTAGGACATTTCAAGACCATGATCCTTACCAGGTATTGATTAGAACTATTTTATCCCAAAGAACTCGTGATGAAAATACTGATCAGGCTACTAATAATTTATTTGCCAAATATAAAGATATTTATGAAGTTGCAGAAGCTCCGATTGATGATGTTAAGGAATTAATCAGGCCTGCAGGTTTTTATAATGTAAAAGCGGCAAGAATTCAAGAGGTTTCACAAATTTTAATTGATCAATATGGGGGAGAGGTTCCTGATACTGTGGAGGAAATGTTAAAGCTTCCCGGTGTGGGTAGAAAAACTGCTAATTGTGTGATGGTTTTTGCTTTTGAACTTCCGGCAATTCCTGTGGATACTCATGTTCACAGAATTTCAAATAGGTTAGGTTTAGTGAATACAAAGGATCCGGAAGATACTGAAGTTGAACTTACAAAAATAGCTCCTAAGGATTTGTGGATTAAATTGAATGATTTGATGGTTCAATTTGGTCAGAATATTTGTAAACCGATGTCTCCTCAGTGTGAGATTTGTCCTTGTACTGAAATTTGTGATTATTTTAAGGAAAATATTTAATTTTCTTATTTTTTTAGTCAATTTCATTAATTGGGCATTAATTTCAAAACTATTTTTTAGGTATTACTAAATTTTCCAAAAGATTTATATAATAAAACATTGTTATATAACAATAGTTATTATAACATAAGTTATATAACTTTTAAGATAACCCTTTTAATATACCATTAAAAACAAATAATTTATTAGGAGAATAAAAATATGGTAAATGTCCCAGAATTAAAAAGAGGAGTACTTGACAGTGTCGTTGATGCAATCGGAAACACACCAATCATAAGATTGAACAATTTGACAGAAGATTTAGATGCAGAAGTCGATGTAAAAATGGAAGCATTCAACCCAACAGGTAGTGTAAAAGATCGTGTTGCTGTTGCATTGATTGAAGATGCAGAGGAAAAAGGCCTTCTTAAAGAAGGTTCTGTAATTATTGAACCGACTAGCGGAAACACTGGTATTGGAATTGGTTTTGCGGCTGCTGCAAAAGGTTATAAAGTAATATTGACCATGCCAGAAACCATGTCTGTTGAAAGAAGAAAACTTTTAGCTATTTATGGTGCTGAAATTGTATTGACTCCAGGTTCAGAAGGTATGAATGGAGCTATTGCAAAAGCAGAAGAATTGCAAAAAGAAAATCCGAACTCAGTAATTTTAGGTCAATTCGATAATGAAGCTAATGTAGCTATCCACTACAAAACAACAGGTCAAGAAATTTTAAGAGATACAGAAGGGAATGTTGATTACGTTGTTGCGGGTGTAGGTACTGGTGGAACTGTTACTGGTATTGGTAAAGCGTTAAAAGAAGTTCTTCCAAATGTTAAAATTGTTGCAGTAGAACCTGAAGAATCACAAACATTGGCCAAGGGTGTAAAAGGACCACATAAAATTCAAGGTATTGGTGCGGGTTTTGTTCCATCAATTTATGACTCAGATGTTGTTGATGAAATTATTCCGGTGCCTAGTGATGAGGCGGGAAAAACTTTAATTGAGCTTGCTAAAAAAGAAGGTATTTTTTCCGGTATTTCATCTGGTGCTGCTACTTGGGCAGCTATACAATTAGCTAAAAGAGAAGAAAATAAGGGCAAAAGGATAATTGCTATTTTACCGGATAATGGTGAAAGATATCTCTCTGTAGACTGGTTATTTGAATAAGAAACCTTTATATATCATATGTTATATAACTAAATATATTAGATTATATTTGAGGTTTGCCAATGTTTAATAATTTACGGGCTGAAATTAAAGCGGTTAAAGAAAAAGATCCTGCTGCAAGGTCAACATTAGAAATTTTCTTATGTTACCCTGGATTTTATGGTTTGTTAATGCATAGAGTTAGCCATTGGCTTTGGAATCATTCTTTCAAGCTTCTTGCCCGTATGAATTCTAATTTAGCTAGGTTTATCACTGGTATTGAAATCCATCCTGGTGCAAAATTTGGTAAACGTGTATTTATTGACCATGGTATGGGTGTTGTTGTTGGGGAAACAGCAGTTGTAGGTGATGATGTATTAATTTATCAGGGAGTGATTCTTGGTGGTACCAGTACTGAAAAAACTAAAAGACATCCTACAATAGAAAGGGGAGTTATTATTGGTGCGGGTGCTAAAGTAATGGGTAACATCACTATTGGTGAGTATTCTAAAATAGGTACTGGTGCTGTTGTTTTAAAAGATGTTCCTTCAGAATCAACCTGTGTTGGTGTTCCTGGACGTATTGTAAAACGTAAAGGTGTACCTCATGAAAAAGTTGATCTAGATCACAACAAACTTCCGGATCCTGTTGCAGATGCAATAAGAACTATTAGGAAGCATCTTCAAGAAAATGATGAACATATTAAATTATTATTCGATAAAAATGAAATCTGCTTAACTGATGATATTAGAGATGAGCAAGAATCTCTAGAAGATTTATTTAAAAGAGAGGACTGATATTATGAAACCACCATGTGAAATTGTAGTTTGGTATGTAATACCTGCTATTAGATCAGAATTAGCTAAAGAACTTTTAAACTTAGGTATGAAACAAAAAGATGTTTCGGAACTTATGGATATTACTCAACCGGCCGTATCTCAGTATATCACTGATAAGCGTGGTAGTGGAATCAAACTCGATGATGATGTCAGGGAAATGATTAAAGAGTTTGCTCGTCAGTTGTCTGAAGGTGAAGCATCTAAAGCTGATTTGATTTCAACAACATGTAAAATTTGCAATAATGTTAAATTAACTGATGTTTTAGACCAACTTAATATTGACAAATCTGATCTTGGTGAAGATTGCCAATCTTGTTTAGGTTCTGAGGTAAATTAGGAAAATATTGGAAAAAATAGTAAAGTATTTATACAGTTAATGACTAATACTTTATTATCCTTTAATTTTATGGCAAGTTTACCGAGTGGCTTAGGTGTGTGGCTGCAGACCATAATACGGGGGTTCAAATCCCTCACTTGCCTTTTTTAAATACTATTTTTTGAGGTTATTTTTTATGGACGTCTATTCAACTTTAACTCGTAGTAAAGAGAGTTTTGTAACAATTAATAAAAATAGAGTTAACTTATTTGTATGTGGTCCAACTGTTTATGATGATGCGCATATTGGACATGGAAGGACATATATTTCTTTTGATACAATAAAAAGATATTTAGAATATCGTGGATATGCCGTATTTTATATTCAAAATATTACTGATATTGATGATAAGATTATTAACAGATCAAAAGAAAGTGGAATTCCAGCAAGCGAGTTAGCTCGCAAATTCGAAAAAAGATACATTGAAGACATGCGTAAATTAAATGTCGATAGTGTTAATTTATTTGCAAGGGCAACTGATCATGTTGATGAAATTTTAGATCAAATTCAAAGATTAATTGATAAAGGATTTGCTTATGAAACTGAAGATGGGGTTTACTTTGAAATTGATAAATTCCCAGAATTTGGTAAACTCTCAAACAGAAAAGTTGAAGAATTAGAGTCACACCGGGATATTGCAGAAACAACTAAGAAAAATCCTCAAGACTTTGCACTTTGGAAAAAACGTATTGGTGCAAATGAACCAACTTGGCCATCTCCATGGGGAGAAGGAAGGCCTGGGTGG
The DNA here is from genome assembly GCA_964345675.1 of uncultured Methanobrevibacter sp. Classification (GTDB taxonomy): domain Archaea; phylum Methanobacteriota; class Methanobacteria; order Methanobacteriales; family Methanobacteriaceae; genus Methanocatella. Next base: position 5,132 of record CAYFRZ010000067.1, read on the forward strand.
CATATTGAAGATACTGCGATTACTGAATATTACTTTGGACCTCAATATGATGCACATGGTGGAGGTCTAGATTTAATTTTCCCACACCATGAAGCAGAAATTACTCAAATGGAAGCTGTTTCAGGTAAAGCTCCAATGGTAAAATTCTGGTTACACACAGGATTTTTAAATGTTAATGGGGAAAAGATGTCTAAATCATTAAATAACTTCATTACAATTCGTGAATTACTTAAAAACTATGAACCTGATACTTTCAGATTTTTTGTACTTTCAACTCATTATAGAAGTCCCATTGATTTTTCAGAAGATTCACTTCACCAATCTGAAAAAAGTTTAGATAGGATTAGAAAATATTATGAACTTTTAGATGTGGAAGTAGATGGGGACAAATATGAATGTGAAGTTTTAGATTCCCATATGGAAGAATTCTTTAAAAGTATGGATGATGACTTTAATACTCCAAAAGCTATTGCAGCTGTTTTTGGATTAATAAATGATACTAAAAATGATTTATCCGAATTTTCTAGTGAAGATAAAAAAGCTATTAAGGCATTTTTAGATGATGTATCTCATATTTTTGGTGTTAGTTTTGAAGTCGAAGATGTAAATGCAGGATCTGATGATTTGCTTAATTTAATTTCTGAAGTTAGGTCTGAGTTAAGAGCAAGCAAACAATATGATTTATCTGATAAAATTAGGGATGAATTACAATCATTAGGTTATGACATAAATGATTAAGAGAATTAATTTTTCTCTTTTCTTTTTTTAATTATCAATATCTGTCAATTTTTTGATTGATATTGAAACTGGTTTTGCTGCATATATTTATTGTAATTTATTATTTGAATGGTTTAAACATATTGAATTACCATATAAGTTAGTTTATGGGATGTTTAAACATTTAATGTTAATTCATGTTTTAATGAAATATTTATATATTAGGAATATCTTATATTCTGTTATATAACAATAGTTATATTAGTTTCATTTATAATTTTTAGGTTAATCAAAACATTTATATATTCTAATAACATATGTTATATTTGTATAACTATGGTTATAATTATTTTTTGGAATCTTAAAATTTAGGTAAACCAAAACTTTTATATATTAAAAATAACTATTGTTATATAGTGAATATAACACGTGACATATTTACGAAAATTAAATTATATAGGTGATGATTAATGACTAACAAAGATTATGGTTTAGCAACATTAGGTGTACGTGCAGGTCAACAACCTGATCCTGCAACTGGAGCTCAAGCAGTTCCTATTTATCAGACAACTTCATATGTATTTAAAGACGCAGGTGAAGCTGCTAGGAGATTCGCCCTTCAAGAGTTTGGTCAAATTTATTCCAGACTTACTAATCCTACCAGCGATGTATTCGAAGCAAGAATTGCAGCTATCGAAGGAGGTAATTCTGGCCTTTCAACATCAAGTGGTCTTGCAGCAATTTCATATGCAATATTAAATGTAACTAGTCCTGGAGACAACATAGTTTCTGCTGACAACCTTTATGGTGGAACTTATCAATTATTTAATTACACTTTCAAAGATTTAGCTCGTGAAGTTAAATTTGTAAACTCACAAGATTTACAAGCTTTCGAAGATGCAATTGATGAAAAAACCAAAGCAATTTATGTAGAATCTATTGGTAATCCAAAATTGGACATACCTGACTTTGAAGCATTAGCAGAAATCGCACATGCTCATGATATTCCATTAATTGTGGATAATACTGTTGGTGTTGGATTAGTTAGACCATTATTACATGGTGCTGATGTGATTGCAGCATTTGCAACTAAATATGTTGGAGGTCATGGAACTGCTGTTGGAGGATATATAGTAGACTCTGGTAAATTTAACTGGGGTAATGGTAAGTTTGATAATTTCACAAAAGCAGATCCAAGTTATCATGGATTGGTATTTTGGGATGCATTTGGTGATGTTCCAGAACTTGGAAATATTGCATTTACTGTAAGGGCTAGAGCGAGACTTCTAAGAGATTTGGGTGCAACTCAAGCACCAGTTCACAGTTTCATTTTCTTACAAGGACTTGAAAGTTTAGATGTGCGTGTAAAAAGACATTCTGAAAATGCACTCAAAGTAGCTAAGTTTTTAGAATCACATCCTAAAGTTAATTGGGTAAATTATCCTGGATTGGAATCACATCCCACTTATGAAAATAATAAAAAATACTTAAAAGACCATTTTGCAGGTATTTTAGGATTTGGTGTTGAAGGTGGGGAGGAAGCAGGTAAAAAAGTCATTGAACAATTAAAATTGTTTTCAATCCTTGCAAATATTGGTGATGCAAAAAGCCTTGCAATACATCCTGCAAGTACAACTCACCAGCAATTAACTCCAGAAGAACAAGAAGCAACTGGTGTAACACCAGATTTCATTAGACTTTCCATCGGTTTAGAAGATGCTGATGATTTAATTGATGATTTAAGTCAAGCTTTAGATAGCTTAGATGATGTTGAAGAAGAAAAATCTAATGGAATTTTAAATAAAATTAGATCTAAGATTTAAATTTCTTAGATTTATTTTTTTAAAATTTTTTTTATTATTAAATAATTGGGAGATAAAGTATGTATTTAGATAACTCAGCTACTACACAAGTTAGCCAAGAAGTTTTTGAAGAAATGAAACCCTATTTCATTGAAGATTTTGGAAATCCTTCCACTCTTTATAAAATTGGTCGTGAATCTAAAAAAGCATTAGAACAAGCCCGTAAAAGAGTGGCGGATGCAATTAATGCAAAACCTGAAGAAATCTATTTCACAAGTGGCGGGTCAGAGTCAGATAATTTGGCAATAAAGGGTATTGCTTTTAAATTAGCAAAAAAAGGTAAACATATAATCACTACTGAAATTGAACACCCTGCTGTCAAAAGAACTGCACAATTCTTAGAATCTTTGGATTTTAAAGTGACTTACTTGCCGGTTTATGAAAATGGTATTATTAAAATTGATGACTTGAAAGAAGCTATTACTGATGAAACAATTTTGATTAGTGTAATGCATGGTAATAATGAACTAGGCACTATTCAACCAATCGAGGAAATTGGTGAAATAGCACGTGAAAAAGGAATTAAATTTCACACTGATGCAGTTCAAACCTTCGGTAAAATTGAAGTAGATGTTGAGAAGTTAAATGTTGATTTACTTGCTTTATCTTCCCATAAAATTAATGGTCCAAAAGGTGTTGGGGCATTATATATTAAAAAAGGAACTCGTGTTGAACCTTTAATTCATGGTGGAGGTCAGGAAAAAGGAATCCGCTCAGGTACCGAAAATGTTCCAGGTATTGTCGGATTTGGAAAAGCATGTGAATTAGCAGCAAATCAACTTGATGAACACTATGAAAAATTAGTATCAATTAGAGATGAAATTTCTGATAAAATATTAAATAATATTCCTGAAGCTTACTTAAACGGTGATGCAGAAAAAAGATTACCTAATTTACTTAATTTCAGATTTAAAGCTATTGAGGGTGAATCCTTAATTTTATTGCTTGACGCAAAAGGTTACCAAGCTTCAACCGGATCTGCATGTTCTTCTAATACATTAGAAGCATCTCCAATTTTAACTGCATTAGGATTGGATCCTGTTGATGTGCATGGATCACTTAGAATATCTCTTGCTCCTGAAAGCGAATCATTTGATGTTGATGATTTTGTTAGTGCTGTTTCAGAGTCTGTTGCAAGATTAAGAGAAATGTCTCCTCTTTGGAATCAAGAAATTGATTATGATGGTGTAATGTGTAAAAAACAAAATAATAATTGTAAAAGGTGTTAATTATGGATTATTCAGATAAAGTAATGGATCATTTTGCAAACCCAAGAAATAGTAGAAAGATGGAAGATGCAAATGGAATTGGAACTGTTGGAAACCCAACATGTGGAGATTTGATGACAATTTATATTAAAGTTGAAGATAATGTAATTCAAGATATTTCATTCCAAACTTTTGGATGTGGGGCTGCAATTGCAACAAGTAGTATGATTACTGAAATTGCTGTTGGAAAAACCTTGGAAGAAGCATTAAAAATCTCAAGAAATGATGTTGCTGAAGAATTAGATGGTCTTCCACCAGTTAAAATGCATTGTTCAAACCTTGCTGCCGATGGTCTTCAGGCTGCCATTGAAAATTATTATGAAAACA
>CAYFRZ010000068.1:0-9257 GCA_964345675.1 uncultured Methanobrevibacter sp.
TATTTATCAACAATGTAACTGATCCATTACTTAAATCCCAGCAAGATATAATTTCTGATTCTAATTATAGATATGATAACTCTTATGTTTATGTTAAAGATATTTGCAATAATTATTTCTGGAATTCTCATTTATATAGTTTATTAGAAATGGAAAAACAACCAAATGACTCAAAAAGAGATATTATATATGATTTAATTGTTCCTGAAGATAGAATATTATATGAATTTTTAGTGGATAATGATGCTGTTTATGATGATAATATCATTCATATTACAACAGTGAAGGGTACACATAAAACTTTAAAAATTAATTCAAAGCATTTACACACTAATGGCGCTCTCTCACAAATTGCAGTTTATATAACTGATATTACTGATAATATTGAGAAAAAAGATGAATTTTTATCAAATAAATTATTAACAAAATTGGATGCAAAATTAGGTGTGGGCACATTAATCAAAAACACAAATGGTGAATATATAATAAGCAATGCTTTTTATGACATTTTACATATTCCTAAAAAAAATATTCAGGATTTACTAAAGGATTTTAGAGATAATATTGTAAATAGGGAAGATATGTTGATTGTTCATAAGTTCGAATTAAATAAAATGGACAATGTTGAAAAAGTCATTGAATATAAATCCCCATTTTGTCATAGGACACAATATCTATTCATCTATCTGGAAAATTATGAAGATAATACTAATAAAATTTCATTTATGGGTATTAAGGATGTAACGGATGAATTGGAAAGGGAAAATGATTTAGAAGTATCTCTTAAAGGTCAAAAAGTTTTACTTAAAGAAGTTCATCATAGGGTTAAAAATAACCTACAAATTATTTTGAGTTTACTTAATTTGGAATTGAGATTCAATGACGGGGATTATGAAGGGATTTTAAAGAAAACAAGAAATAGAATTTCGTCAATGGCTACAATTCATCAACAAGTTTATAATTCTTCTGATTTTGCTCATGTGGATGTATTGGAATATAATACATTAAACTTAGAAAGATTATTTAAATCTTATGGTTCAAAAATTAATTTACATTTTGATGTTGAATCTTGTAAGGTTCATATGGATAAAGCAATTCCTATTGGCTTAATTTTAAATGAATTGGCACTAAATTCACTTAATTTTGCTTTTGATGATGAAGGTAACTTCTTTATAAAATTCAGATCATCTGGTAATGCATATGAATTTGATGTTTGGGATGATGGTGTAGGTCTTCCTGAAGATATTGATATTAAGAATCCAAAAACTCTTGGTTTTACAATTATTAAAAGTCTTATTGGTCAATTAAATGGTGAATATGATGTTTTGTCATTAACTAAAGGTTTTGGTATCAAGATGAAATTTAATGAAGATATTTAATTAAGTTTTAATCATAAAAGTAATATTGCTATTTTTTATTATTAATTTTTAAATATTCTTATTTTAATCTATTAATTTTTATTAAAACTTAAACATTTTTTTTCTAAAAATGAAAATTGAAAAATAATGCTTAAATAAATTAAATAACAAATAATATATCAATAAAATTTAATATTTTATTTATTTCAAAAATTAAATATTCAAGGTGTTAATTTGAAAATTACAGCCATAGGTGCAGATATATCAAAAAATGATGTATCTTGTAGTACTATGCTAGTAGAAACTATTGAAAAAAACCTTTATAAAGTTAAAGAGTTAGGTGCAAGGGATGTTGCTTTAACTAATGTCACTGGTGATGATGTTGTTGTAAGTGCATTTGTTGAAGATGATTTACTTGAACTTGTAAATGAAGGTCTTGTTAATGTTTTAAAAGAAAGTGCAGAAAATTTAGGTGATTTATCTGGAATTTCAGCAACTCCCGAATGTGCTGGTGAAGGAATTTCTTATGCTGAAGCAAAAATTAGGCAGGACAGATATCCTGATGCGATTATTTTAGGTTTTGATACATATGGGGGAGAACCATTTGTTGCAGATGTTTCTAATTCTGCAATTGATGCTGCAAAATGTATGAAAAATTTAACTGATGTATCAGATTATATTGAACCTAAAATAAGAAAAATACCTGGTGTGGGGTATGTTTCACCAGAAACTGATGATCCAGTTGTTGTAGCTACAGTTGAGGATATGGAATCTGTTGGTGTAATTGCTAGTGCAATGATTGGGGCTGCACTTGGAAATAAAAATGTTTATTTAGTTAAAAGAGGAACAGCTTGTAATGTATTACCTGGTAGCGTAATATTTTCAGCTACTGCTTTTATGAATGGAAATATAATTGATTTAGCTGTTCCATTTGAAAATAAAACTAGAATATTAAGATAGGAGCTATTAATTATGATTTTATTAAATAAAGATACAAAATGTTTAGTTCAGGGAATAACTGGTAAACAAGGTTCATTCCATACAGAACAAATGTTAAATTATAATACTAAGATTGTTGCGGGAATCACTCCAGGTAAAGGTGGACAAATGTTTTTAGACCAAGTTCCAATTTTCAATTCAATAGAAGAAGCAAAAGAAGAAACTGATATAAATGCTTCAATAATTTTTGTTCCTGCAAAATTTGCAAAAGATGCGGCATTTGAAGCAATACGACATTTAGATTTAGTTGTTATTATTTCAGAACATATACCTGTTCATGATAGTATGAAAATCATGGCATATGCGAAACAAATGGGAACTACAATTGTTGGTCCAAATACTCCGGGAATTATCTCTCCGGGTGTTGGTAAATTAGGTATTATGCCTACCCACATTTTTTCAGAAGGTAATGTTGGTGTTATTTCAAGAAGCGGTACCTTAACTTATGAAATTGCTAATGAGCTTACTAATGCTGGAATTGGTCAAAGTACAGCAGTTGGTATTGGTGGAGACCCAGTAACTGGTGATAATTACGTGGATATCTTAACAAGATTTGAAAAAGATGATGATACTGATGCGGTTGTTTTAATCGGTGAAATTGGTGGAACTGCAGAAGAAAGGGCTGGAAAATTCATTGCAGAAGAAATGACAAAACCAGTTGTATCATATATTGCTGGAAGGACTGCACCACCAGGTAAAAGAATGGGACATGCTGGAGCTATTATTCAAGGGAATTCTGGTACTGTTGCAAGTAAAACTAAAGCTTTAAATGAAGCTGGTGTTGAAGTAGCAGCAAAACCATCTGAAATTGTAAATTTACTTAAAAAGGTTATGTAATGTCAAATCAAGAAATTATTGATAAATTGTTAAATGGTGAAATGAAACTTTACCAGGTTGATACTGAAGTTTCAGCAAAAGAAGCAACAGATATTAGAAGAGAATTTTTAGAACAGAAATATTCTATTAAATTAAATAATATCTCAAATTATACTCTTGACATGGAAAGAGCATCTTCTCGCAATATTGAAAATTCAATTGGTGTATTACAGCTTCCTATGGGTATAGCTGGACCATTAAAAATCAATGGTGAATACTGTAAACGTGAAGTGTTTGTGCCATTAGCTACATCTGAAGGAGCACTTGTTGCTTCAATTAATAGAGGAGCATCAACTATTACTGCATCAGGTGGTGCAAATGCAAGAGTAATATCAGATATTATGACTCGTGCACCGGTTATTAAATGTGATGGTGCAAATGATGCATTAAAAATCAAACAATGGTTTATTGATAATTTTGATGAATTAAAAGCTATTGCTGAAAGCACAACATCTCATGGTAAATTAATTAAAATTGACCCTATTTTAATAGTTGGAAGTTATGTGTATCCAAGATTTGTATTCTCAACTGGGGACAGTATGGGAATGAATATGGTAACAATAGCTTCTGAAAAAATTTTAGATAAATTAGCACAAGATACTAGCGCAATTCACATTGCTTTAAGTGGTAATGTGTGTGTTGATAAAAAACCTGCTGCTATTAACCTTGTTGAAGGAAGGGGAAAAAGTGTTATAGCAGATATATTGGTGCCAAAAAATATTGTTTCTGAAAAACTTAAAACTACAGCAGAAGCCATTGTTGAAGTAAACATGGCTAAAAATTTAATTGGTTCAGCTGTTGCTGGAAGTATGGGATTTAATGCACATTATGCCAATATGGTTGCAGCTATTTTCTTAGCAACTGGTCAAGATCCGGCACATGTTGCTGAAGGTTCATTAGGTATCACAACCGCTGAAAATAGAAATGGTGATTTATATTTTTCAGTTAACTTACCAGACTTGCCAGTAGCTACTGTTGGTGGAGGAACAAGTCTTGAAGTTGCTCATGAAGGATTAGAAATTCTTGATGTTGCAGGTTCGGGTAAAGCACGTGAATTTGCAGAAATTGTTGCATGCACAGTACTTGCAGGAGAATTATCTCTTGTTGGTGCATTAGCTGCAGGTCACCTTGCAAGAGCTCATCAAGAACTTGGAAGAGGATAATATGGATGATTTTCTCGATGATTTATATCCGGAAATAACTCTTGAAACTTATGATATTATAATGTCAGTATCTGTAAAAAAAGATTATTCTCAAATTAAAGATGTAGATATGAGAAAAAAAGAATTTATAAATGATTTAAACTCTTTTATAAAAGAATTTGAAGAAACTCCAGAATCTTTAGAGTTTATGAGATATTTTGATGATTAGTATTTGGAATCTAATTTTTCAAATACTTTTTTAATATTTACTTTTGTTTCAAAACAACCTGTTTTTTCAAGTAATACTCCTTGAGGACAAAAATCTGATAATAACATCATCATTTGGTTTAAATCTTCATGACAGGCCACACCAAGAACTGCTTTGAATTTATTTTCTTTAACAATTTTTTTAACAAAACTTGATCCTGGAACAATATATAATTTATATTCCATTGGTTCAGCTTTTTTCTTAATAACTCCAATGGAACATAATCCACATTCAGTACAGTTTAATCCTTCTTTTTGAAGTGTTGCAGGACAATTTCTATGTCTTAAACAATGTGGTAAAAATATCAATGTTTTTTTTGAGGGAATTGATCTGAATTTTTCTTTATTTAATTCATCTCTAACTTTAATTGCAATATCATCAATTAAATATTCATCAAGTTTTAAAAAATTTGCTATTGATTTAAATGGGAAATATAGTGAATCAACAACAAATAATATGAATCTAGGAAATTTAATTTTGTTTTTTCTAGCTATTAAAATTCCTAAAATTAAAACTATGATAAACAGTATTATAATGAGAATAGCTAAAAAAACTACAAATTGTCCTAAAAATGTATAAAATGAATCAATAATCATATTTTTAACCTAAAATTTTTCAATTGTGAAATTATAAAATTTTTTATTTAGTCTAATTCCAGTTTGTGTTTTTATTATTTTAAGTCCAGATAAACTGTCACAAGAACATAATATATTTTGTTCAGGATGGGTTCCTGGAATAATATCACAATTTAGGTTAACTTCATCGCCAATTGATATAACAGTTTCTAAACGTTTAGTTGAAGGGTGATCTTTATTTAAAATTACGAGTGGGGAAGATTCTTCACGGCTAAGATATGCTTGAGATTTAATTGCTCTTTTGTCTTTTTTAAAGTTTGATACTGCAATAATATCATCAGATTCCAAAAATTGAACTATTTCTTCGTTATCTTGAGTTGCAATAAATAATATCTTATTATCATATGCTACTTTAACAATGCCCACCATTCCTGTTTCTCCTTCAAGAAATAGTATTTCATCATTTTTAAAATCAATATTCATAATATCACTAAAAAAATAAAAAAAGAGAGTAAAATAAATTTACTCTACAAGTTCAACATTGTCACTTTGGCAAGATGGACAAACTACTTTTTTTCCAAGACCTTTAAACGAGTTTCCACAGTTTTTGCAATGGTATTTCTTTGTTTTTAATTTTTTTAAATCAATATCGGCCATTGGCCCTCCACTTGAACACATTAAAAATCACCTTTAATTATTATCTATATATAATATTATATATTATATTAATGCTTTACGATTCTTTGAAGATTATTAATTTTTTCAAGAATTTTTTCATCATGGGTTAAATCATATTGTAATTCATAGAAATATAATGCTTGACTTAATGCTTGTTCTTCATCATATTTAGATGATAATTCATTTAAAGATTTTAAAATAAATGGATTTGTATCAACTTGTATATTCTTATTTTTCAGTGATGTTAAACAATCATTCAAGTCTAGTTCAATATTAATTCCACTTTTTGTTTTTATATACTGGAGTTCTTTATATGCAAGTGGACTTAACTCGAATTTCATACTATAATTATATAAGCTAGCAGCAGTTTCAAAATCTTCTTCTTCAATGTAATAATAACCTAAATTTCTATAGCATCTTGCAATATCTTGTGTATAATATGCATATTCAAGTGCTTGAATGGTATATAAGAAAAATTTATTAAAAGTTGGTGTCTTTGTTTTGTAAATTTCAGATAATTCTAATAGTATTCTAGAAGAAACTGGATTGATCTTCAATGCCTTTTTAAGGTAGTTTTCAGCTTCATCTAGTTTTTTGTTTTCTAAGAGTAAAAATCCGTATACATAATTTAAATCAAGTAAAGGTTGATTATCTGGTATGTATCTAACTTCTTTTTCAGCACCAATATATTCATAAAAAATTTTTTCTTCTAATGGATTGGTGAAGTAATGATATTCATTAACTGTATCGTCTTCAAATATTGGTGGGAAATTTTCCATAAATTTACTAAGTTTTTCTAATGCTTCTTTATAATTTCCATTTTCAATCATTGGGAATATTTTTTCTAATATGTCAATTATAGGAGTTTCTTTTTCTGAAATTTCAATGAATTCTTTTTTTTCTTCTTCACTTAAACAATCCCACATCATACGGGAAATTTCGCGAGTAATTTCTGTATTATAAGGATGATCTTTATATTTTTCCATTTGGGATGCTAGATATTTCCTATTTAAATCGTTATTTTCACCTAAATTTAATTTAATTTCGTTTATAATTTCTTTGTACATTAAAACACCTAAAGTTAGTTTAATAAGTAATGTTTTTATATAACTTCTAATCCATATTATATATGTATAAAAACTTAGTTTTATATTATTTTATTAGAAAATTTTAAAGGTGATTAAAAAATGGCAAATCAACCAATTTTTATCCTTCCTGAAGGAACTGAAAGATATTCTAAAAGAGATGCTTTAAGAATGAATATCACTGCTGCTAAAGTATTGGCAGGTATCGTAAGAACTACTTTAGGTCCTAAAGGTATGGATAAAATGTTAATTAATTCATTAGGTGATGTAACTGTAACTAATGATGGTGCAACCATCATGAGTGAAATGGATATTGCACAACCTGCAGCTAGAATGCTTGTAGAAACAGCTAAAAAACAAGAAGAGATTGTTGGTGACGGTACCACATCTGTTGTTGTCATTGCTGGTGAATTATTGTCTAAGGCTGAAGAATTATTAGATGATGGGATTGCAACTTCTGTTGTTGTAAAAGGATTCAGAAATGCAACAGAAAAAGCAGTTGAACTTTTAGAGGGTATTGCTATCGGTGCAGATGATAAAGAAACTCTTAAAAAAGTAGCTGTAACTGCAATGAGTGGTAAAGGATCAGATTATGCTAAAGAACATTTGGCTGATCTTGTTGTTGAAGCAGCATTAAGAATTGAAGAAAATGGAAAATCAGACATTGATAATATTAACATTCAAAGAGTTTCCGGGGATTCTGTTGAAGATTCTTTCTTGGCTGAAGGTATTGTAATTGATAAAGCTCCTGTTTCTAAATCTATGCCTAAAAATATTGAAAATGCAAAAATTGCTATCATGAAATATCCTATTGAATTAAAAGAGATTAATACGGATGCTAAAATTGATATTACTAGTCCTGAACAATTTGAAATGTTCTTAAATAATGAAGAACAAATGATTAGGGATTTAGTGAATAAAGTTATTGATTCTGGTGCTAATGTATTGTTCTGTCAAAAAGGCATTGATGACATGGCTGAACACTACTTGAAAAAAGCAGGAATCATGACTTTTAAAAGAGTTAAAAAATCCGATATGGAAAGAATCGCAAAAGCTACTGGTGCTAAATTAGTAACTGATATTGAAGATTTGTCTGAAGATAAATTAGGTTCTGCAGGTCATGTATATATTGATAAATTATTTGATCATGAATTAACATTCATCGAAGAATGTGAAAACCCAAAAGCTTCTTCTATTGTTCTTAGAGGTAGTACTCGTTATGTGACTGAACAAATATCAAGAGCTATTGATGATGCTTTAGGTGTAGTTGCTGCTACTATTGAAGAAGGAAAAGTTCTTATTGGTGGAGGAGCATGTGAAATTGATTTAGTGAAACAGTTAAGGGAATATGGTGAAACTGTTAATGGAAGAGAACAATTAGCTATTTTAAAATATGCTGAAGCATTAGAAGTTATTCCTAGAACATTAATTGAAAATGCTGGTTTAGATACTATTAATTTAATCGCTGATTTAAAAGCTGCTCATGAAGACTCTAATTTAATTGGTATTAATGTGTTCACTGGTGAAATTGTAGATATGAAGGAAGCTGGAGTTATTGAACCTTTAAGAGTAAAAATTCAAGCTTTACAATCTGCAGGTGCTGCTAGTGAAATGATTTTACGTATCGACGATATGATTGCAGCAAGAAATGCACTTAACTCTACTGGACCTGATGAGTCTGGTAATGATGCTAGTGGTATGCCTCCTATGCCTGGTATGGGTGGTGGAATGCCTCCGATGATGTAAAATTAAATTTAATTTTACATTTTTTATTTTCTTTTTTTGACTATAAATTTGAAATAATTTCGTGTTTATTTTATCCGTAATATTGGGTAAATTTTAGGTTTCATTTGCTTTTTTAATATTATCATATTTTTTTCTTTATTTGGTCTTATTTTTTGAGATTATCTATTTAAATTATTGTTTTTTGTTTTAACTTTAATTAAATCAATTATTTTGTATTAGATAGCTTTTTATTATGTGTTATTTTATAGGGGGAGTCATAGTATTCATGTTTAAAAATATATATTGTTAATTATCTTGAAATTTTATTCCATATTATTTAATAGGTTTATTAATAAATTGGAGTCTAAAGTTTATTAATATTTTATTTTAATAATATTTTAGGTTTATTTTTTAAAATTAAACTCATTTAAAGAGATTTATGAAATAAAAAGGTTTATATAATGTATTTATATATAGTTTTGAAGTGAGATTTTAATCTCATGGATGTTTGAAAAATTGTTATGGAGGTAAAATATTTTGAACAAACAATT
>CAYFRZ010000069.1:0-9241 GCA_964345675.1 uncultured Methanobrevibacter sp.
TATCATGTACATTTTTTAAAAAAATAAAGAAAAATTGAACATGAGAAGTCTTTTTACAAATTTTGCAAACGGACAAGTCACTGAGTAGGAAGCCAACTGGACGGCTCAGTAAAAAAAAAGCACATTTTTTGTAAAAAAAATATTACATTTTTGATATGAAGTGTAACTCATATCGATTATTTTTATTGTATATACTTATAATTTTCCACATATCTCTATAAAACGTTTTAGTTATTACGAACTAATTTTCTATGTTAATTTTTCATCAAAAATGATTTTTACTTCTTTATGCTTGAACCTTATTACTTCATTTTTTCAAAATATTTCACTTTTTATAAGCTGATCTCATAATTTTAGAATTATTTTTACATTTCATGAACTATTACCCCCACTGTATGAAAGAAAGCATAAAAAATTCAATTAGAGAGATAAAAAACTAATGCTTCTTTTTAAAAAAAACCTATCAACTGATTAAAAAACAGTCAATTTTATCGCTTATTTTACGAAAACAACAATTTTCAGAACTTTCTGAGCCTAATATTGACCTCTGAGCGCCCCTTTTCCAATTTAGAGCAAGGATTCTCCCCCGTTACCCAAAAAACCCTCAAAAACATAAAACCTTCGGAAACCCCGCACAAAAAAACAAAAAATAGCTAAAAAAAATGATAATCAGGCAAATTCGGCGCACAAAAAAACCACACCCTCAAAAACATAAAACTTTCAGAAAACTCAAAAACATAAAACTTTCAGAAAACTCAAAAACATAAAACTTTCAGAAAACTCAAAAACATAAAATCTTCAAAAAACCTTCAAAAACATAAAACCTTCAGAAAACTCAAAAACATAAAACTTTCAGAAACCCCGTATAAGAGAAATAAGTAAAAAAAATAAAAAAAAGGTAATAAAATGACAAAGTGGCAAGCGCAACGAACAAAAACCTACACCTCTAAAAGAGATAAAAAGCCCATTACACCCAATCTATGCCACTTTGCGGAGAATACTTCAGAAATTGCTCAGGACGTAGCATTTTCACAATGAATATAACTCAACACAATGCGAGTAGTAGATTTCACTCTACACAATGATATTTGCTTCTTATAGTATATAAAGTTTTCTAAAAAATAGCTTCGATATATTTATATACTGGTTCTTACATATATTAAAGTGAGGATAGCCTAAGCTTTGTTGTGTGATAAAAGGGTAAAATAATAGTTAAAATGTAGAAAATTAACAATACTACACAAGAAAAAAATAGCTATCCTCAAAAAACTATCTTTATTCAATAGGAGGTGCAATTAAAATAGCTAAAGACTGAAGAAGTTTAAGCATTTTAATCGTATCTTTGATAATTATAAACATATAACATGAAAATATATTATTTAGGTAAGTACTATATATATGTGGTAGGTGTAAAAATGGAAAAACATGAAATTATGCGAAAACTTGGAGCGGCCATTAACTCGGAACCCGAAAAAATGTACTGCAGCGGCGAAGGTCCTGCGGAAATCAGATACCCGGAGTGAGAAAAAAACATGAACATTCTAGACTATAACCCGAATTTCGGTACATTCAGTTCAGGTTTTGAAATTTTTTCTGAAAATGAGGTTGTTGATGTTGTAAAATTAAGCGGCGACGCAGTATACGGATACAATAGAATCCACAAACAGTACGCAAACCCCACTTTGGAGCAGATTTCTACCTATAAACCGGAGAACCATATAGATTTGGCGATCTTTAAGCCTGATTTCGGGGAAAATATCGGCGGACGTTCGAAAAGTAGCTTTTATTTTTATGATTTTCAAGCTTGTTTGAGTTTTTTAGAGTCAAATATGCCGGAATTTGCGATTTTTCAGACTGAAGTCGGGGTCATTCCACTGGTAAATAATGCGCCGAAGTACGTGAGAGATGGATTTAATCAACCATCTAAAGACAGAATCATCTATTTGCTAAAGGAGATGGGTTATGAGGCGTATCTGGTTGTGCTTGACGAGGCTGAATATGGAATTCCGCTACATCGGAGGTTCGCATTTTATGTTGCCACTCCAAATGGTTTTGATTTTGGTATGCCTAAGTCTTTATTTACCGCTGCGGGTCAAGGCGGTCGCCGGAGATTCCGTACGGTTGGTGATGCTATTGGAGATTTGAAGACGATGGGCGAGTGGGCGGAATATTCCTGCCGACCACAAAATCAGTATCAAAGGTGGATGCGAGAAGACGGCGTAAACAATGTGACATGGCACCAGAAACCTAAAATTCAGGCGAAAACTCTGGAGAAAATTCGTGCGGTGCAACCCGGAAAAGGTAACACCGCAAATGGTCATGGCGGCCGCAGTGGTGGATATAACCGCGCAAGGTGGGATAGGATCTGCCCGGCTATGGATCATAAGTTCTACCTCGCCTCCAGTACAGGCGGAGATAGCATACACCCTATAGCTGATCGTCCATTTAGCATTCGTGAAGGATGCAGGATTCATGGATTGCCTGACAGATTGTCCTTTGATCTGAAAACACAACCTAAGGACCTTGCGAAAATGATCCACTATAGTGTTGCCCCAGCTATCGGGCAGATCTTCTCAATGGCTCTGGGGATGACAGACTGATATGTATCGCGACACCGATACATTTTTCTCTTCTTTAATGGTTTTTACTCCTTGGGGGGTATCCACTTTTTTTTATGCAAACCGGCAACCGTTGACCCGGCAACAGTACTCAAAAAAATTTTTTCGACGGTTCAGGAAAAAAACATCAAAAAAAGGATAGGTGCGGGCCGGTCCGGGGATAGCGGAGTGGACGGGGTCGCTTTTAAAATAAAAAAACAAAAAAAAATAATTTTGCGATCGTGCCGAAAAAATTTTTTGTGGTCTTTAGCAAGGAAAAACATCAAAAAGGAATTGCCTGGATAGGCAAAAAAAGGAGCGGCTCGGTGATTGCAGATGAACCCCCATACTGCGACGAGTCTGAAAGCGAGGAGTTGTGAATCATTACGGGCGAGGGGTTAGGGGAATCGCCCGTCTTTATAAAATCTATCGCATAAAAAAAGCCGAAGTCCGCTGTATTGAACTTCGGCTTAAAATTTCATAGGTGAATATGAATTTTGTTTAATCAATTATCTTTCCATCATAGTTATTGTTCAGATATTCTTTTACATGGAAAATCAAATCTTTTTTCAAATCTCCTAAAGAATCTTCTACTGCCTCCAAGATTTCATCTATTGTTATCTTATCATTTTCTTTATGCATCAGGTCAATAGCTATACTCGCTCCAAACCTTTCTTCATCTATAATTGTATAACAACTTCTTTCAATGTAATCATCGAATCTGTCATTGACTAAAGTTATGTTTTTATATTTAATTTTAACTTCATTAACTTCATTAACATAATTCATGGTAATAACCTCCTTTTATAAATATGAAATAGATATTACTATTTCACCTTATCGTTTTTTTATCATATTCATTCAAAAATAATAAAAAAATTAATATTAACACTCCCAACTTTTTATTTTTTCACAAATATTGGACATATTAATATCTATATTATCATTTTCATTATACCCATTTTCAATTTCTACGGAATAATTTTTATTATAATAATCAAAACATTTATCAATTTTTGTTGTAATTTCCTCATTTAAAATACTCTTTAATTCTTTTTTACTGTCCTCAGAGAGAACCTGATAAGCCTTATATATTATTTTGCACTCTTTCAATGTTCTTAACAAAACTCTACATTCCTTTTTATTAACAATCCCATAATTACAAAAAATTAATTTAACCATATTATCAACTCCTTATATCATTTTAAGTTACAAAACTACCTTATCATTATCGTTTAAAACCTCAATACATTCTCTCAAAATATATTCACGAACATTTTTTAAATATTCTCTAATGTTCCTGTCAATATCCTCCTGCTCAATGTCATATTCTGCATCAAAAAAATCATATGCAACATTTACTGCTAATTCTCTTGCATTAATAACAAAGAAAGGATTAAGTTCCAAAATTGCAACTTCCTCTCCTAACTCAAGTTCATCATTTGTACCATCATTTATTTTTATAATCATTTCAAATCACCTCAACAATAGCAATTTTTTAGATATTTTGCATTTTTTGTGCAACCTTTTCTGTTTACAATCATACCTATATCTTGATAATGCAAATCAAGCACATCAGTACCTTTTTTTGTGATTTCTCTAATCTCTAAATGACAATGCCCATCGTGATGACTAACATCAATAAACAATTTGCCATATTCTGCCTCATAAACAGAAATGTAGCACATTCCAAACTCGCCTGAAGCAATATCTATTGCCTCTTTTATTGAGCTTAGGACATTTGGATAGTATCCAAAGGTAGTACCATTCCACAATCCAACAGAACCACATAAAACATATTGTTTTCTTGCCCATTCGTTATTGAATTTGCAATCTAACTCTTCATCAAGCAATTCTGCACAATCTATATCTTCATCTCCAAACTCATTTAAAAAATCTAATTCATCAAATAGTATTTTTTTCATTCTTAATACCTCCAATACTGTTTAAAACACAGATAATGATAGATAGGAATTGAACCTATCTTAAAACACCAGTATCATTTTTTTCACAAGTTTAAAATAAATTCTGCACATTCATCATTCATCTTTTCACAAATCCAGTACACATAATAATCTATATCTTTGTAACTTGCTAATTTTTGACCATCAAAAGTGATAAACAAATCTTGTGAGTTATATTCTTGATTTTCAAGCATATATAACAGTATTTCATTAGGTTCTAACTCAAAATCTGCTATTAAGTTTGTAATATCATCAAAATTATTCATATAAGAAGCCTCTCCCATTAGATACTCTTGACCGATAATATCAAAAGCACACATAATATCAGAGGTTCCTAATTCTTTATTCTTAATTTTTTCAATTGCTTTTTGCCTAATCATTTAAATCTCTCCTATAAGGTTATTTAACCTTGAAACCTTTAAGGAGGAATTGAACCTCCTTGAAACACCAGTAAAGGCTTAATTATCAGGATATAAGGATTTAACTTGTTCAAATCTCTTTATACCTCTGAAACATCTAATAATATCACATATAATACCTAACAATTCCATAATTACAAAAAATTAATTTAACTACATTATCAACTCCTAAAATTAAATATGAAGTAGATATTACTACTTCACTTTGTCGTTTATTTATTTAAACATGTATTTATCACAATCATTTCCTTAATGAAATTATAACTTATACAGATGCATCTTCAATAGCTCATTCCATTTCCTCCCCATCATTAATGATGAGGGTAATATTTTCTCTCACATATGTTTTGTTTTCTTCCTCCTCAGATTGAATAATTACTGTATCAATCCATTCAGAATCCTCATCATAATCAGACATGAATTGGTCTATTTCATTGTTTTGTTCCTCAGTAGGACTTAATCCTACTCCATCATGATGTGTGAACCATCGTGATTGAACTCCGGTATCATTATAAAAATACCATTCTACTTCTTCATCTTGAAATTCATCATTAGACGGGATTTCTATATATCCTATTGAGTATATTTCCTTGTTCCTATTACTTATTATCTCAAAGTTTATCTCTTTCATTTTATCAACTCCTAAAATTAAATATGAAGTAGATATTACTACTTCACTTTGTCGTTCATCTATTTTAAAGCATGTATTCATCACAATCTTCAATGAATTCATCTGCATTACAAAACTTAAATGAATTTCCATCTAGAATGTAATAATAAGTTGTACATAACTCTTCTAATGTTTTTTCATCTTCAATTTCTTCTCGAATTTCTTCTAAGGTGTACCATATACCACAGTTCTCAAGACAATATTTAAATTTATCATCAGTACAACATCCAAATTCATTATGAAAATCATCTATTAAACATTTATCAATATACATTTATATCATCTCACCTATTTTAAGAGAAAGGTATTAATACCAATCTCTATATTTCAATTTACCGTTCTTAATAATGTATTTTTTACAAGCATTATTAAATTCAGAACAACTATTATATTCAATAGCTATACACTCATCAATCATATTACCTTCTCCCATTTGATTTATATATCCAATAATAAATCCATGTTCATCAATAAGAGTCAAATTAATATTATCATCATCTTGATATATTTCTACGGCATAAACATTCTCAATAGCTATATTTCCACATTCAATTATAGCTCCAAATTCAAAACCAATACTTTCATCTACCATATAATCACCTCATAATTCTAATAAATAATCTAATTTATCATTCCAAAAGTCAAAGACATCACATATACCATCATCATTATTTTGCTCAATATAAGACTTAATCCATCTTATACTATCATTTAAAAATTTCCAACTATCATAACTACTTAATTCATTTTCATTAATATTATGAATAACAAAAATACTTTTAAATGATCTTGTTTTCACAACTTCTATATCAATATAACATCTATTAGAAGCACGCCACTTAACCATATCAACAGCTAATTTCTTTACAACTTCAAGATTATCCATATCTAATGATCTAAATTTATTTAAAATAGTTACTTTCTCCATATTAACATCTCAATTAATCGTTTTAAAAAGAGAAAGTTATGAGAGATTCCACTCTCTCATAATGATGTTTATTTCATCAATCCTTTCTCTTCTACCTCTATTTACATATCTTCTATGATTTCCTGCTATCTTAGGACCTTTAGTTAAGCACAGGAAATCAATATATGCATTAATTATTGCATATTCGCATCTTTTACAGATAATATCTTTTTTATAGATATTACCTGCACAATCTCGTTTTTTATATTCTGTATAAGCCTTTTGAGCTTCATTTTTCCATCTTGTTATATAATCCACTATAATCATCACCTAAATGTAAAATATAATCCATATAAAACATTCAACTATAAAGAAAAGTGACATTGGAATAGCTAAACACATAAATAATTCATATAAAGTATCTGGAAACATTATCTTTCAACCTCCACAATTTCAATTCCAAGTTTATTTGAACAGATTGAATTACACATTTCACACTTCTGAGGACATTTAAAGCAATTATTCTCTTCAGTGTATCTCTCAAACTCAGATGCTTTTACAACTGTGAATTTATTATCAACCATGAATCCAGAGCCATTTATAGTTAAATAAGGTCTATCTATATTAAAATCAAGTTCACGATTATGTGTATATGTGTAGCTTTTAACACCAGTTTGTTCATAAACTATGTTAGATACATCTCTCATTTTAACTAAATCATCTTGATTTTCAAACTCTCCTGTTTCATTAAATCTAAGTAGATTTATTTTATTATCCTTGTCTTTGAATGATTCTGCCTGTATAGAATAACTAATAAACATAGCTATTGTTTTTGCATCATTACTTTTCCAAAAATAGTAATTATTTAGTCTTGATTTAATGGTGCTTCCCATAACTTCACGACATTTTGTGTAACATACCTCACATAATTCACAAAATCCACTTAATCTACCTTCACACAAAAACCAAGTTCCTATGTTATAGATACCAGTTGTTTTTGGTACTTTTTTATTTCCAAAAGTAATGTATGGTCTTGCATACATTTCTTCAAAAGCTTTTTTGTATCTATCACTAAAGGCTTCAATATTGCTTAATCCTTTTTCAACATTTAAGCTATTTATTGCTGATTCAAATCTTATTTTTATTTCATCATATGTATCATTCATATTTTCAACTCCTAAAAATTGTATAAGAAGTAATTAATACTTCATTATATCGTTCAATAATATTTTAAAATTACCACAAATTACTTTCATCACAATATTTCCAGTTTTATTCATAATAATCACCTAAAAAAATTTTTCGAAAAACGAGCAGAAGAAAACATCAAATCAAGATCGACTGCTCGCTTTAGGATATTTACCAACTACTGTTATAAGCGAAATAATCAAAATCTCTACTTAAAGCATAGTTTATAATTTCTATTGTTCTTTTGATATCTTCTAAATACAAATCATCATACTCTTGAGATCCAAAGAAAAAACCACTATTTGTAGGAAGAATCTCATCGGCTTTTTCAGGACACCTTAAGACTTCTACACACAATGATTTTAACTCTTTTAAGCTATTTTCATCGACACAATATGTTGCACAGTTATCAACATTTCCTTGAATATTTTCAACAAACCAGTTGTGGATTTGGTTTGCTTTTCTCCAATATCCAATATCAATAAAATTTTTTATATTTCCAAGATTATAATCATGAAGATTATAATTGCTAGTTACACCATATAAATACATATCTAAACCCATATTTAACACCTCTATATTATTTGCACTTTATCGTTTTAAAAAATTTAAAAGGGGTGAGTTGGAAGACAATCTCCAATTTCACCCATTCTTTGCAATGTAGAATAATTAGTTAATAAAACATAATCATCTCCTTCAAGAAGAGCAACATCATCTACGGTTTCAAGCTCGGCTATTAACCTTTGATTCTCCTTATTGTTCTTAATAACTCTAATTTCTTCATGAAGATAATCTTCATAAGTCCAACTGTCTCCATAGCATTCAAAATAAATGTTTATTATTTCGTATGCATGTTCTCCACTAATATCTAAATCATTGATTAAATAATTTACTTCATCAATCATATTTTCAACTCCTAAAAATTGTATAAGAAGTAATTAATACTTCACTATATCGTTCAATAACATTTTAAAACTAACCACAAATTACCTTGATTAAAATATTCTTTAATGACTTCAACACTTTCTAAATCATCACCTTCAAAGTCTTCCATTTCATACATGGATAAGAAATCATCTTTCCCCATTTCTATCTGTCCTAAGAGGTCTTGATTTACAAATTTTTCGGCTCCATAATCGCACATTTTTTCAATCAAGTCTTCTTGATGCCATACATTTATAGCATACTCTTCATCTTCATGAATGTATCGTGTAAGGTTTTCTCCATCATTATTATATTGGAAGAAACCTTTGTCCTCATTAATCCAAATCTTTTTAGTTCTTATAATATATGCTCTTACTGACACTTATATCACCTAATATTTTTTCAATTTTTCGTTTTATTTTTATGATTTAAATCATTATATATTTCCATAAGAGTTGTTTTTTCTCCATACATTTCAATTAATTCAATTACTTCAGTTAATGTTGTATCTTCAAACATATAATCACCTAATATTC
Organism: uncultured Methanobrevibacter sp.; assembly: GCA_964345675.1. Lineage (GTDB taxonomy): Archaea > Methanobacteriota > Methanobacteria > Methanobacteriales > Methanobacteriaceae > Methanocatella. Next base: position 9,206 of record CAYFRZ010000069.1, read on the forward strand.
AATATAAACTCCTTTAAAATCTTTACTAACAAAGAT